>NZ_JASATF010000007.1:0-226481 GCF_038440175.1 Cupriavidus sp. OTU4054
CCCCCGGGCGGGCGCCCCCCCCCGCGGCGCGAATGCCCTCCGGTTCCCTTCTCCTGGTAACCCACTGTATCGGCCTCCGGTCCGGATACATGCCATGACAGAACGCGTGCATTTCCGCTACGCGCTCGACACATTCATCGCCTCAAATACCTCCCGCACGCTTTCCGACTTTCATTGGTAACTGCTGGAGACAACCTGATGCGATTCATTCCTTTGCTCGCCACCGCGGCGGCACTGGTCATTCCCACACTCGGTCATGCCGCGACATCGGCGGCGCCCGTGCCGCCCGGCGCCACGAACATCGTGCTCGTGCACGACGCGTTCGTTGACGGTTCCGGCTGGCGCGTGGTGCACGATATCCTGATCCACAAAGGCTACAACGTCAGCGTCGTGCAACTGCCGCACGCCACGCTGGGCGAGGACATCACGCTCGTGCGCGAGCGGGTGAGCCTGCAACGCGGTCCCGTGGTGCTCGTAGGCCACGGCTACGGCGGCGAGGTCATTACCGAAGCCGGTGCGCGCGACAAGGTCAGGGCGCTGGTCTACGTGGCCGCGCTGCAGCCGGACGTGGGCGAGGGCATGGCCCAGCTCGTGGCATCGAAGCCCGGCGCGGGCGCCGCGTTCGCATCGACGCGCGACGGTCATCTGTCGATCGATCCGGCCGCCTTCCATGCGGACTACGCGGCCGACCTGACCACGAACCGCACGGACTTCATGGCCGCGTCGCAGGTGCCGATCACCACGGCCGCCTACAACGCGAACGTGTGGACGGCCGCATGGCGCGACAAGCCGAGCTACGGCATCGTCGCGACCGAAGATCGCATCGTGAGCCCGGATCTGCAGCGCTGGATGTACCAGCGCGCGGGCGCCCGGATCACCGAGATCAAGGCCAGCCACGCGGTACACGTTTCGCAGCCGGAAGCCGTCGCGCAGGTCATCGAAGACGCCGCGCGCGCCGCGAACTAACACCCCCTCGAACCACTTGTCCGAAACCAAGGAGTCCTGACATGTCCATCACCAAGACCACCCGCGCCACCCTCGCCACCGCCGCCGCGCTCGTCGCGCTGGCCTCGCTGTCCACCGTTGCCGCGCCGGCCCATGCCGCCGACAAGAAGGACGCGCCGGGCCGCTGCTATGGCGTCAATGCCTGCAAGGGCGAAAGCCTGTGCGCGACGGCGAGCAACGATTGCGCCGGCCTCAACGATTGCAAGGGAAAAGGCGTAGTCGTCAAGCCCGCCTCGACGTGCCTGAAGGAAGGCGGCACGCTGACGGAGCCGAAACAGAAGAAGTAAGGCGATTCGCAAGTTGTGTTAACGCCGGCACGCGGGCCGGCACCGAACTTCATCATGGGCGCTCATTCCTTATGAAGGGCGTTCATGAGAACTTCCAGAAGCATCGCGCGCGGACATCACTGTTCCGTCGCACTTGTCATGGTCCTGTTGCAGGGGTGCGGCGGGGACGACGGCCCATCCGCCAGCCATGCCGTCGCGCCGCCGTCGAGTCCGGCGCCGATTTCCGCAACCGCATTGACCGCGGTGCCCGAGGCCGTCGCCCTGAAGCTTGACACCATCGAGCCGACGGCGGGGCCGGAGGGCGCGTCCATCGCGCTGCGCGGCAACGGCTTTACGCGGGGGACCAGGGTCCGGTGGGGCGATACGTTGCTGCACACCGAGTTTCAGTCGGCCACCCAGATCGCCGTCACGCTGCCCGGCACGGCCACCGATGCCGACGTGACGCACGTCGTGGAAGCCGTTCGCGAGGATGGCGCCAGGGCGGTGTCCCCGGCTTCGCTGACGCTGGAGGCGCTGCCCGTGCGGGCGTCGCTCGAGAAGACCGACGCGCAGGCCGGCGAGATCGTACGGATTACCGGAAGCGGGCTGCACAGGGTCGTCCAGGTGGACATGAATGGCGACACGGCGAACGTCATCGACACCGCGAGCGATGGGTCATGGCTCGACGTCGAGGTGCCCGAAGGGGGGAGCGACGGCACCGTCGAACTGTGGGACGGGCAGAAGCGCAGCTATGCGGTCGGATACCTGAAGAAGACGGGCAGCGCGCCTCTGCCCGTGACGATCGAAGACGTGCAGATCGGCCAGACGCACCTTTACGCCGTTGGCCGCGGGCAGAAGCATCCGTACATGCGGTTCGTGGCCAACAAGCCGACCATGGTGAAGGTCCGGCTGAAGCCGGCCCCCGATGCGGCAAAGGCGTTGCCCACGGTGCGACTCATGGCTGCGAACAGCGCCCGCGGCGCGACCTGGTTCGACATGAAAGGCCCCGCCGAACTCGGCGCCGGCGCCGTGGCGCAGGACGATCTCGCCAACAGCTACACGCTGACGCTCGATCCCTCGTGGATGCAGCGCGGATTCCGGATTCGCGTCGAAGCGCACGACAAGCGCTCGCCGGCCAGCATCAGCCGCGTCTCCTACACGACCGGTGCCAGTGTTCCGCGGCGGACGTTCATGCGCGTGCATGTCGTGAACCTGGTGCCCGATGGCACCAAGCCTGCCGCCCCCAGCTTCGCGGTGCTGGAGCGCGCGCTGCGCGAGCAGTTCCCGCTGTCGGATGTCAGGCTCTTCAAGCATCCCAGGCAGGTCAGGCTCCGCGGCAAGCGGTTCCCGGGCAACGAGGAAGCGTGGCTGGATGCGCTGGAGCGAGAGCGTGTGGCGAGTCGCGGAGGATCCAGCGATTTCTTTGTCGGCTTCTCGCCGGTCATTGGAAGCGGGCTGGCCTATGCACCGGGCCGCGTATCGGTATTGCCCGCGACCTGGACCGGGGCAGACCCCGTCAGCAGCGTCATGTTGCATGAACTGGGCCACAACTTTGGGCGGGATCACACCTGGGAGGACCGCCGGTTTCCATACTGGCGCAATGGTGTCCGCGCGAAGAACGCGTTCCAGGAGGGCGCGCTTGCCGGCGGTCCATGGCGCTACTACGAGGGACGCATGTTCAGTCCCACGGCGTTCTCGGACATCATGTCGTACAACGAGCCGAGTTCCATTTCGGATTTCACCTACGCAAACATCCTCTCGCAGATGCCAAGCGATACCAGGCGGCGCGTGGGCACGGATCTGGCCGAAGCGGGAGCGGCGGGCGAGCCGTGCGACGGCTTGGGCTGTGGCGACGATGCGGCGATGTCTCTGCACGTGTCGGGTGTCCTGAAGGATGACGGCGCTACCGCGCAGCTGAATCCGGTGGTGGCGATTCCCGTGACGTCGGAGACGGTGGCATTGGAGGCGTCCGCGCCGCGCGGGCCCGCCGAACTCGAGGTACGCACCGCCGCCGGCACGTTCCGGTTCCCGCTGGAACTTGCCGTGATCGAACGCCGGGCATCCCCACCGGCAACGGTGTTCAGTGTCACCGTTCCCGCCATGCGCGGTATCGAATCGATCTACGTCGTTCGCGATGGGAAGCCCGTTGTCACGGCGCTGGCGACGCCGGACGCGGGCACCGACGCGTTCGCGCCGGACAAGGCGGCCGCCGGAGCCGTGCGTACGGGCTGGGGTAGCTATCGCATCGACGGACGCACGCTGAACCTGCGGTGGGATGCGCGGCGCTACCCCTGGCTCAGTGCGTGGGCGCGTGTCGAAGGCCGGACGGTACCGGTCGCGGTGGCGGAAAGCGGTGGGACGTTCGCGTCGGAGATCGATGCCAGCGCGACGGCGTTCATCGTCACGCTGAGCGATGGCCTCAACAGCGAGGTGCATCGCATCGCGCGATAGCATGCATCGGCTCCCTGCGCGCGGGGAGCCGTCGTTTCCCGTTACTGCTGCTGTTGCAGCCTCGCGAAGTTCTCCGCGCGAAGCTCCCGGTACAGCGCCTGACGGCGCTGGTATTCGGTGCCGAACACGAACGGCGAACCGTCGCCGCGGTTCAGGGCCGAGAGGCCGGACTTCACATAAGCGTCCAGATCGGCGTCGATATAGGCGCGCGAGGTGTTCTGCGCGGCATCGACGGGCGTGCTGGCTTGCGCCGTCACGGCAAACGCGGAGAAGAGCAGCGTGGCGGCGAGGGTGGAGAGGGCAAGGCGTTTCATGATCGGTTCCTTCAACAGGTTGTGTGCAGTAGGACGTCTGCGAGATGCCATCTATTCCATGCGTTGCGGCATCGCTTGCGTTGGGTTCCATTTGACTGCCAACCTGTATCGCCGGTATTTCTCGGAACGTATCGCCTTGTATGAAAATGTCGCCGGCGAGTGTGACGCTTACATTTCGATACATCGATGTCATATCATGTCGCCCGATCGCACTTCTCTACGGGAGACTTCATGAACGGCATCCGTGCATTCTTCATCGCCACCCTGGCCACCCCCTTGCTCGTGGCCTGCGCAAGCAGCGGGCCTTCGGCCATCGAAGCGCGCGATCCCAAGGTGATCCAGTCCAAGGCGAGCGTGAGCGACCTCGTGCTGTGCCTCAAGGGCTGGCTGAAGGAAGACGCCACGGTGATCGCGTATCCGGAACCGGGCAAGGTCGATATCCGCATCGCGGACGGCGGCCAGGCCGAGTCGAAGTACTTCCATGTGGTGAGCCTGCGGCAGGCGCGCGACGGTACGACCGTCGAGGTGCGCAGTGCCGACGAATGGCATCCGATGATGAGCACGGGTCGCGTGGTCGGCCGCGTGGAGGATTGCAAGCCCGGCACCGCGCGCTGAGTGGCATCGTAAAAACGCCAATTTACTCAATTAACCGCCAAGACGCGGCCGCGTCCGCATCACCGGGCCCGGCAGACTGCTCAGGTTTCCGCGAAAGTTGCCGATAGATCACGAATGCTCCTTATTCGATGATCGGCATGGTCGCTATCGCTTCCTCCCTCAGCGCGAGCCTGAATCAGACTGGCGCGGCCTCCGCCGCGCCGGCTGGCAGCCGGCCCGCCCCCGCCAGCAACGCCGCCCCGACGAACCGGAGCGGATCCGTGACGCTGGGTCAGACCGGCGCATCGCCGGTCTACACGCTTGCGCAACTCTCTCCCAGCTACGCATGGCAGCGCGCCTCGAGCGACGCGATTTCGTCCCATCTGGCGGGCAATGTCCTGACGACTTCGCTCGGCAGCCGGTTCGCCGGGCTCGGCGCGGCCATGCTCGAGCGATTCCGCACGGACGCAAGCGACTATTCGCAGTCGGTCATTGCCGTCGGGCCGAATGCAGCGGCCGGGGAGGCCAGTGGTACGAGCGACATTGGCGATTCGCGTTTTCAGGCGCCCGCTACCAACGAGGTGGGGCTGACGCTAAACCTTCGCAGCGGGGCGACGGTGACCGTCACGCTCGGCAGCGACCGGGACCGGCTGGCCGTGCGCGTGGCGGTCACGGACGGCACGCTGACCGCCGCGGACCGCGAGGCGCTGGCCGGCTTGTCCAGTGCGTTCCAGACCGCCCTCGACGCGCTCGGTGAAGTACCGCCACGCCTCGATCTCGGCAACCTGCTCGATACCGATCCCAAGGTGATCGCATCCGTGAACCTGCACGCGACGATCGACGCGGGTCAGAACAAGACCCAGTCGATCGACTTTGCCGCAGACGACCGGCAACGCACCGTCACGGTCCGGGGACCGGCCGGCGATATCGACGTCAAGGTCGATATGGCCAACGCCGCAACCCTCGGCAGCGCCGCGCAGCAGGCTTCCGCGATCCAGCACTACCTCAGGCAGTTCGATGCGGCGAAATCCCGCGGGCAGGCCGATCCGGCGCTGATGGCGATGTTCAAGGACGCCTTCGCGACCCTGCACGGCCATCGCGACGGCAGCGGTGCGTCCGACGCGGGAGGCATCCGCGCGGCCGGCTCGAACATTCAGCTGAGCGTGGCCGATCGCGGCATGATGACGGGTCTCGGCGATTTCGACGCGTCGATCACGCAGGCGGCCGTGGCCAGCAACCCGATGCGTTCGGACGAGGTCGATTCGTTCGCGTATCAGGCGTCGCAGCACACGCAGATCATGGGTAGCTCCAGCGACGATCGCAACGTGCAACAGCGTCAGACGTCGAAGCTTGACGCGAGTTTCCACCGTTCGCTGTTCAACGACACGCCGCTGATGCTGTCGGAGAGCCGCTACTCGCAGAACTACATCTACGAGCAGATTCACGACACGGCCAGCAGCGACATGCGGCTTGCCTATGCCGATGGCGCGCTCGTCGAGGCGACGGTCACGCAGGCCGCCGACCAGTCGCGCCGCGTGCAGAAGTACGAGCTCGGGCATCTGGAGTCGGACGTCACGGACCCCTCGTCGAAGTCGCGCACGTTCGATGTCCTCGGGATGATCCAGGAGGCGGTGCGCAACGACACCATGCACCGCGTGGACGACGATCTGCAGCGCGACGACATCCTGTCGCGCATGCATGACAGCGTGCTGCTGCGCGCGAGCGCCGCTCAGCTCGCGAGCTGACGGCGGTACTCGGGCACCAGCCCCTGCGGCCGGTAGATCAGCGCGAGAATCAGGCCCACGCCGATCAGCATCAGGCGCAGGGCCGCGAGCTGCGCCGGCGCGAGCCAGCCGATATGGTCGTTGAGAAAGCGCGTGCCCTCGAGCAGCAGGATCACCGTGAACGCGCTCAGGATCACGCCGCGGTTGCTGCCGCGCCCGCCGATGATCACGCCCATGAACGCATAGGCGGTGATGATCGGCCCGAACTGCGTGGGGTCGATGTACTGGTAGTAGCCGGCATGCAGCGCGCCGGCGACGCCCGTGATGGCCGCGCCGATGCCGAACAGCTTCACACGCAGCCACAGCACGTCCTTGCCCGCCGTCGCGGCGACGAGCGGGTCGTCGCGTAGCGCCCGCGCGGCACGCCCGAGCGGGGACCGGGCGATCGTCTCCAGCAAGCCGAAGCTCAGCAGCAGCGCCGCGAGGCAGAGCGCGAGAAACGCGCCATCGCCCGCGACCGGCCGGGCGATATTGGCAATGCCGAGGCTGCCGCGCGTGAGCCACTCCTCGTGGATGGCGACCAGCCGCAGGCATTCCGCAAAGCCGAGCGTGACGATCGCCAGATAGTCGTCGGCCAGCCGCAGCGAGATCAGGCTGGTGAGCGCGCCGGCGACGCCGGTCAGCGCGATGGCCGCGCCGAGCGCGAGCCACGGCGATGCGCCGCTGGCAGCGACCTGCGCATAGACATAGGCGGCCAGCATATAGAACCCGAACAGCCCGAAGTTGACCATGCCGGTCAGGCCCCATTGCAGGTTCAGCGCGAGCGCGGCGATGCCGGCGATGGACACCAGGACGAGGAGGGAAATCAGGTAGCTGGTCATTTGGCAAGGCGGGCGGTGCCGAAGATGCCCCAGGGGCGAATCAGCAGCAGAAGGGTCAGCACGGCGAAGGCGACGAGCGGACGGTAGTGCGGCGCGATGACGAGGGTCGAGAGCTCGGCGCTGACACCGAGCACGAGCGCGCCGGCCACCGCGGCCATGGGGTGCGCAATGCCGCCGAGGATGGCCGCCGCGAAGACCTGGATCACATAATTCCAGCCCATCTGCGGGTCGAGCGTCGAATCGAGTCCGATCAGCATGCCGGCGGTCGTGGCGAGCCCGCCCGCGATAAACCAGGTGGCGCCGATCACGCGATTCGCGACGATGCCGCGCGCGGCCGCGAGCGGAGCATTGTCGGCCACCGCGCGCATGGCGCGGCCCAGCGCGGTAAAGCGGAACACGCCCCACACCAGCGCAAGGCTTGCCACGCCGATGGCGACGATCAGCAGTTGTTCGTGATTCACGCGCAGGCCGGCAAGCCGCAGCGGCCGCGCGGGATCCACCGCGTAGCCCACCGGCGCGTTGCCGGCGACAAAGCGCACGAGGTTCTCCAGCACGAATGCGACGCCCATGCTGGCGACGAGCAGCGTCACGGGCGAGCGCTCGCGCAGCGGACGATAGACGAGCCGATCGACCAGCATGGCGAGGCCGCCGCCGAGCACGATGCCCGCGAGCGCCGCCGCCCACAGCGGCCAGCCGAGGCCCGCGTTGAAGGCGTAGATGGCATAGGCACCGGCGGTCAGCATCGCGCCGATCGCGAAATTGGCGAAGCGCAGCACGCTGAAGGTCAGGGCGAGCGCCAGCGCGGGCAGGGCGACGAGCAGGCCGGACACCACGCCGTTGAACAGGATTTGAAGCGTATCGATCATGTAGGCAGGGCGTGACCAAAGAACAATGCCGGCAGATCGGCGTCATGCAGCAGATGCGCGGCGCTCGCGCGGAGGCGGATCTCCCCATTGACGAGCACGACGCCATGGTCGGCCACGCGAAGGCCGAGCCGCACGTTCTGCTCGATCATCAGCAGCGTGATGCCGGTGGCGCGGATATCGGCGATGCGATCGAACAGCAGCGATGCATTGCGTGGCGAGAGGCCGGCGGAGGGTTCGTCGAGGACGAGCAGCGACGGGTTCTGCATCAGCGCCGAGGCCATCGCGGCCATCTGCCGCTGGCCGCCACTGAGGAGGCCCGCGGGCGTGGCGAGGCGGTCCGCGATTTCCGGGAACAGTGCGAGTACCTCGTCGCGCCGCGCGCGTTCCAGTGCGCGCGCATGGCGGCCGGCACGACCATGCAGTGCTTCCCAGCCGAGCCGCAGGTTGTCGGCGACGCTCAGATTCGGGAACACGTTCCGCTCCTGCGGCACATAGGCAAGGCCGAGCCGCGTGCGCGCGGGCGCGTCGCGCGTACCGATCTCGCGCTCGCCGAGCCCGATGCTCCCCGACATCAGCGGCACGAGGCCGACCACGCTCTTCAGCAGCGTCGATTTGCCCGACCCGTTGGGGCCGATCACGGTCAGCGCGCCGCCAGCGGGGATATCGAGCGACACGCCATGCACGATCGCCTTGCCGTGATAGCCGGCGGTGACGCCGTCGAGAATCAGGGGAGCGGTCATGCGGCAGCTCCGAACTCCGCGCCCAGATACGCGGCGCGGACGCGCGGGTCGTCGGTGACGGATGCAAAGGAGCCTTCGGCCAGCATCGCACCCTGTGCCAGCACCACGACGTGATCGCTCAGCGCCGCGATGAGGTCCATGTTGTGTTCGACCAGTGCAAAGGTCTTGCCCTCGTCGCGCAGATCGAGGATGAATTGGCCCAGCGATTCGACGAGCACGGGGTTCACGCCCGCGGCGGGTTCGTCGAGCAGCACGATATCGGGATCGGCCATCAGTGCGCGGCAGAGTTCCAGCAGTTTCTTCTGCCCGCCCGACAGCGCGCCGGCCGGCGCGTCGGCCAGCCGTTGCAGCCGGGCGCGTTCGAGCAGCGCCATCGCGCGATCGGTTGCCTCGCGCTCCGCCCGCCGCACGCGGCCACGCGCGAAGGCCAGCGGCCACAGGCGTTCGCCGGGATGATCGGGCGTGGCCAGCAGCAGGTTCTCGAGCACGGTCAGGCTGTCCAGCTCGCGCGCGAGCTGGAACGTGCGGGCGACGCCGCGACGCGCGCGGCGATGCACGGGCAGCGTGGTGATATCGTCGGCCCCCAGCAGCACGCGGCCGCTATCGGGCCGCTGCGTGCCCGCGAGCACGCTGAACAGCGTGGACTTGCCCGCGCCGTTGGGGCCGATGAGGCCAGTGATGCGGCCCGGCGCGAGTTGCAGCGAGACGCCGTCGAGCGCGACAAGGCCGCCGAACGATACGCGTACCGCGTCGGCGCGCAGCCCTCCGGCCGGCCAGGCGAGCGGGTCCGGCCTCACCGCAGTGTATCGACGAGCTGATTCGCGCCGTTGCGGATCACGAAATGCCCGTACTCGCGATTGAGCTGGTCGCCGGTCGGCGTGAAGCGGAACTGCGAACCGGCGCCGCTGTAGGCAATCGCCTGCTTCGCCCGCAGGGCCTTGAGCCCATCGACGGGGTTCTCCACGGCCGTGCCCGGACCGTTGACCACGGTCGGAATCGCCTTGGCGAAGACCTTCGGATCGGCGCTGCCCGCGCGCTCGATCGCCAATGCCAGCACCGAAATCTCGTCCCAGACGTTCGACGGGAAAATGGCCAGCGTACCCGGCGCGATGCCCGCTTCCTTCGCAAACGTGCGATAGGCGGTGGACGTGGCGGGCGGGATCGACTGGATATGGTGAATCCCTTCGGCCACCTGCTTGCCGACGTTCTTGATAAACGCGCCTTCCGCATCGGCCGACGACGAGTTCGCATACAGGCGCGTGTCGCTGAACCCGCCGCGGTAGACCTCGCGCGCGATCGCGGACAGGTCGGGCAGATAGCTGGGCACGAACACGGCATCGGGCTTGCGGCCGAAGACCTTCTCGACTTCCGCGCGATACGACGGCTGGTTGGGGTTGTAGTAGACGGTGTCGAGCACCTCGCCGCCGCCTTTCCTGAACGCATTGACGAACGGATCGACCATGCTCAGCGTAAACGGCGTCTGCAACACGAGCAGCGACGCCTTGCGCGCGCCATCCTTGAGCGCCGCGTGCGCGAACACCGCGCCCCAGTCGCTGCCCCGCGCCTGGAAACGCCAGACGAGGCCCTTGTTGTCGCCCTGCGTGACTTCGTCGCCGGAACCCGTCACGAGCAACGGAATACCGCGCTCGACGGTCAGCGGCTTGACGGCCATCGCTACCGCGCTGCTCCATACGCCGACGATCGCGCTTACTTTCGACACGTCCAGCAGCTTGCGCGCGGCCGCCACGCCGGCGGTCGGATTGCTTTCGTCGTCCTCGACGAGGATTTCGATCTTGCGGCCACCGAGCACGCCGCCCGCCTGCGAATTGATGAACTCCGCCGCCTTGCGGGCGGCATTCACCATGCCGGCGCCATAGGCACCGCCGCCGCCGCTCAGCGGGGCCAGGATGCCGATGCGGATGGGGCCGCTGTCCTGTGCAAAGGCAAGGGACGAGAACTGGGACAGGGAGGCGGCGGCCGTGCCGGCGCCGAGCGCGCGCAGCAGGGCCCGGCGCTGGGCCGAGGGAAGACGGGACATGGACGGTCTTTGAATCGCTGAAGGGCTTAGAGAGGATGCACGGCAGTGGCGTCTTCGCCGATCTGCAATGCCTGATTGAATCGATTGAAGAACCCGCACAAGGCGATGCGCAACGTCAGCTCGACGATCTGGGCTTCCGAGAAATGGGTACGCAGGCGCTCGAACACGTTGTCGCGGATGCGCTGCGGCTGCTGCGTGACGGCGATCGCATACTCGACCACGAGCTTGTCCGCCTCGGACAGTTCGGGGTGGTCCGCATAGTCGAGCAGGCGTCGCGCGCCGTCTTCGCTCACGCCTTCCACGGCCAGCCGCGGCGCGTGGTTGCGCACGCAATACTCGCAGTCGTTGAGCAGCGACACGACCACGATGGCGATCTCGATAAAGCGATGGGGCACTGCGTTGCGGGCCTTGAGCTCCAGTAGCATCTGCGGCAGATGATCGACGGCGGGACCGACGTGCGCGAGCACCGAGAACTGATCGGCAAAATGATGGCCATTGCCTGTGAAGGCCTCGAACAGCGCGCGGCGGCTGCTGTCGAACGTATCGGGGGACAACTCGGTAACGCGGGGCATGGGAACTCCGGAGAATCAGGAAGCAGGGTGTCGGAACGTCGCGCCGATATGCGGCGCCTGAAGCGTGGCGGAAGAGGGCCGGTCATCGGTGCCGGTGAGCTTCTCGCGCAGCGTGCCCGGCGCATACTCGGTCTTGTAGACGCCGCGCCGCTGCAATTCGGGCACGAGGTACGTGACGATGTCCTCGAACGTGCGCGGCATCTCGACCGACGCGAGGTTGAAGCCGTCGATGCCCGTTTCGTCCATCCACGCCTCGAGCGTGTCGGCCACCTGCCGCGCGTCGCCGACGGCCACACCGCCGCGCCCGCCGATACCGACGAACTCGACGGCATCGCGCACGGTCCACGTGCGGCTCGGGTCCAGCTTGCTGAACGACGCGAGCGCGGACTGTCCGGCGTTGGTATCGACATACTCGAGCGTGTCGTCGGGTGCGTAGCGGCTCAGGTCGATGCCCGTCCAGCCCGACAGCAGCGCCAGCGCGCCGTCGTAGCTCACGCGCGCGCGATAGGCGTCGTGGCGGGCCTTGGCGAGGGCTTCGGTCTCATCGACGATGGCCGTGAACATCGCGAAGATGCGCACCGACGCGGGATCGCGGCCGGCCTCGCGCAGCGCGTCGCGCAGCCGCTGCACCGTGCGCCGCAGACCCGCCGGCGTGGGCGCGCCCACGAAGATGCATTCGGCATGGCGCGCGGCAAAGCGCGTGCCGCGGTCGGAGCCGCCCGCCTGAAACAGCAACGGCGTGCGTTGCGGCGACGGCTCGCACTGGAATACGCCGTCGGTACGGAAGTGTTCGCCCGCGTGCCGCACGCGGTGAATGCGCGCGGGGTCCGCATAGACGCCGGTCTCGCGGTCGCGCACCACGGCGCCGTCTTCCCAGCCGCCTTCCCACAGCGCGTAGCAGACATCGAGGAATTCGTCGGCGCGGTCGTAGCGCGCATCGTGCGCGGCCAGCGCATCGAGGCCGAGGCTGCGCGCGCCACTGTCGAGGTACGACGTGACGATATTCCAGGCCACGCGGCCCTTGCTCAGATGGTCGAGCGTGTTCAGCCGCCGCGCCAGCAGATAGGGATGTTCGTAGGAAACGGACTGCGTGACGCCGAATCCGAGATGCGTGGTGGCGTGGGCCATGAGCGGGATAAGCGGCGCGGGGTCGTTCATCGGCACCTGCGCGGCGGTGCGCAGTGCCATCTCGGCCGAGCCGCCTGCTACGTCGTAGATACCCGTGATATCGCCGAGGAACAGGCTATCGAAGCGACCGCGCTCCAGCAGCCTTGCAAGCTCGACCCAGTGACCGGTGTCGAGATAGCCGGTTGACCGGTCGCTCTCCGCGGTCCACTGCCCGGGGGCGAGGTGGACCACGCAGTTCATCGTGAAGGCATTGAGGCGAATCTGGCGTGGCATACGGGAAAACACCGATAACGGCACGAAAGCGAGCCATTGTCGGGGGGCTCGCACCAAAGCGGAACGATGGTTTTCGCATGCCGTTATACGATCGGCGCTGCCACTGGGCGGCTTATGGCGCGGGGCTGGGCGGACATCGCCGCCCCGGCCGTCCCCGCCTCCGCGGCAGGGACGAGGCCGAGCAGTCGTCGCAGCGTTTCCGCGAGCGCCGGTCCCGGCGGGGTCCGCGCGGTCAGGCGCCGCGCGACAAAGCCGTCGGGCCGCACGAGCAGCGCGTCCCCGTCATGGAGCGCATAGAGGCGGTCGAATTTTTCCGCGTCCGGTGTGTATGGACCGTCGGGTCCGAGGTCCACGACGTCCACGTCGATATCGAGGGCATCCAGCGCGCGTGCCGCGGCCGCACGCCAGGCCGGCGCGCCGCGCTGCACGAGCAGCGTGAAGCGGCCATGCCAGAGGTCCACAGTCGACAGGAGCGTGCCATCGTCGCGCCGCAGCCAGACGTGGGGGGCACGCGTGCCGGGTACCGTGCTCTCGACGTAGTGCTCGAGCGAGGCTGGCGGCGCGATGGCGCCGTCCCGCAGCACGGCAACACGTCCGTCGCTCTCGTCTCTCCTGTCGCTCTCGTCGCCGCCGTAGGTCGTGCCAAGCTGGAAGCCCGTATGCAGCACGCTGTTGGCACCATGCCGCACGAGCGCATCGCGCAGGAACGCGACCCCTTGCGGGCTCAGCGCACCGGTACGCGCGGCATCCGGTTCTCCGAGCAGCGTGGCCTGGACGATCGCCTGAAAATTCAGCGAGTTGTACGTCGCCGCCTTCACAGCGAGTTGCGCGCGTGGCTTGCGTTCGGCTTCGTAGGTATCGAGCAGCGCTTCCGGCGCCGCGCCGCGCAGGACCAGCGCAAGCTTCCACGCGAGATTGTTGGCATCCTGTACGCCGATGTTCGCGCCATAGCCGCCCCATGGCGAATGCCAGTGCGCGGCATCGCCCGCGAACAGCACACGGTTCTCGCGCCAGCGGCGCAGCAGTCCCGTCGTGTAGTCGAAGCGGTAGGTTTCGACGATCTCGATATCGATATCGGGCATGCCGAGCGCGCCGCGAATGCGCCGGCGCACATCGTCGGCATCGGGCAGCGCCTCTTCGTCGTGGCGGAAGCTGTAGCGCCACAGGCCCGTTTGCGGATGCCTGCTGCCGAACCATCCCGCGTAGCGGGGGTCCAGCACGAACGAATGAAAAAAGCCGTCTTGCCCGAGCGTGTCGTCCAGCGATGCCCGGAACTCGGTCAGGATCTGGTTACCGAACGTCGGTCCATGGTCCTCGCCACCGGCCACGCGGCTGCGCACGAAACTGCGTGCCCCGTCGCAGGCGACGACATAGCGCGCCCGGATGTCCTGTTCGTCGTCGCCATGACGCACGCGCACCTGTACCGCGTCGCCGTGCTGCGCGACATCGACGACCTCGGTACCGAAACGTAGCGAGACGTTAGGCCATGCCTCCGCTTGCCTGCGCAGCGCGGCCTCGTAGTCGGAGGCGGGAATCTTGCGCGGGAACACGGGCGAGAGATCCGCCCATTTGCGCGCGTAGTACGCATCGTCGCCGGCGGACTGGCGCACCTCGGCCACCGTGCCGAGTGCCACGCGCAGATAGAAGCCCTGTCCATTGGAGGCGCCGATCGGCCAGCCCGCATCGTCGAGCTGCTGCCAGACGCCCCATTGCCGGTAGAGTTCGGCCGTCGAGGCATGCACGAACTGCCCCTTCGGCAGGGTCGTGGTGCCCGCGCGCTTCTCGCACAGCACGGTACGCACGCCCGCGCGGCCGAGCAGATAGGCGAGGGACAGGCCGACCGGACCGCCACCGCAGATGACCACATCGACCTGCGTCATGCCGTGGCTCCCGTCTTGCCGATACCGGTTTCGGATCGCGCGAGGCGGGCAGGGTCTCTGGACCATTCCGACCAGGAGCCCACATAGAGCCGCGGCGACAGGCCGGCCTCGACCATCGTCATCCAGACCAGCGCGGAAAGCACGCCGCCGCCGCAATAGACCGCGATGTCGCCGCCGGGCCGGAGGCCGGCCTCCGCATAGCGCGTGGCGAGGATCTCGCGCGAGCGCATCAGGCCCGATGGCGTCCAGTGTTCGGCGGCGGCAAGATGGATCGCGCCGGGAAGATGCCCGGCCTGATAGCTCGCGGCATCGCGCGCATCGACGATCGTGGCTGGAGGCGTGGACGCGAGCTCGGCCACGCCGACTTCGGGCAGTGCGCCCGCCGAGAGCCGCGGCAGACGGCCGGGTATCCGCCGCGAGGGCACAGCGTCGCCGCGCGCGACCGCGCCGCCCGCCGCCGTCCACGCCTTGAGGCCGCCATCGAGCACGAGCACGCGGCTCAGGCCCGCCCAGCGCAGCACCCACCATGCACGCGCGGCCAGCGCGAGGTTCGGCCCATACAGCACGATCTCGGTGTCTTCATCCACGCCCCAGGCCTCGAGCACGAGTGCAAGCGAAACGGGGTCGGGCAGCGGCAGGTTGCCGGTCGCGGCGGTCGGGGGGCCGGCAAAGACGTCGCGGATCTGCGCATGGACCGCGCCGTGGATATGGCCATCGCGGTAGCTTTCCAGTTCGGTGGCGGGGTCGCCGAGGCGGACATCGATAAACAGCCGGTTGTCGCGCGGCGCGTCGAGCAGGTCTTCGGCTCGCGCGAATGGGGCGCGGGCGTGCAAGGTAGTCATGAGCGGCGAAGGAATGGTCGTGGGTCGAAGGAACGATGCGGGGCCATTGTCGGCGCGGGCGCCACGCAAGGCGTTACCACCGGCTGAAGTCGGCGGGCGCGCATGCGCGCCAGGCGCATATGCAATGCCGATCCGCCGCGAAATTGTTATAAGCAAGCGCGAAATCGGTCTAAGCGGCTTCATCCGGCGGTAAGTGCCACGACCTTATGATTCATAGAATGGCTCGCACCCGGTACCCCGTGTGCCAGTCATCCGCAGGAGTCATTGTGAATATCGCCCGCCGCCATGCGGCCCGCCTCTCGTATCTGCTCTCGTCGCTGATCTCGTCGCTGATCACGCTCGCGCTGTCGCTCGCGAGCGTGGCCGTCCACGCGCAGACCTATCCGGACAAGCCCATCCGCATCCTCATGCCCTGGGGCGACGGCTTTCCCGCAAACGCGCCGCATCTCTACTCGCAGGAACTTTCCAAACGGCTCGGCCAGCCCGTGGTGCTCGAGGTCAAGTCCGGTGCCGGCGGCGAGATCGCGGCGCGGCAGGTGCGTGGGGCGCCGAAGGATGGCTACACGTTGCTGGCCACGGGCACATCGATCACGACATCATGGGCCTCGCGCGCCGGCAATGTGGATCCGGAAGGCGAATTGCAGCCGGTCGGGCAGATTGCGGCCACGCCATACGTGATCGTCGCGCAGGCCGGACGCTTCGGCACGTTCGAGAAGTTCCTCGGCACCGCGCGCGAGCGGCCGGGCAAGCTCAATTACGCGTCGCCGGGCATCGGTACCGGCATGCATTTCCTTGGCGAACTGATCAAGCAGAACGGGAACGTCGATGTCGTGCACGTGCCGTATGCTACCGGTGCGCGGCAGCTGCAGGCCGTGCTCGCGGGCGATGTCGATATCGCGATCATTTCGCTGGTGACGGCATTGCCGCAGATCCGTTCGGGCAAGCTCGAAGCGCTGGCCGTCAGCACCACGGCGCGCAGCAAGGCCGTGCCCGAAGTGCCGACGCTCGGTGAAGCGGGCGTGCCCGGGCTGCCGAACATCGCTTCGTGGATCGCGTTGTTCGCGCCGAAGGGCGTGCCGGCCGATGTGCTGGCCAGACTCTCCGCGCAGATTCAGGCGGTATCGGTGGAGCCTGCCGTGCGCGATACCGTCGCACAGTGGGGCGCGGAAGTGCCCGATACCAGCAGCGCGCAACTGGCGCGCACCGTGCAGATCGAGAAAAAGACGTGGTCGCGGCTGACCGCCGACGGGCGGCTCGTGGCGGCCGATTAGGGAGCGAATGCCGACGATGGCCTTGCCGCAGCACGCTGCCCCGTTCGATACGCCACATGGTGCCCATCTGGGATACCTCGGGGGTGCGTTCGGCCGCGTGTCGCTGCTGGCGCCCGACGTCGTCTTCGCGCCGCACACGCGCGATTGCGAGCAGGTTCTGGCCAACGTCGATGAGGCGCCGCTCGATGTGCTGATCGATGGCCATGCGCGTCGGCTGTTGCCGCACGATGCCATCCTGTTGCGGCCGCGGCAGATCTACGCGATTCCGCGCGCGGGCGAGGGCGGTGGCGCGCGGGGATTGCCGGGGTCGGTGCTGATCAAGGCCTCGGCCTCGCTGGCGGCGCGCGCGGGCCTGGCCATGCCCGCGCCGGGTACCGCGGGACCCAATGTACCGATCGCGCTGGCGCGCGATGCGCGCGCGGCGTTGCGCGAACTCGTCGATGCGATGACGGTGCAGGACCCCGGCGCGGTGGCGGTCCGGCAGTGCGTCGATGCGGTGTTTGGCGCGGTGGCGCATGCCGCGATGGAACGTGGGCCGTTGCCGTCGGCACCGGCCGACGATGCGCAGGCGCCTTCCATTCGCGCCGAGGCCAACGCGCTGGTCTTTGGGGAGCTGAACACGTTTCGCGAGATTGGCGATGCGGCGCGCCGGTACGACGTGTCGGAGCGGCACTTCTTTACGCTGTTCCGTCGCGCCACCGGGCTGCCGCCTCGCGCGTTCTACAACATGCGCCGGCTGGAGATGGCATTTGCGCTGTTGCTCGATAGCTCGCGTTCGATTGCCGATATCGCTTACGAACTCGGGTTCAACGCACCGCCGCATTTCACGCGGTTCATGCGCGACAACACGGGGTGGACGCCGTCCAGCTATCGGCAGGCGGTTGCCCTGGCGCCGGATGCGCTGCGTCCTAGCGTGTCCACATTCGCCCCGCTGCCGCGCGGGGTGTGACATTCGGGCACGGCGAAATTCCGCGCGAAACTGAGTATCCTTCGCTTCACGACTTTCCGTCCCGAATATCTTGTCCTCACACGCTCCTGCCGCCAATGCGGCGTCTTCCGCCTATCGCATGCTCTGGCGCTGGCATTTCTATGCCGGCCTGTTCGTCATGCCGTTTCTGATCGTGCTTGCGGTGACGGGCACGATTTATTGCTTTCAGCCGCAGATCGAGCCGCTGCTGTATCCGCAGTGGCTGCGCGTGGAGCCGGCTGGGCAGCCTTTGCCTGCGCAGACGCTGCTGGACCGTGCGCGCGCGGGCGCGCCGGCGGGGGCGGTGGCCACGACCTATGCGGTCAATGCGAACCCGGGCGCGAGCGCGGAGTTCGTGTTCCGGCTCGGACCGGGGCAGAGCGAGAGCGTGTATCTGAATCCCTATACGGGCGAGCGGCTTGGGACGCTGAGTGTGGAGGACCGCCTGATGAAGCAGGTGCGGATGCTCCATCGCGCGTTGCTGGTAGGGAAGCCGGGCGAACTGCTGATGGAGCTGGCGGGCTGCTGGGTGCTGGTGATGCTGGCCACCGGGATTGCGATGTGGTGGCCGCGCCTGCGCGAGAGGAGGGCGGGGGCGTTTGCGATGCGGCCGGCGGGTGGCAAGCGCGGGTGGTGGAAGGAACTGCACAGCGTGCTGGGCGCGTGGCTTGCGGTGGGGGCGTTGGCGTTCGTGTTGTCGGGGTTGCCGTGGACGGCGTCGTGGGGGCAGCAGTTCAAGGCGCTGGCGACGAAGGCGAATCTGGGGCGGCCGGCTGCCGGCGGCGGGCATGAGGGACATGGGCCGGCACAGGCGGCCGGCCATGCGGCCAACCATAGCGAGCACACGAGCCATACCGGGCACACCGGCCATGCCGCGCACACGGGCCATGCCGCGCACACGGGCGCGGAGCCCGTCCCCACGAGCAGCCCCACGACCGTCCCCACGACCAGCCTCACGACCAGCCCCATGGTCCACACTGGCCATGCAGGCACCACGACCGGCGGGCAAGCCATCGCCGATGGCAACGGCCCGCGTGCCGCAGGCGCGGGCGGCAATGCCATGACCCACACTGGCCATGCAGGCACCACGACCGGCGGGCAAGCCATCGCCGATGGCAACGGCCCGCGCGCCGCAGGCGAGGGTGGCAATGCCATGACCCACGCTGGCCATGCAGGCACCATGACGGGCGGGCAAGCCATCGCCGATGGCAACGGCCCGCGTGCCGCAGGCGCGGGCGGTAGTGCCATGACCGGTGCCGCCGGGCAGACGATGGAATCGCTGCCGCTATCCGAGCTACCGTGGGCCACGGGCCTGACCCAAGTGCCCAACGCCAGCGGCCAGCCCGCAACGCTGACACTCGACCAGGTCGTCCAGATCGCCGCCGCGCGCGGGGCCGGTAGCGGTTGCCAGGTCGCGTTGCCGACCCGGCCCAACGCGGTCTATACCGTGTCGTGCTTCCCCGCCGACCCGCAGGCCGAACGCACGCTGCATATCGACCCGCACGACGGCCGCATCGTGCGCGATATCTCTTACGCGGACTACGGCCCAGTCGCGCGCGCGGTGTCGTATGGCACCTCGCTGCATATGGGCCGCTACTTCGGCATGGCCAACCAGATCGTATGCGCGGCGATTTCCCTCGGCCTGATGGGGCTCGCGATCAGCGGCTTCGTGATGTGGTGGAAGCGCCGGCCCGCCCGCGCGCTCGCGGCGCCGAGCTATCCCTCCGCGGTCCCGCCGATGCGCGCGTGGGTCACCGGCCTCGGGCTCCTTGGCGCGATCTTCCCGATGATGGGCGCCACGATGCTCGCGGTATGGCTACTCGACCGCGGTGTCATGCTGCGGCAGACCCGCCGCCTGGCCACATAACGAGCCCACAGTCGAGCGGCCCACTGCCCACGACGGCCCAAGGCGCATGGCCTTCGCGACTCGCGCGGCTTGCGTCGACCTCGCGCCGCGCGTCCGCTGGCGGACCGCCCCTCGTCACAGCGCACCGCTAGCCACACGCGGTACGAGGTCGTGCAGCCGCGACAACACGAGCCGCGCCGCGCGCGAGAGTGGGTGGTGGCGCGTCACGCCCATTGCGATATCGCGTGGCATGCGGGGATCGACGATTTCCACGGCCGCCAGCCGGCCGGCTTCCATATCCTGTGCCACCGCCAGCCGCGGCAGAATCGTCAGCGCGCAGCCCGATAGCGCCACCTCCTTCATCGTGCTCAGCGACTCCACCTCCAGCGCCACATCGAGCGAGATGCCGAGCCGCCGCGCATGCTGGTCGAGAATCGACCGAAACCCGTTCGGCGACGGCGGCAACACCAGCGGAATGCCATCGAGCTTCCGAAACGCCAGCTGCGACAACCTCGCAAACGGATGCGCCGGCGTGCAGATCAGATAGGTCGGCACCTGCGCCAGCACATCCTCGTCCTGCCGTGGCCCCGGGCTATACCGGTTGATCAGTGCCAGATCGATCCGCCCCGACTCCAGCGCCTCGTCGAGCTGCCCGCTGAACCCCTCCGCCACATGCAGCCGTACTCCCGGCGCCAGCGACCGCAGATCCTCGAACAGCGCGGGCACCAGCCGCGGCGCCATCGACGGTAATACCCCGATCTTGACGAGCCCCACCGGAATGCCCGCCGCATCCTTGACCTCGTCCTGCAATCGCGCCGACTGATCGAGCAGCAGCCGCACATGCGGCACGATCCGCTGCCCGAATTCCGAGAGCACCACACCGCGCCCCGTCCGCTCGAACAGCCGGTCTCCCCATTCCCCCTCGATCTGCGCAATCGCGCGGCTGACCAGCGACTGCGCGATGCCCAGCGCCCGCGCCGCGCGCGACAGGGAGCCGAGTTCGGCCACCAGCGCGACCGTTTCCAGCTGCTTGAGGTTCATGAACTATCCATCCAGAAAATAGATATCAGATATCGCGGATTGTACGCTTTTGCATTGCCAAGAGACTCCATACACTGACGTCATCCCTTCGGACAGCCAAGAAGGGCAAAAAACGATATGGAGACAACATGCCGCGCTTTACCCACATGCTTCGCGCATGGCGCCGACCGCTCTGCGCCCTGCTGATTGCCGCCGCGCCGCTGGCCGCCGGCAACGCCTTCGCCTCCGGCGCCTACCCGGGCAAACCGATTCGCCTCGTCGTGCCGTTCCCGGCCGGCGGTCCCACCGACGCCATGGCGCGCCTGATCGGCCAGCACCTGTCGCAGCAGCTGGGCCAGCCCGTCGTCATCGACAACCGCGGCGGCGCGGGCGGCACGATCGCCACCGAAGCGGTGGCCCAGTCCGCCCCCGACGGCTACACGCTGTTCTTCTCGACCACGGGCACGATGGCAATCAATCCGTCGCTGTACCGCGCCCTCAAGGTGGACCCGGTCAAGGCGTTCGACGCCGTGGGCTCCGTCGCCGCCACGGTCAACGTGCTCGTGGTGCCGAACAGCCTGCCCGTCAACAACGTGAAGGAGCTGATTGCGCTCGCGAAGCAGAAGCCCGGCTCGCTGACGTTCGGCTCCGCAGGCAACGGCAGCTCCAACCATCTGTCGGGCGAACTGTTCAAGTCGATGGCCGGCATCGATATCGTGCACGTGCCGTACAAGGGCTCGGCCGCGGCGTTCACGGACCTGCTCGGCGGGCGCATCTCGATGATGTTCGACACGGTATCCAGCCAGGTGCAGTACATCGGCAGCGGCAAGGTCAAGCCGCTCGGCGTCACCGGCACCACGCGGTCGGAGGCGCTGCCGAAGGTGCCGACCGTCGCGGAAGCGGGGCTGCCCGGTTTCGACGTGACGATCTGGTTCGGCCTTTCGGCGCCGAAGGGCACGCCGCCCGATGCGATCAAGCGCCTCAATGCCGAGCTGCAGACCGTGCTCGGACAGTCGGACGTGCAGACGCAGCTGGCCGCGCTCGGCGCGCGTCCGCTGCCGGGCACGCCCGCGGATTTCACAAAGCTGATCCAGCACGACGCGGCCAAGTGGGGCCCCGTGGTGAAGCAATCGGGAGCGACCGTTGACTGACACCCTGCTTGCGCCGCTGGAGGACGCGATGGACGACACGTTCGGGGCGTTGTTCCACCCGGCCTCCGTTGCCGTGATCGGCGCCTCGGACAATCCCAACAAGGTCGGTGGCCGACCCATCCATTACATGCGCACGTTTGGCTATACGGGCGAGATCCTGCCGGTCAATCCGGGGCGTCACGTCATTCAGGGCCTGCCCGCGCACGCGACCCTCGCCGACCTCGTGGCGCTCGGCAAGACGCCTGAAGCGGCCATCGTCGCGGTGTCGGGCGACGCCACGCTCGAGCAGGTGAAGCTTTGTGCCGATGCGGGCGTCAAGGCGGCCGTGATCATGGCCTCGGGCTTCGCCGAGACCGGCGCGGCCGGGCGTGCGCGGCAGCAGGAACTCGTGCGCATCGCCAATGCGGGCGGCATGCGTCTGGTCGGCCCGAACGCGCAGGGCACCGCGAACTTTGCCAGCGGCGCGGTGCTCAACTTTTCGACGATGTTCATGGAGGTGGCGCCGCAGGACGGCCCCATCGCCATCATCAGCCAGAGCGGCGCGGCCAGCGTGATGCCGTATGCGCTGTTGCGGCAGGCCGGGCACGGCGTGCGATACCTCGTGGCCACCGGTAACGATGCGGACCTCGATGCGTGTGCGATCGCGGCGGCGGTGGCGGGCGATCCCGAGGTGCGGCTGATTCTCGTCTATCTGGAAACGATCTCGAATCCCGAAGCCCTGGCGCGTGCGGCGGCCACGGCGCGGGCGCGCGGTGCGAGCATCGTTGCGATCAAGGCCGGCAATAGTGCGCGCGGGGCGCAGGCGGCCGCCTCGCATACGGGCGCGCTGGTCGGCAACGACGCGGCGATCGATGCGTTTCTCGTCGCGCATGGCATCTGGCGCGCGGGCGATATCGGCGAACTCGTGCGCGCGGTGCCGCTGTATCTGCAGGACCACGCGCCGGGGCAGGGCCGCACGGTGGTGATGAGCCATAGCGGCGCGGTGGGGGTGATGGCGGCCGATCTGGCGGAGCGGCATGCGCTGCCGCTGACGGCGTTGCAGGACGACACGCTGCGGGCGCTCGGCGAGATCCTGCCCGAGTTCGGCACCGCGAACAATCCGCTGGACATGACGGCCGCGCTGCTCGGCAAGGGCGACATGTTCCCGCGGGTGCTCAACGCGCTGGGCGCGGATCCTGCGGCGGACATGGTGATGATCGGCATCCCGGTGGCGGGGCCCGGGTATGACGTGGAAGCGCTGGCGCGCGATGCGGCGGCGTTCAGCGCGGCGCACCGCAAGCCGCTGGTGGCCAGCGCGCCGCAGCAGGGTGTGCGGGAAGTATTTACGCGGCACGGGGTGCCGACGTTCGTGACCGAGGCGGATGCGGTGGCGGCGCTGGCGCAGTATGCGATGCACCGGCAGCGCACCGCACGGGTCGTCATGAAGCCCGTCCCGTCCGCGCCGCTGCCGCTGGACGGCCATGGTCTGCAGGACGAGGCGCGCAGTCTCGCGCTGCTGGCCGAGGCCGGTGTGCCGACCGTGTCGTACCGCCGCTGCGCGAGTGCCGATGCGGCCGTCGCCGCGTTCGAGGCGATGCGCGCAGATGGCGCAGGAGCCGTCGTGGTCAAGGGTTGCGCGGCATCGGTGCCGCACAAGAGCGAGCACGGCCTCGTGCATCTGCGCCTGAGCACCCCGGCCGAAGTCGAAGCCGCCGCGCGCGCGTGTCTCGACACGTTGCGCACACTGGAGGTCACAGAACCGCAAGTCGTGGTCGCGCAAATGGTCAAGGGCCGGCACGAATTCGCACTCGGCGTCTCCGTCGACCCGATGTTCGGCCCCCTCGTGATGATCGGCGAGGGCGGCACGCTGCTGGAACTCCGCAAGGACATCGTGACCCTGCTCGCGCCGTTCACGGTCGACGACGCCAGGGCCGCCTGCGCGCGGCTGCGCGTGGCCCCGCTGTTCGCGGGCTATCGGGACATCCCGGCGCTCGACCTCGATGCGCTCGCCACCGCCGCCGTGGCGCTCGGCGACTGGGCCCTGCGCCATCGCAACACGCTGCGCTCGGTCGATATCAATCCCCTGATGGTGATGGCGGCCGGCGAGGGCGTAGTTGCTGTCGATGCCGTCGTCCAACTGCACGAGGAGACCTGATCGTGAGCGATGCAAAGCAAGACAGCCATGACGTGGTGCGCGTCGAACGCGACGGCGATATCGCCATCGTCATACTGAACCGCCCCACGCGCATGAACGCCGTGAATGGCGCGCTGCGCCAGGCGCTCATCGACACGCTGGGCGCGCTCAACGCCGATACCGGCATCCGCGCGCTGGTCCTGACCGGCGCGGGCGAGCGCGCATTCTGCGCGGGGCAGGACCTCGACGAGGCCGCCGAAGTCTCGTGGCAGCAGATCGTGCCATGGCTCGAACGCCAGCGCGCGATGTACCAGGCCGTGCGCGACCTCGACAAGCCATCCGTCGTGGCCGTGCGCGGCGTGGCCGCCGGCGCGGGCTTCCAGGTGGCACTCTGCGCGGACTTCCGGCTGACCACGCCGGAGAGCCGATGGGGACAGCCGGAGGTGAAGGCCGGCCTCGCCAGCATCGTCGGGTCGTACCTGATGACGCTGCACGTCGGCCACACACACAACGTGCAGATGTCGCTGTCGGGCGAACTGGTCAGCGGCCAGCGCGCCTACGAGATGGGACTGGTCACGGCCCTGCACGCCGAAGCGGATCTGATGCCGGCCGCATTGGCCCGTGCGCGCACGCTCGCTGCACTGCCCCCCACGGCGGTGCGCCTCTCCAAGCAGCGCCTGCGCGCGATGACGCAGCCGGGCTTCGACGATGCCGCCGTGGCAGGTATCCGCGCCCAGCTCGAATGCTACGCCGATGGCGAACCGCAGCGCGTCATGGCGCGGTTTCTCGAACAACGCAACACCAGGTAGGGAGTGAATGTGAAGCAATTGTCGGAACACTATATCGACGGCGCGCGCCGTCCGATCGAAAGCGGCGAGGTCGTGCGCGTGCTCGATGCCGCCACCGAAGCGCCGCGCGTGGACGTGCGGCTCGGCGGCGCAGCCGACGCGGACGCGGCCGTGCGCGCCGCAACGAAGGCCGCGCACGCATGGCAGACGCTGAGCCCCGGCGCGCGCGCGCAATACCTGCTTGCGCTGGCCGATGCGCTGGAATCGCGCGCATCCGAGCTGGCGGAGGATATTTCGCGCGAAGTCGGCATGCCGCTGAAACTGTCGCGCCGCATTCAGGTTGACGCGCCAATCGCGGCATGGCGCGCCACCGCCGCGCTCGCCGACGACTTCGCGTTCGTCCGGCAGGTCGCCCATTCCCGCATCACGATGGCGCCCGTCGGCGTGGTCGCCGCCATCACGCCGTGGAACTATCCGCTGCACCAGATCACGGGCAAGGTCGCCCCGGCGCTGCTCGCGGGCTGCACGGTCGTGCTCAAGCCGTCCGAGCTCGCGCCGTCCGCGACGCAGCATCTGATTGCCGCGTGCGAGGCCGCGCAACTGCCGGCCGGCGTACTCAATATCGTGTCGGGCGGCGCCGCGCTCGGCGCCGCGCTGGTGTCGCATCCCGACGTGCGGATGGTGTCGTTCACGGGCTCGACCGCCGTGGGCCGCAAGGTCGCCGCCACGGCCGCCGGCGACATGAAGCGCGTGTCGATGGAATTGGGCGGCAAGTCCGCGGCCGTCGTGCTGCCCGGCGCCGATCTGCAAAAGGCGGTCAAGGCTACCGTGGCATCGTGTTTCCTCAATTCGGGACAGACATGCAGCGCGACCACGCGGCTGATCGTCGCCCGCGAGGCCTATCCCGAATGCCGCGCATGGCTCGAGCAGGCGGTAGCGGCCATGACACTCGGCGATCCGGCCGACGCGAACACGCGCATCGGACCATTGCTCTCGGCTACGCAGCGCGAACGTGTGCACGCGCATCTGGCCGAAGCCGAACGCGCGGGATTCGACCGTATCGCGGGCGGTCCCGATGCGCCCGTGCCCGCGCACGGCTTCTTTGTCGCGCCCACGGTCTACGGCAACGTGCCCGCCGATAGCCGCCTGGCCAACGAGGAAGTCTTCGGCCCGGTGCTCGCGGTGCAGTGCTATGACACGGTCGAAGAAGCGATCGCGCTCGCCAACGGCACGCCTTACGGCCTGGCCGCTACGGTATGGGCGGCCGACGATGCCACGGGGGCCCGCGTGGCCGATGCGCTGCGGGCGGGGCAGGTGGACGTCAACGGTGCGCGCTTCAACCCCGCGGCGCCGTTCGGCGGGTTTGGCCTGTCCGGCATGGGCCGGGAGGGCGGTGTCTTTGGGCTCGAGGAGTTCGTCGAGCCGCGCGCGGTGCAGTTGCCATAAAGGAAAGAGGAACCGAACGATGAGCCAGAAAACATATCAGGAACTGACGGTCACGCTGGCCGGCCGTAGCGACCGCGTGGCCATCGTCACGATGAACCGCCCCGACAAGCTCAATGCGCTCACGCAGGTCATGGAGACCGAACTGCGCGATGCGATGGAAGCGCTCGACCGCGACGAGGAAGTTCGCGTGATCGTGCTCACGGGCGCGGGCAAGGGGTTCTGCGCGGGCATGGACATCAACGCGCTGGAGATCCTGCCGCCCGACGATATCCGCGCGGCGCGCTGGATGCGTCCATTCGACATGAACCGGCGCGCGGACTACCAGACGCGCTACGGTTACTTCCCCGCGCTGCGAAAGCCCGTCATCTCCGCGATCAACGGCGCCGCGGCCGGCCTCGGCCTTGTATTCGCGCTCTATAGCGATATGCGATTTGCCAGCGAGAAGGCCGCGTTCAGCACGGCGTTCGCGCGACGCGGGCTGATCGCCGAGCATGGCATCGGATGGATGCTGCCGCGCGTGGTGGGACCCGGCCATGCGGCCGACCTGCTGTACTCGGCGCGCAAGGTGCTGGCCGACGAAGCGCTGCGCATGGGCCTCGTCGATCGTGTCTACGACGCGGATGCGCTGATGACCGAGACCGTCGCCTATGCGGACGACCTTGCCGAGAACGTGTCGCCACGGTCGATCGGCGTGATCAAGCGCCAGCTGTGGGAGCAGCCGTTCCAGTCGCTGGCCGACGCCACGCGCGTGGCCAACGCCGAGATGTTCGAGAGCATCCAGAGCGAAGACTTCACGGAAGGCGTCGCGCACTTTATCGAGCGGCGGCCGGCGCGCTTCACCGGGCGATAGGCGGAGCGCGGCGTTGCACGCGGGTGTTGACAATAAATAGATGACCGACTATCTTGCTAACCATCGTTAGCCATTCGCCGGTCATCCCATGCCAAGACCCCCCAACCCCGACGTGCGCGCCCGGCTGCTCGCCACCGGCGGGCAGGTCGTCCACAGCCGCGGCTTCAACGGCTCCGGCGTGCAGGACATCACGGCCGCCGCCGGTGTGCCCAAGGGCTCGTTCTACAACTACTTCGACAGCAAGGAGGCATTCGCCATCGAGCTGCTGGAGCAGTACTGGCTCGGCATCGAGACCCGGCATTTCCCGCTGCTGCGCGATACGTCGCAGGCGCCCGCCGCGCGGCTGGCGCGGTTTTTCCGCGCACTGGCCGACGACCACGGTCAGCATAACTTCGCGCAGGGCTGCCTGGTCGGCAACCTGTCCCTCGAACTCGCGACCGAAAGCGACGACGCCCGGCGCCGGCTGATGCAGTTGTTCCAGCGCTGGGAAGAGGCGCTGGCCGATTGCGTGGCCGCGCTGTCGCATATCGGTACCGGCGAGCGCGCCCACGATGTGGCCGGCGTGCTGATCGAGGCCTGGGAAGGCGCCGTGCTGCGCGCAAAGGTGCAGCGCAATCGCGACCCGTATCTGCGCTTCGAGCGGATCGTGTTGCCGAGACTGCTGGCCTGACGACGAGGTACCACCGGGACGCGCCTTGGGGCACGTCTCTTTTTTTGCCTTTTAATAAAGCGACTGGTCATCTATAAATTGACCCGCCTTTTTCACCGGAGAACCACCATGTGCAATACGCCCAAGCTGCCTCAGTACGCCGACCCCGCCAACGCCGCGCTGCCGAAGCACACGATGAAACTCGATCCGAAGCGCGCCGCGCTCGTCGTGATCGATCCGCAGATCGACTTCATGAGCCCCCATGGCGCCGCGTGGCCCCTCGTGGGCGAGAGCGTGACCGAGCAGAACCTCGTGCCGAACCTTGCGCGCCTGTTCCGTGCCGCCAAGCAGGCCGGGCTGCCCGTGGCCGTGTCGCCGCACTACTACTACCCGCATGACCACGAGGGCGCGTTCCAGGGCCCGGGCGAGGTGCTCCAGCACGGGCTCGGCATGTTCGATCGCCCCGGTGCGCTGACGCTGGAAGGGTTTCGCGATTCGGGCGCCGACTTCCTGCCCGAGCTCAAGCCTTATATCGAGGACGGCAAGACCATCATCTGCTCGACACACAAGCTGTATGGCCCGCAGGTCAACGATCTGACGTTGCAACTGCGCAAGCGCCATGTCGATCAGGTCATCCTGACCGGCATGGCCGCCAACCTGTGCGTGGAATCGCATCTGCGCGATCTGCTCGAGCAGGGCTTCGAAGTGGGCGTGGTGCGCGATGCGATCGCGGGTCCCAAGGTGCCGGAGGGCGATGGCTATCTGGCCGCGCTGATCAACTTCCGGTTTATCGCCAACGGCCTGTGGACCACGGACGAGGTGGTGAAGCGGCTCGAAGGCTGAACCCGTCTACCCGGGCGCGCGCTGCATGGCAAGAAAACGGTGCAGCTGCGCGACCACGGCCGCGCCTTCACCGACCGCCGACGCCACGCGCTTGGTCGAGCCCGAGCGCACGTCGCCGATCGCGAACACGCCTTCCACGCTGGTCTGCAGCAGCAACGGCGGACCGCTGGGGGCGGATGCCGTGGCGGGCAGGTTGTAATCCGTGAGCACAAAGCCCTTGTCGTCGAACAGCACGCCGCTTGGCCGCAGCCAGCGCGTATTCGGGTCGGCGCCGATGAATACGAACAGATGGTGCGTGGTCATGCTGCCCTCGATGCCACCGGCGCCGCGATAGTGGACGCGCTCGAGACGCGTCGTCCCCTCGAGGGCCGTGAGTTCGACGCCCATGTGGAGGGTGACGTTCGGCAACGCGCGCACGCGCTCCACGAGGTAGCGCGACATGCTGTGTTCGAGGTTGCCGCCGCGGATGAACATATGCACGTGCTCGGCGTGCGCGGACAGGAACACGACGGCCTGGCCGGCCGAGTTGCCGCCGCCGACCAGCAGCACGGACTCCGTGCGGCACAGCCGCGCCTCGATCGGCGTGGCCCAGTAGTAGACGCCATTGCCCTCGAACCGTTCGAGATCGGCCACGCCGGGCCGCCGGTATTCGGCGCCGCAGGCGATGACGACGGTGCGGGACTGGATATGGCAGCCATCGTCGAATTCGATGCCAAGAGGCGAGCGGTCGCAGTGCAGCGCGCGGACCTCGCACGGGATGCCGATATGCGCGCCGAATTTCTGCGCCTGCACGAACGCGCGCCCGGCCAGGGCATGGCCGGTAATGCCCGTCGGAAAGCCAAGGTAGTTCTCGATACGCGCGCTGGTGCCCGCTTGCCCGCCGGGCGCGCGGCAGTCGAAGACGGCCACGGACAGGCCTTCGGACGCCGCGTACACGGCCGTCGCGAGTCCGGCCGGCCCGGCGCCCACCACGGTCACGTCGTAGACATAGCTCGGATCGAACTCCGGAATCAGGCCGAGGCACGATGCCAGCTGGCCCGGATCGGGATTGCGCATGACCGAGCCGTCGGGGCAGACGACGATCGGGAAGTCGTCGGGCGCGGGCGTCAGCCGTTCCAGCAGCGCAATGGCATCGGACTCGTGCGTGGCGTCGAGCGTGACGTAGGGAAACGCATTGCGCCGCAGGAAATTCTGCAGTGCCTGGAGCCGCGCATCCTCGCCCGAGCCTACGAGAATCACGCCATGCCCGCGTTCGATGACGAGCACGCGGCGCAGGATCAGCGCGCGCATCAGCGTCTCGCCGATATCGGCCTCGCCGATCATCAGCGCGCTCAGTTCGTCGGGGCGCAGCAGCATCGCCTGCACGTCCTCGATCACGTGCGCATCGACCACGGCGGGTTTGCTCGACAACTGCGTGACGTCGGACGTGAATTCGCCCCGCTGCGTATAGGTATGCACCACACGCTCGTGACCCAGGCCATCGCGGCCGATGATGCGCACCTTGCCCGCAAGCAACACGAATACGCCCGGACACAGGTTACCGGCGCGATAGAGATATTCGCCGGCGGCGTGGTGAGTCAGCGTGCCGAAACGCCGCACGCGATCGAGCTCGGCCTCGGTGAGCACCGGAAACATCTGGGCATAGCGCGGGTGGTTGCGTACGCTCTCGTCGTCCGGTCGGTCATCCTGCGTTTCCTCGCGCATCGCCAGCGTTCTCCCGACTGAGGGGGCCGTCCGTCGGCCCTCAGTCAATATAGGCGAGAAGCGCCGGGTCAGGTGCCGGCGGCCTCGCGGGAGCGCTTGAACGTGCCTTGCGCGGTGGCGATCGGGTCGCCATTCTCGGCCGTGAGCTCGGCCGACGAGAAATAGATGCTGCGGCCCGCGCGGGTGACGTGCGCGGTCGCGCGGACACGGCCGGTGCTGACGCGGCCCAGATAGCTGATGGTCAGCATCAGCGTGACCGCGTTGCCCATCTTGCCGTCCTCGCCCTGCAGGCCGGCGTAACCGCAGGCGGCATCGAGCAGCGTGGCGCTCACGCCGCCCTGGAGCGAGCCCTGGCGGTTCAGGTGGCGGGGTTCGATATCGAGTTCGAGCGTGCAGGCACCATGGGTGACGCTGGTCAGGCGGATGCCGAGGTCGTCGAGCAGGGGATTGTCGGTGGGGTAGGTCACGGCTTGGGTGTCGTCATGGATAACGGGTAACGGGTCTTGGGCCCAGGCCGGTATTTTGCAGCAAGCGGCGTCATGCCGCAGCGCCAATCTCCCTGGCGATTGCGGAGAGCGGTACGGTGCGATCGACGCCGCCGCGCTTGATGGCCTCGCGCGGCATGCCGAACACCACGCAGCTGTCCTCGTCCTGCGCCACCGTACGCGCCCCCGCGGTGCGCATCTCGAGCAGGCCCGCCGCGCCATCGTCGCCCATGCCCGTCATGATGATGCCCAGCGCGTTGGCCCCGGCGCATTTGGCGACCGAGCGGAACAGCACATCGACCGAGGGCCGGTGACGGTTCACGAGCGGGCCATCGACGACCTCGACGAAGTACTGCGCGCCGCTGCGGCGTAGCAGCAGATGCCGTCCGCCCGGCGCAATCAGCGCCCGGCCGGGCACCACACGGTCGTTGGTCTGTGCCTCCCTGACGCTGATGGCCGACAACGCATCGAGTCGCGCCGCGAACGCCGCCGTGAACTTCTCGGGCATATGCTGCACGATCACGATGCCCGGGGAGACCCGCGGCAGGGCCGTCAGCACCTGTTCGAGCGCCTGCGTGCCGCCGGTGGACGTGCCGATGGCCACCACGCGCTCGGTAGTCTGCGCCATCGCGCGCGTCGCGCCGGGCGGCAGGCCCGCCGACAGAATGACATCGGCCGAATGCTTGGCCGTCGGCGCGACCGGTGCCGCCGGACCCGTGCGCGGCACCAGCCTGCGCACATTGGCGCGCGCGGCCGCGCGCACCGTGGCGATCAGCTCGTCGGCCGCTTCCTGCAGGAATTGCTTGAGCCCGAGCTTCGGCTTGGTGACGATGGACACCGCGCCGGCCGCCATCGCCTCCATCGTCGTCCTGGCGCCTTTCTCGGTCAGCGTGGAGCAGATGACCACGGGGGTAGGGCGCTCGGCCATGATCTTGCGCAGGAACGTAATGCCGTCCATGCGCGGCATTTCCACATCGAGCACGATCACGTCCGGCCACTGCACGCGCATGCGTTCCATGGCGAGCAGCGGGTCGGCCACCGCGTGCAGGACCTCGATACCCGGCGCCGCGGTGAGCAGTCCGACCAGCACCTGCCGCACGACGGCCGAGTCGTCGACGACCAGCACACGGATAGGTTGCGTGGCGTTCATAGCGGCTTGCGGTAGACCGACGGTGCGATCTGCTCCACCGCGTCGCTCACGTCATTGAGAGTCTCGGAATGGCCGATGCAGAAATGGCCGCCCGGCCGCAACTGGCCCAGCACGCGCGCCACCACCTGGCGCTTGGTCGCGCCGTTGAAATAGATCATCACGTTGCGCAGGAACACCATGTCGAACATGCCCACATCGGGCAGGCGATCGTTGAGGTTCGCATGGGTGAACTGCACGCGGGACCGCACGCTGCGGTCCACGAGCATCGTGCCTTCGTGCTCGCCCTGGCCCTTGAGGCAAAAGCGCTTGAGGTAAGTGGGCGGAATCAGCCGGGCACGCGCGTCGGGATAGTGCCCCGTGCGCGCCCGCGCGAGCATCCGCGTGCTGATATCGGTGCCGACCACCTCGAATGGCCGGCCCGTCATGCCGTCGGCCAGTACCATGGCCATGCTGTAGGCTTCCTCGCCGCTCGAGCAGGCGGCGCTCCAGATCCGGAACGGCCGTCCGCCCTCGTGCGCCGCGGCGACTTCGCGCAGCAGATCGAAGTGCTTGGGCTCGCGAAAGAAGTAGGTCTCGTTGGTCGTCAGCAGATCCACCGCGACCTGGACTTCCCTGAGGTCGCGGCGGCTGCGCAGCAGGTCGAAATACGCCGCATAGCTTCCCAGTTGCCGCGCATGCACGCGCTTGGCCAGCCGGCCGCACACCAGCGCCTTCTTCGCGGGGGAGAGCGTGATGCCCGCCGCCTCGAAGATAAAGCGCTGGAAGTTGCCGAAGTCCTGATCGGTGAGCATGAACTGTTGCATGATGCGTGCGCGATCAGGCTTCCACCGGCTGCTGCGCGAGCGTTGCCAGCTGCGTTGCCAGCTGTGTTGCCATTTCCTCGAGCGACAGCACGCGCTCGAGGTTCAGCAGAATCACGAACCTGCCCTTGACCTTGCCCATGCCTTCGATGAAGTCCGTGCGGATACGCGCGCCGAACGACGGTGTGGGCTCGATGTCGGACGGGCCGATATCGACGACTTCATTCACCGCGTCCACCACCACGCCCACCACCTGGTACTCCTCGCCGGCGGGGACTTCGACGATCACGATGCAGGTGCGCTTGCCCACGGGGCTGGACGGCTGGCCGAAGCGCGCCTGCAGGTCCATGACGGGCACCACCGCGCCGCGCAGGTTGATCACGCCGCGCACGGTGGGGGGCATCATCGGCACCACGGTCGGCGTGCCGTACTCGATGATCTCCTTGATGGCGAGAATGCCGATGGCGAACATCTCCCCGCCAAGCTGGAAGGTCAGATACTGGGTGGTCTCGGCCAGTCCACCGGTCGATGCCACGACGCCGGTCATCGCGTTGGTCATTGTTCTGCTCCGCTCGCTCAGTAACGGGCGAACGAACGCTCGTCGATGCCGCCGTCCATCATGTCCCCATCCGCCATCGCGAGGTCCAGCACCGGCGCAGCCTTGCGGGCGGCGGTCTTGGCCGGCTTGCGTGCCGTGGCGCGCGTCCGGCGCGCATCGGCCATGCCCGAGATGCGGAAGAAGCTGATGGTGTTGCGCAGCTGCTCGGCCTGGCCGCTCATCTCTTCGGCCGTGGCCGCGAGTTCTTCCGAGCTCGATGCGTTCTGCTGCGTGGTCTGGCTCAGCTGCGTCATCGCGGCATTGATCTGGCTCACGCCCGACGACTGTTCCTCGGACGCGGCGGTAATTTCCTGCACGAGGTCCGACGTCTTGCGGATGTTGGGCACCATCTCGTCGAGCAGCTTGCCCGCGCGTTCCGCGAGTTCCACGCTGGAGCCGGCCACGTCACCGATTTCCTGCGCGGCCACCTGGCTGCGCTCGGCGAGCTTGCGCACTTCCGCCGCCACCACCGCGAAGCCCTTGCCGTGCTCGCCGGCACGCGCGGCTTCGATCGCCGCGTTCAGCGCGAGCAGGTTGGTCTGGTATGCGATGTCGTCGATGATGCCGATCTTCTGGGCAATCTGCTTCATCGCGGACACCGTGGCGCGCACGGCCTCGCCGCCTTCGGAAGCCTCGGTGGCCGCCTTGGTCGCAATGCTGTCGGTCACCTTCGAGTTCTCGGTGTTCTGGGAAATCGAGGCCGTCATCTGTTCGACCGATGCGCTCGTTTCCTCCACGCCCGATGCCTGCTCGCTGGACGCCTGGCTCAGCGACTGCGCCGTGGCGCTCACTTCCTCCGATGCGCCGGCGAGCGCTTCGGCACCGCCGTTGACCTCGCTGACGATATGGGAGAGCTTGCCGACCATGTTCTTCATCGCGGCCAGCACGCTGGTGTTGTCACCCGCGCGCGTCTGGATGTCGAGCGTCAGGTCGCCGTTGGATACGCTGTTGGCGATCTCGCCCACGTAGGCCGGCTCGCCGCCGAGCTGGCGCACGAGCGAACGCGTGATCAGGAAGGCCATGGCCAGTGCGAGGATCGAGCAGCCGATCAGCGTGCCGATGACCCACGAGCGCGCGTTGGCGAACACTTCGGCGGCCGTGCGCGCGGCGCCGTCGGCGCCGTTCACGTTGATCTCGGTCAGCTTGTCGGTGGCGGTACGGAATGCGTTGTAGCGCTTGAGCGAGGTGCCATTCAGCACGTTACGCGCTTCCTCGTTCTTGTTCGCCGCGCCCAGCGTGACGATCTTGTCGTGCTCCGCGATAAAGCCGTCCAGATCTGCCTTGGCCTGATCGTACAGCTGCTTCTCTTCAGGGGAGGACAGGAGCTTGCCGTACTCTTCCCACGTCTTGCGCATTGAGGCGATACGGTCGCTGGACTCCGAGATGGCGTCGCGGATCTCGTTGGCATCGTCGGTCAGGATCGTGCGCAACTCGAGCACACGCACGCGGTGCAGGTTGCCGCGCGTCAACAGCACGTCCTTGACGCTGGGCATCCAGTTGGTGGCGATATCCACCGTGGAGGCGTTCACCGTGGACAGCTGCACGATGGCATAGGTGCCGAGCCCTATCATGAGGGCAAGCACGATGACGAACGAGCCGAAGAGCTTCGTCGCGAGTTTCATGTTGGTGAACATGATCTTTCCTTGTTGATTTCGGTACGAGGGGAGACGCTGAGAATCTGGTTGAGCGCGGGGACGTCGAGAATGAGCGCGACGTCCCCGCTGCCGAGAATGCTGGAGCCGCTGATACCCTGCAGATGCGCGAACATGCGCGCGAGCGGCTTGATCACGGTCTGCGCTTCGCCGAGCAGGCGATCGACGATGATGCCGAAGCCCTGTCCCGCATGCCGTACGACCACGACGCTCTGGCGCGTGGCGGCGGCCTCCTGAATATCGAACAGCGTTCGCAGCCGCACGAACGGCAGCACCTGTCCGCGGAGTTCCATGAAGTCGTGGCCGGTGTCCTCGCGGAATTCGACGCATTCCTCCACCGCCTCCAGCGGTAGCACGAACACCGAGTTGCCGACGGACACCTGGAAGCCGTTGATGATGGCCAGCGTCAGCGGCAACCGGACGGACACCGTGGTGCCCACGCCCGGATCGCTGTCGATGGACACGGTGCCGCGCAGCGCGGTGATATTGCGCTTGACCACGTCCATGCCGACGCCGCGGCCCGAGAGGTTCGTGATCTGTTCGGCCGTGGAGAAGCCCGGCTCGAAGATCAGCGCGTAGATTTCCTGGTCGCTGAGTACCTTGCCCGCTTCCACGAGCCCGCGGTCGATGGCCTTGGCGAGGATCTTCTCGCGCGAGAGGCCGCCGCCGTCGTCGCCGACCTCGATCACGATGCTGCCGGAGTCGTGATAGGCATTCAGGCGTACCGTCCCGCGCGCGGGCTTGCCGCGCGCCGCGCGGACCTCCGCGGACTCGATGCCGTGGTCCATGCTGTTGCGCACGAGGTGCGTCAGCGGATCGCCGATCTTCTCGACGACCGTCTTGTCGAGTTCGGTATCCTCGCCGCTGATCTCGAGCACGATGTCCTTGCCGATCTCGCGCGATACGTCATGCACCACGCGCTGGAAGCGGCTGAACGTGCCGCCGATCTTGACCATGCGCAGCTGCAGCGCGTTGTCGCGAACTTCCTGCACGAGGCCGATCAGCGTCGAATGCGCTTCGTGCAGTGCCGAGCTGTGCAGCGAACGGCCGGCCTGCATCGCGGTGGCGGACGCCGTGATCAACTCGCCGACGAGGTCGACGAGGCGGTCGAGCTTGTCGGCATCGACGCGCACCGACTGGCGTTCGCCCGCGCGGGCGGCAGGGCGTTCGATCGTGGCCGACGCCGTGGCGCTGGTATCGATCGCGGCCTCGGCCGAGGCATTGGCAGTCGCCACGCTGGCGGCTTCCGGCGCGCCTGCCGGTTCGATCGCCACTTCGCAATCGTCGATCACGAACTCGAACGTGCCTTCGATCGCCGCCCGGCCCGCGTCGCTGGCCAGCACGATCTCGAAACCGAGATAGCACGACTCGGCATCCATGTCCGCGAGCGGCGGCAGCGCGTCGGTCAGCGTTTCGATCGACACGATCGTGCCGAGCTTGCCCAGATACCGTATGAACGACAGCGGGTCCATGCCGTTGCGCAGCACGTCGGGGCCGAAGCGCAGCGCGATGCGCCAGTGCGTCATGCCGTCGTCAGCGGGAGCGCCCTGCGTGGCGCGCTCGGCCTTGCCGGTTTCGTCCGCGGGCGTGTCGAGGTAGGTATGCAGTTGCGCGAGCAGCGGGGCCGCATCGGCGTCGAGTTCCGGCGTGGATTCGGTGCGGCCTTCGGCGGCAACGCCGACGAGGCGGGCGATATGGTCGCCACAGGCAAGCAGCAGCGATACCACGGCCTCGTCGATCGGCAGCGCGCCATCGCGCACCCGATCGAGCACGCTCTCCGCGACATGCGCGAAGTCGACGATAAAGTCGAGGCCGAAGAGTCCCGCCGAACCCTTGATGGTATGCGCGGCGCGAAAGATCTCGTTGATCGAGTCGCCGGGATCGGCTTCATGCGTCACGCGCAGCAGCGCGGATTCCATATCCTCGAGCAGCTCGCGGCTCTCGACGATAAAGGCCTGGAGGGCCTGATCCATGTTCATGCGGGGACCCCCAGCGCCGTCGAAAGATTGAACAGACCGAGCACGTCGCGCACGGCCGGACTGGCATCGGAGAAGGCGAGCGCCACGCCTGCCGCGATGGCCGCCCGTTGCGTGGCAACCAGCAGCTGGACGCCCGAGCTGTCGATCTCGCTGACCTCGGCAAGATCGATGACGATCGAGGCGGGCGGGGCGGGCAGTGCCGCCATCAGGGCTTCGCGCAATTCGGCAGCGCGGTAGATCGTCAGTTCGCCATCTAGGGCGAAGCGCAGGGCGTCGCTCATGGCAGCACGAGCTTCTCGACGGCGCCGAGCAGGGTGGGCGGCTGGAACGGCTTGACGACCCACGCCTTGGCGCCGGCCAGCTGGCCTTCGCGCTTCTTCGCCTCCTGGCTTTCGGTGGTGAGCATGATCACCGGCGTGAAGCGATACGCAGGCAGGGCCTTGACGGCCTTCAGGAACGTGATGCCATCCATGTTCGGCATGTTCACGTCGCTGATGATCAGATGCACCTTCTGGCCCGTGAGCTTGGAGAGCGCGTCGCGGCCATCGCTGGCCTCGATGACCGCGTAGCCCGCGCCCTTCAGTGCGATACCCACGACCTGGCGAACCGAGGAGGAGTCGTCAACGATCAGGATGGTCTTTGCCATGGTGTGTGGTCCTTGGTGCTTCAGAAGAAAGTAATGTCGTCGTGCTGCGCGGCCGCGGCCGCGGCCGGTGCGGATGCGGGTGCGGCAGCGGTCGCGCCGCCGGAATTCTTGGTGCCGTGATGGACCGCGCGCTCGCTCGCCATCGCATAGGTCGCCTCGAGTTCCCGCAGCAGGCCGTCCGCCCGCAGCGGTGCATCCTCGCCGCGCTCGCAATCGGCCACGTGTTCCTGCACGACCGCGGGCACGCGATCGATGTTGTCGCGCACATGGCTCAGGATCTGGCTCACGCGATCCTGAAACTGGAGTTGCACGAGGGCCTCGTTGACTTCCACCTGGATGCCGCGGCTCTCTTCGCGCAGCATTTCCGCCGATTGGGCCAGCGTGTGGGTCAGGCCATCGAAGCGGCTGAGCACATCCTGAATCCGCTGCTCGGAGTCCGTCATGACGTGGTCCTCCTGCGTGCGCGACGCGTCGGCGGCCTTGCGCGTTTCTTCGATCGCGGCATTGATGACGGAGATCTTGCTGGCAATCTGCCGGCCGGTTTCGCCGGACATGCGCGACAGCGCGCGCACTTCCTGCGCGACCTGGCTGAAGCCTCTGCCGAGTTCGCCGGCGTGCGCGGCCTCGATGGTGGCGTTGATCGCAAGCAGGTTCGTCTGGTGCGCGATGCGCGAGACGCCGTCCGCCATGTCCTGCAGTTCGCCGATAAAGGCCTGCAGATCCTGGATCTTCGTCAGCATATGCGCCTTGCCGGCCATCGCCTCGCGCAGCGAGTCGACCACGCCCTGCAACTGCTGCTGGCTCGCGGTGTAGACGGCCTGCGCGGCACCGTCGGCGGTGCCGCCGTCGTGGCTGCCCGACTGTTGCAGCGTCTGGCCGAGGCGCGTGACGATGCCCGCGAAACGCGCGCTCAGCGCGGTAATCGCGTCTTCCATCTGACTGCGGGAGGATTCGATGTGGGCGGCCCACACTGGCGACAGCGCGGCACTGAAGTCGTGCATGTCGGCGAGCAGCGCGCGCCGTGTGGCCATGTCGCTGGCCTGCTGACGTCGTGCGTGCCATGTGGCGGCGGTGCCGATCGCGACGAGGGGCAACGCGCCGACGATGCCGGCGATGCTGCCGCCGGATGCACCCACCGTGACGAGCGCGCCGAAGGCGCCGAACGCGGCGGGGAAATACGAAGGCTGGAACAGCCGGGCTGTGGTGATCATTTGAATCTCGAGGTACGAAGCATGGCGTGAAGCGTGTGCTTCCGTGCGATTGCTTCTCTTAACGACCGCGAGACTCGATACTTAAATACTCACTTCAGACCGATTGGGTCTTTCTTTCGATCGCCTACCACGACGAGTGCCTGCGCCTGCTTCTTGCCCACCGAGCGGGAGCGATGCGGAATCGACGCGTTGAAGTACAGCGAATCGCCTGCCTTCATGCGCACGGTGCGATGCTCGAACAGGACTTCCATTTCGCCCTGCACGACGAAGATCAGTTCTTCGCCCGCGTGGCTGGCAAGGGGCTGCTTCTCGTTGATCGTGAACGGCGGACTCATGATGAACGGGTTCATCGTCTTGTCCGCGCGCGCGGTGGCGATCGCTTCGTAAAGATAGCCGTCGCGTTCCACCGAAGGGCTGAAGGGCACGCGATCGGCGGGCGTCACGTGCAGGATCTCGTTCGCGCGATCGGGCTTGGCGATGAGCTGATCGACGGTCACGCCGAGCGCTTCGGCAAGCTTGAGCACGGTGGCGATAGTGGGCGACGAGAGCCCGCGTTCCAGCTTGGAGAGATAGCTCTTGGTCAGCGACGCGCGCGTGGCGAGTTCTTCGAGCGTGAGGCCATTGAGCTTGCGGAGCTCGGCGAGGCGCTCGGCGATATTGGCGGCGCTGCTGGTGGCGCTGCGGGTGGCGCTGGAGTCCTGCTTGCTGGTCATGGGTGATTCGCGTTGGGGCCGTGCCCCCGTTCGGTGCGGGCAGACGTGCATTGTAAGGTTCGCGCACCAAGTCGGCAACTTGGTTGCCTTTAGGAAACTATGGTGTCATGATGGACACTCACGTTTCAACCCGAAGAAGGAGAAGTCGAGTGCGCCCCCACCGTTCCTGTCTGCATGCCGTCGCGCTGGCATGCGCCGCGCTCACGCTAAGTGGCGCGGCCGCCGCCCAAGGCGCGTATCCCGATCGCCCGATCACGCTCGTGGTGCCATTCGGCGCCGGCGGCATCACCGACCTGGTGGCGCGCGCCACCGGCAAGGCACTGTCCGAGCAGCTCGGACAGTCCATCGTCGTGGAAAACCGTCCAGGCGCAGGCGGCAATATCGCCGCTGACTACGTGCGCCGCGCCAGGCCTGACGGCTACACGCTGCTGTTCGCGACGGTCGGCGTGCTCGCGGTCAATCCGCATACCGACGTCAAGGTCAACTTCAATAGCGCGAAAGACTTCACGTACGTGTCGCTCGTCGGTTCCACGCCGCACGTGCTCGTGGTGGGCCCCAGCGTCACGGTCAAGACGCTGCCCGATCTGATCAAGCTGGCGAAGGCGAAGCCGGACAGCCTCAGCGTGGGCACCGCCGGCGTGGGCAGCTCGCCGTACCAGGGCATGAAGATCCTGGAGGAGGGTTCGAAGGTCCAGTTCCTGCACGTGCCGTTCAAGAGCGGCTCCGAGTCGGTGACCAACGTGGCATCGGGGCAGGTCGATCTGACGTTCGAAGCCTCGCCGCAGGTCATGCCGTTCGTGACCTCGGGCAAATTGCGCGCGCTGGCGGTGGCCAATCCGCAACGGCTGTCGACGGCGCCCGACGTGCCGTCCACCGCCGAACTCGGCTATCCCGGTATCGTGTCGGGCTCGGTCGCGGGCGTGGTCGGACCGGCCGGCCTCGATGCCGAGGTGGTCAAGAAGCTCAATTCGGCCATCGTGACCGCGGTGGCCAATCCGAAGTTCAAGGCCGTGCTCGTGGCGCAGGGCACGGAGCCGACGGCATCCACGCCGGAGCAGTTCCGCCAGATGATCGGCAACGAGGACCGCCGCTGGTCGGCGCTGCTCAAGTCCGAGGCCAGGAACTAGAACCCGCAGCATCGATTACTTCACTCCCAGCACACTCAAACAAAAGGAAAAAGGAGCCAAGACATGGCCGATACCATGCAACTGAGCAAGAGCGAGATCGTCGCGACCGAACTCAGGAAGATGCAGACCGAACTGCGCGCGGAAAAGCTGCCGCTGCGCGAAGCGGTGGCGGAGACCTGCCGCATCCTGTTCGCATTCGGGCACGACTCGGGCCTGTCCGGGCAGATCACCGCGCGCGCGGAAAAGCCCGGTACCTACTGGACGCAGCGTCTGGGTCTCGGTTTCGACGAGATTACGGCCGAGAATCTGCTGCTCGTGGACGAGGATCTGCGCGTGCTCGAAGGCGCGGGCATGCCGAACCCGGCCAACCGTTTCCACTCGTGGCTCTACCGTGCGCGTCCGGACCTCAACTGCATCGTGCATTCGCACGCGCCGCATGCATCGGCGCTGGCGATGCTCGAAGTGCCGCTCGTGATTTCGCATATGGATACCTGCGTGCTCTACGACCAGGTCGCGTTCCTCGAAAAATGGCCGGGCATTCCGGTCGGCAACGAGGAGGGCGAGATCATCTCCGGCGCGCTGGGCGACAAGAAGGCCATTCTGCTGTCGCACCACGGGCTGCTCGTCGGTGGCGCGTCGGTGGAAGAAGCGTGCGTGATCGGCGTGATGTTCGAGCGCGCGGCGCGCCTGCACCTGCTGGCGATGGCCGCCGGCGAGATCAAGCCCATCGATCCGGAACTCGGTCGCGAGGCGCAGCGATGGGTCAGCACGCAGAAGCGGTTCGAGGCGACGTTCGCGTATTACTCGCGCCGCGCCGGGCGCGAACTGCCGATCCGTTAAGTCGGCGCGGTAGGCGCGGGAGCGGGAGGTATAATCAAAAGTCATTCCTCCCGATTCTCGCCCCTACCCGACATGGCACGGCGCATTCCCCCGCTGAACCCGCTGCGCGTCTTCGAAGTCGTGGCGCGCACGCAGAACCTGACGCTCGCCGCGCAGGAGCTCCATGTCTCGCAGTCCGCGGTGAGCCGGCAGATTGCCACGCTCGAGTCCTACCTTGGCGTGGAACTGTTCCGGCGCGAGCGGCATGGCGTGACGCTGACGCGTGCGGGGCAGGGGTATGCGGCGGAGATCGTGCCGGCGTTCGATGCGGTGGCCAATGCCACCGCGAAGCTGCTGCGCAGCACGTCGCAGGGCGCATTGCGCGTGCGCACGTACACCACGTTCGCGGCCAAATGGCTGATTCCGCGGCTGCCGGACTTCCAGCAGCAATATCCAAGCATCGAGGTGCGCATCGACAATGCGACGCCCGACGTCGATTTCGATCGGGATCCGGCCGACGTGGCGATTCAGTTCGGCGATGGACGCTGGGCGCGCATGGCGGCCGACCATCTGTTCGACGACGAGATCGAACCCGTATGCACGCCCGCATATCTGGACCAGCATCGTGGCAAGCGCAACAAGCTCGAACCGCTGCTCCAGCATCGGTTGCTGGTATCGCACTATCGCCGCCGCGACTGGGACGACTGGCTCGCACTGGCCGGGCTGGAAGCGGCGGCGCAGCGCACCGAGCGCATGAGCTTCAATAGCTCGGTGCTCACGTGGCAGGCGGCACTGGACGGGCTGGGCATTGCCATCGGCCAGTCGGCCATGCTCGAGGCCGAACTGGCGTCGGGGCGTCTGGTGCGCCCGTTCGCGCGGCCGCTGCGCCGGGAGATGGCCTACTATCTGGTGCGGCCCCGCACGCAGCGTGAATCGCGGAAGGTCGGCGTCTTCCGCGACTGGCTGCTGGATACCGTCGCTCGCGAGGCGGGCCGCGGCGACTAGGCTTTGGGTGCGCGCTGCGAGAACGTACGCTCGAACACGCCCTCGGCAATCCGGTTCTTGAGCACCTCGATGGACCCGCCGGCGATCATCCAGCCGCGTGTGCGGCGCAGGCAGTATTCGACGATCGATTCCTGGCTATAGCCCATGCCGCCCATGACCTGCAGCGACTCGTTCGCGACCTCCCACCCGGCCTGATTGCAGGCCAGCTTGGCCATGGCGGTGCTGTGTGCCGACGGCAGGCCGTGTTCGCCTTCCATGGCGGCGCGATACAGCAGCAGCTGCGCCGACTCGAGCTTGAGCGCCATCTCGGCGAACTTCCACTGGATGCCCTGGAACTCGCATAGCTCGCGGCCGAACTGCTTGCGGATCTTCGCGTGTTCGCGGGCGATATTGAAGCAGTGGCGGCCCAGCGCGAGCGAGCGCGACGAGTTGCCGAGGCGTTCGACGTTGAAGCCCGAGATCTGGCGCTTGAAGCCGCCTTCGCCCAGCAGCAGGTTGTCCGCCGGAATGCGGCAGTCCTCGAAATACAGCTGGCACCATTCCTCGCCGCTCATGAACCTGGACGGCTCGCCGATCTGGAAACCCGGCGCGCCGCGCTCCACCAGCACCGAGCCGATTCCGCCCACGCCCGGGCCGAAGCGCACGTAGATCAGGAACAGTTCGGCTTCCGGGCTGTGCGTCGAGAAGATCTTGCTGCCGTTGATGACGTAGTGATCGCCATCGCGCTTCGCCGACGTCTTGAGTTCGGTCACGGCCGAGCCCGCTTCGGGTTCGGTCATGCCGAGCGCGATCAGCTTCTTGCCCGCGAGCAGGTCGGGCAGGAAGCGCTGCTTCTGTTCCGGCGTTGCATATTCGACGAATGTGCGGATGGGGCCGAAGTTGCCGGCCTGCACGATGTCCGCGCTCTTGGGGCAGACGAGCGCCACTTCCTGGATGGCGATGACCGCATGCATGAGCGTGCCGCCCTGGCCGCCGTCTTCTTCCGAGAACGCGATGCCGAGCAGGCCCTGCTCCGCGATCATGCGCGCGGCGTCCCACGGGTAGTGCGGCGAATGCGCGCGTTCCAGCGCGCCCGGGGCAAGCTTGTCCTGAGCGAAGCGGCGCACCGATTCCGCAAACGCCTGATGTTCTTCGCTGAGCTCGAAATTCATGGTTGGTCTCTCGATCCTGTTGCAGTCGCGGCAGGATCGCCGATCGGGGCGTGCCTGTGAACTTCGGGTTTCGCCACCAGTCATGAGAATTTGTCATGCCTGGGCGCGCTAGCGGGAAAACCCTAGTCCCCATCCGAGTGCATTCCGGCCACGGCGTGCTAGTATTCGAACCGCAATGTTATCGTTAAACCTAGCGTCAAACGGAGAGTTTCCAGTGCAACAGACTTCGCATCCAGCTACCCCAGTCGTGACCGAACTGACCGTCGTGCCGGTCGCGGGTCATGACAGCATGCTGATGAACCTTTCCGGCGCGCATGGCCCTTACTTCACGCGAAATATCGTCATCCTCAAGGACAGCGCGGGCAATATCGGCGTGGGCGAGGTGCCCGGCGGCGAGGGCATCCGCCAGACGCTCGAGGACGCGCGGCCGCTCGTCGTCGGCCAGCCCATCGGCCAGTACCAGGCCATCCAGAACAAGGTGCGCGAGGCGTTCGCGAGCCGCGACGCCGGCGGCCGCGGTCTGCAGACGTTCGACCTGCGCATCACGATTCACGCCGTGACGGCGCTCGAGGCCGCGCTGCTCGACCTGCTGGGCAAGCATCTGCGGGTGCCCGTGGCCGCGCTGCTCGGCGAAGGCCAGCAGCGCGACGCGGTGGAGATGCTCGGCTATCTGTTCTACGTCGGCGACCGCAAGCGCACGCCGCTCGACTATCGCACCGAGCCCGATGCCGACAATGCATGGTTCCGCGTGCGTAACGAGGAAGCGATGACGCCGGAAGGCGTGGTGCGCCTGGCCGAGGCGGCATTCGAACGGTACGGCTTCAACGATTTCAAGCTCAAGGGCGGTGTGTTCAGCGGCGACGAGGAGATGGAAGCCATCGTCGCGCTGGCCGAGCGCTTTCCGAGGGCCCGCATCACGCTCGATCCGAACGGCGCATGGGCGCTCAAGGAGGCGGTGCGGCTGTGCCGCGACAAGCATGGCGTGCTGGCTTATGCCGAGGACCCGTGCGGTGCCGAGGAGGGCTATTCGGGCCGCGAGATCATGGCCGAGTTTCGCCAGGCCACGGGCCTGCCCACGGCGACCAACATGATCGCGACCGACTGGCGCCAGATGGGCCATGCGATGCGTCTGCACTCCGTGGACATTCCGCTTGCGGACCCGCACTTCTGGACCATGCAGGGTTCGGTGCGCGTGGCGCAGATGTGCTCGGAGTGGGGCCTGACGTGGGGCTCGCACTCGAACAACCACTTCGATATCTCGCTGGCGATGTTTACGCATGTGGCCGCCGCGGCGCCGGGCCGCGTGACGGCCATCGACACACACTGGATCTGGCAGGACGGCCAGCGCCTGACGCGCGATCCGCTCAAGATCGAGGGCGGCCTCGTGCAGGTGCCGAAGACACCGGGCCTCGGCGTGGAACTCGATATGGACGCGCTGGCCCGCGCGCACGAGCTGTACAAGCAGAAGGGCCTCGGCGCGCGCGACGACGCGATCACGATGCAGTACCTGATTCCGAACTGGAAGTTCAACAACAAGGCGCCCTGCATGGTCCGCTGACGACCCGTTGCGGGTCCGCCTTCTACAAGAAATCAGTCAATCCAGGAGACAAACAATGAAAGATTCCCGCCCCTCGTTGCGCCGCCGCGCGCTGATTGCCGCCACGCTGGTCGCCGGCATTGCCGTCACGGGCGCGGCCGGCACGGCACTGGCGTCCGACGCCAGGTGGCCGACCAAGGCCGTCTCGGTGGTGGTGCCGTTCCCGGCCGGCGGTTCCACCGACACGATCGCGCGCATGCTCGCGCAGCCGCTCAACGAGAAGCTCGGCCAGCCGTTCGTGATCGATAACCGTCCGGGCGCCACGGGCGCGATCGGTGCGACGTTCGTCAAACGCGCGCCGGCCGACGGCTACACGATGATGGTGGCATCGATCGGCGTGTATGCGGTCAACCCGTTCCTGCAGAAGAATCTTGCCTACGATCCGGCCAAGGATTTCGACCTGCTGACCGTGGCCGTGCGCGCGCCGAACGTGCTGGTGGCCAATCCGGGCTTCCCGGCCAGGTCGCTGCCGGAGCTCGTGGCCTATATGAAGAAGAACCCGGGCAAGGTGACGTTCGCCAACTCGGGTGCCGGTTCGTCGGACCACCTGACGGCGGCGCTGTTCTGGCAGAAGAGCGGGGCGCAGGGGCTGCACGTGCCGTACAAGGGCGGCGCACCGGCGATCTCAGATCTGCTGGCCGGGCAGGTAGACGTGTCGTTCCAGAACGTGAACGCGGTGCTGCAGCATATCCGCTCGGGCAAGCTCAAGGCGCTGGCCGTGACGTCGGAGAAGCGCTCGGCGGTGCTGCCGGACGTGCCGACGATGGCGGAGGGCGGCGTCAAGGACGTGGAAGTGTATTCGTGGCAGGCCGCCGCGGCGCCGAAGGGTCTGCCGGCCGACGTGAAGACGCGCCTGCATGGCGCCATCGTGAGCGCGCTCAAGGATGAGGGCATGCAGAAGAAGCTGAGCGAACAGGGCTTCGAGGTCGTGGCCAACACGCCGGAGCAGTTCGTCCAGTTCGAGCAGCAGGAACTCAAGCGCTGGAAGGAAGTGATCGAGAAGGGCGGCATCACGATGGAGTGATGGCTGGGGTCTGCTGCCTGCGGAGGGGAGGCAACGTCCTCCCTCCATTACAATCACCGCATGCCTCGCACCCCATCCCCTTCCATTCCGGCTCAGAACATCCGCGTCACGCTCAAGGACGTGGCGAGCGTCGCGGGGGTATCGGCCATGACGGTATCGCGCGTGCTCAACGCGCCCGATACCATCTCCGCGGCCACGGTGGCCAGGGTACGCGAAGCCATTGCGAGCACGGGCTACGTGCCCAACAGCGCCGCCAAGGCCCTGCGCTCGAGCAAGAGCCGGCTGATCGCGGCCGTGCTGCCCACGCTGACGGGCTCCGTGTTCCTCGATACCATCGGCGCGCTCACGGCCGCACTGGCCCGGCGCGGCTACCAGCTCATGGTGGGCCAGAGCGGCTATAGCGCGATTGGCGAAGACCAGCTGATTACCGACATCATTTCCCGGCGTCCGGACGGTATCGTGCTGACGGGCGTCGTTCATACCGACGAGGGCCGCCGCCGGTTGCTGGCATCGGGTATCCCGATCGTCGAGACATGGGACCTCACGCCCGAACCGCTGGACGTGCTGGTGGGCTTCTCGCACGAAGCGGTGGGCCGCGAGGTGAGCCGCTTTCTGGTCGGCAAGGGCCGCCGGAGGCTGGCGCTGATCGGCGGTGACGACGTGCGTTCCAAACGGCGCTGGACCGCCTTCGCGAAATCCGCGCGCGCGCTCGGGGTGCCCGCACCGGTCGCCCGCTTCGTGTCCGCGCCCACGACGCTCGCGCACGGCCGCGAAACGCTGCGCGCATTGCTTGCCGAACATCCGGACGTGGATGCCATTTTCTGCAGTTCGGACGCGCTCGCGCTGGGCGTGCTGATCGAAGCGCGCGCGCAGGGCATCGACGTGCCGAAGCAACTGGCTGTGATCGGCTTCGGCGACCTCAACTTCTCCGCCCAGCTGGACCCCGCGCTGACGACGGTACGCATCGACGGCCCCCGCATCGGCGAACTCGCGGCCCACTGCATCGTGGCCCGCGCGCTCGGCGAGCCGCTCGACGAACGCATCATCGACGTCGGCTTCACGATCGTCGAACGCGAGAGCACCTGACTGCCACGACCCGGCTCAGATGCCTTGCCCGCCGGACACCTCGATCCGCTGCGCATTGACCCAGCGGTTGCTCTCCGACAGCAGCCCCGCGATCATCGGCCCGATATCGTCGGGTACGCCCGCGCGGCCCAGCGCCGTCATATCGGCAAACAGCTTGTTGATCTCGGCATTGTCGCGCACGGCGCCGCCACCGAAATCGGTCTCGATTGCACCCGGCGCCACGGTATTCACGGCAATGCCGCGCGCACCGAGTTCCTTCGCCATATAGACCGACAGCACCTCGACCGCGGCCTTGACCGCCGCATACGCGCCGTAGCCGGGGAACGATACCCGCGTGAGGCCGCTCGACAGATTGACGATGCGTCCGCCGTCGGCGATCAGCGGCAGCAGCGCCTGCGTCAGGAAATAGACGCCCTTGAAGTGCACGTTGACGAGGCTGTCGAACTGCGCCTCGGTGGTGTCCGCGATCAGCGCGTACTCGCCGTGGCCCGCGTTGTTGACGAGGTGGTCGAAAGTGTCGCGCTGCCACGTTTCGCGCAACGCGGCACGCAGCTGTTCCGCGAACGCCGCGAAGCTCGCGATATTGCCGGTATCGAGCTGCAGCGCGCGCGCCTTGCGGCCCATGGCCGCGATCTGCGCGACCACGGCGTCGGCTTCCGCCGCGCTGCGCTGGTAGGTCACGATCACGTCGCCGCCGCTGCGGGCGATGGCGAGCGCGGTATTGCGGCCGAGGCCGCGGCTGGCGCCGGTGACGATGGCGATCTTGCTCGAGGATGGGGTCATGGTCTGGCTCATCTTGGGCTCCTGAAACAGGTGGTTGGGTGCAACGAATTATTGGAGTTGCGAGCCCGATAGTCTTAGTCAATTCCTCGGCGTTACTTGCCTGATCCTACGAATTGCCGCCGGAGCGCCCCCAGGGAATGGCCGGTCGGGGTAGCGAAAGGGGCCGGGATCGGGCTACGATCGCAGCCATGAACGACGCCCTGCTCGATGCCGTCCGCCGTTACGCGGACACGTATGCCGATGCCGACGGCCTGGCCCGTACGCCCGTGCCCGGGCTGACCACGATCCGCTCGACCTCCCCGAGCGGGCTGCTCTATGCGATCGCGCGTCCGCTCGTCTGCCTCGTGCTACAGGGCACCAAGCAGGTCACGATGGGCGCGCAGACGCTGACGTTCGGCCCCGGCGATTCGCTGCTGATCACCGCCGACGTGCCGACCGTGAGCCAGGTCACGGCCGCGAGCCCGGCACGGCCCTACCTGTCCCTCGTGCTCGACCTCGAACCCGCCGTCATCGCGGACCTGACCATGCAGATGCAGGGGGGGCCAGTGCCGGACGGCGCAGCCGTGCGCTTCGAGCCGACCGACGGCGAAGTGTCGGACGCCGCGCTGCGGCTGATGCGCTTGCTCGAACGGCCAGAGGCGGTGCCGGTATTGCATGCGCAGCGGGTGCGCGAGCTGCATTACTGGTTGCTGGAGGGACGGCATGGCGCGGCGATCCGGCGCCTGGGCTGGCCCGAAGGCAATGCGCGGCGCGTGGCGCGCGCGGTGGCCGTGCTGCGCGACGAATTCGCGCAGCCGTTGCCGATGGAGCGGCTGGCCAGCGTCGCGGGCATGAGCCCATCCTCGTTCTATCAGCACTTTCGCGCCGTTACGTCGCTGTCGCCGCTACAGTTCCAGAAGCAACTGCGCCTGATCGAGGCGCGCCGGCTGATGCTGGCCGATGGCATGACCGCGAGCGATGCCGCCTTTGCGGTCGGCTACGAGAGCGTGCCGCAGTTCACGCGCGAGTATCGCCGCATGTTCGGGCTGCCGCCGGCAAAGGATGCCGAGGCCCTGCGCGGTGCCGTGGTGGCCGCCGCCTGAGCGCGCGGCGCGCTTTCCTTCCCATCCGAAGCAGGGCGTGGCGAAACTTCCACGCCGCGCATGTGTCGTTAAGTTCATGAATATCGATATCCTGATCAATCACCCGTGGTTCAACACATGGGCCGCGGCCATCATCGCCGTCGTGCTGGCGCTGATCGTGCACAAGCTCGGCGGCTTGCTGCTGCTGCGGATCGCGCGCCATTCGGCGGTGCTGCACGCGATCCTCACCAAGATCCGCGCGCCCGCCAAGTTCGTGCTGCCGCTGCTCGCGCTGCAGACCGTCTGGCAGGCGGCCGGCGACGACCTGCGCTGGATCGACAACGTGCGGCACATCAACGGCCTGCTGATGATCGCGGCCACCACCTGGCTGATCGTGCGCATCATCGCGGGTTTCGCGCAGGGGATTCTGGACCGGCATCCCGTGGACGTCGCGGACAACGTGGCCGCGCGGCGCATCCATACGCAGACGCGCGTGCTGTCGCGCATCGCCATGACGCTCGTGATGGTGATGGGCGCGGCCATGCTGCTGATGACTTTCCCGGGCGCGCGGCAGGTCGGCGCGAGCCTGCTGGCGTCCGCGGGGGTGGTCGGCCTGGTCGCCGGCTTTGCGGCCAAGCCCGTGTTCAGCAACATGATCGCGGGCCTGCAGCTCGCGCTCACGCAGCCGATCCGGCTCGACGACGTGCTGATCGTCGAAGGCGAATGGGGCAGGGTGGAGGAGATCACCGGGACCTACGTCGTGCTCAAGATCTGGGACGAGCGCCGGCTGATCATTCCGCTGCAGTACTTTATCGAGAAGCCGTTCCAGAACTGGACGCGCAACAACTCCGCGCTGATGGGTTCGGTGTTCTTCTATGTCGACTACGGCATGCCGCTCGCGCCGCTGCGCAAGGAGCTCGAACGCATCGTCCATGCGGCCCCGGAATGGGACCAGCGCTTCTTCAACCTCGTGGTGTCCGATACCACCGACCGCACGATGCAGTTGCGCGTGCTCTGCACGGCCGCCTCGTCGGGGCTGGCATGGGACCTGCGTTGCGTGGTCCGGGAGGGCCTGATCGACTTCATGCAGCGCGAATATCCGCAATTCCTGCCCCGGCTTCGGATCGAGGGCGAGGTCGGTCATGGCCATTCGAGCGGGGGAGAGGGCATACCGGCCTGACCCGCCCGCATCATGCGCAATGGAGCGAACAATATGCAACGAGGGCAGGCAAGAATTACCGCGACGCTGGCATTCGGCGCCGCGCTGGTGGGTACCACGCTGCTGCTGCAGGCATGCGGCGCCTTTGCGGGCGGGAAGCGCGGCAACGACGCGGTGCCGCAGCCGGCAAAGCCCGTCGACCTCGAACGCTACCTCGGCAAGTGGTACGAATACGCGCGCTACGAGAACCGCTTCGAGCGCGACTGCGATTACGTGACGGCCGAGTATGGCAAGCGCGAGGACGGCAAGGTGTCCGTGCGCAATACCTGCGGGGCGCGGCCGGGCGCATCGCCGAAGGTGTCGGAGGGCCGGGCGCGCGTGGTGCCGGACAGCGGCAACGCGAAGCTCGAGGTCTCGTTCTTCGGGCCGTTCTATGTTGGCGACTATTGGGTGCTCGACCACGCGGACGACTATACGTGGTCGATCGTCGGCGAGCCGTCGGGGCGCTTCCTGTGGATCCTCACGCGCGAACCCAAGCCCACGGCATCGGCCGGCAAGGCGCTGATCGACCGCGCGCGGGCATTGGGCTATGACACCTCGATGCTGCGCATGACCGCGCAGTAACGCCCGGTAAGGGGCGGTAAGGGTCAGGTCAGCGCGATACCGCCGTCCACGCGCAGATTGACGCCCGTGATAAAGCTGCCCGCATCGCTCGCGAGCAGCAGCGCGGCCGACGCCAGCTCCTCCGGGCGGCCCATCCGGCCCAGCGGAATCGCGTTGGCCATCATCGTCTCGAACGCGGGACGCGCGTCGGCCGCGACGCCCAGCTTGGCCAGGATCGGCGTATCGACGGGCCCCGGGCTCAGCACGTTCACGCGAATGCCGCGCGTCTTCAGTTCCAGCGCCCAGCTGCGCGCGAACGCTTCCATGGCCGCCTTGCTGCCCGCATAGACCGCGTGGCCGTCGAGCACCTTGTGGCTGGCGATGGAGCTCACGAGCACGATGGCGCCGCCGTCGCGCATGACGGGCACGATCTTCTGCACACCGAAGAACACCGCCCGGGTATTCGTCGCGAACTGCACGTCGTACTCGTCCACGCCGACGGCTGCCGACGGCGTGATCGTATTCATGCCCGCGTTGGCGACGTAGATATCGACCTTGCCGAAGCGTTCGGCCACGAGGGCCGCCACGCGGTCGTGCGTGCCCAGGTCCGCGACGTCGCCGGTCAGCCCCGATGCGCGCGAGCCGAGCGCCTGGACCGCGGCGTCCACGGCATCCTGCCGGCGGCCGACGACGATCACGCTGGCGCCGGCCTCCATGAAGCGGCTTGCGATCGCGAAGCCGATGCCACTGTTGCCGCCCGTGACGATGGCGGTCTTTCCTGCGAGTGCCTGCATGATGGGCAATGTCCTGTGTCAGGAGAATGCGCGCATCATGCGCGCCGGCGCCCTCGCGGACTAGCCTACAATCGGCCCATCACTTGTGCCAATCTGTCATCAATGTCGATCGAGCGCCTGCATGGACTGTCCGCCTTCGTGCGCGCGGTGGAAGCCGCGTCATTCACGGCCGCAGCGCGTACGCTGGGCACCACGCCGTCCGCGGTCTCCAAGAGCGTGGCGCGGCTGGAGGCCCGGCTCGGCGTCAAGCTGTTCCAGCGTTCGACGCGTGCGGTAGTGCTGACCGTGGAGGGGCGCGCGTACTACGAGCGCGTCGCATCGCTCGTGCGTGGGCTGGAGGAGGCGGCCGACGCCGTGGCGCCCGCGGCGACGGCGGTCGGCCGGCTGCGCGTCAGCATGCCGGGCGATCTCGCGCGCTCGCTGCTCGGCCCGCTGACGGCGGTGCTGATGCCCAGGCATCCGCGCCTGACGCTCGATGTCAGCGTCAGCGACCAGCATGTCGATCTGATCCGGCAGGGGTTCGATCTTGCCCTGCGGGTCGGACAAGCGGCGGACAGCGGACTCCACGCGCGGCGGCTCGCCGACCTGCCGCTGGTGCTCGTCGCCTCGCCGGACTACCTCGCGCGTCACGGCGTGCCTGGCACGGCAGCCGGGCTCGCCGCGCACCGGCATGTCCGCTACCGGCTGGCGGGGCAGGTGGTGCCGATCGCATTCGCGCACGATGCCTGCCCGCCACTCGAGGGCAGCTTCGACACCGACAGCGGGGAGGCGATGCGCACGGCAGCGCTCAACGGCCTCGGCATCGCGCAATTGCTCCGCGCCACGGTGCAACGGGACATCGATGCGGGCATGCTGGTCGTGGTGCTGCCCGATGTGCCGCTGCGGCCGGTGCCACTGCAGGTGCTCCACGGGTTTGGCCGTCGGTTGCCCGCGCGCGCGAAGGTGTTCGTGGAATTCATCGCGGCCGAGATCACGAAGACATAGCGTCCCGGAAAAATTTGCAACGCAGGCGGCAACGCGTACAAATTGCATTGCCGGGAACCTTGCCGATACGGCGGAATCCATGGTTTCCGCTCCGGCATGGGTCGTGCTTCATGGCCTCCATTCCAAACGAGCCAGGCGACAACCCATCATGCGCGATCATCGCATCAGCGAAGGACATCCTTTTCCCCTCGGGGCCACGTGGGACGGCAGCGGCGTCAATTTCGCGCTGTTCTCGGCGCATGCGACGCGCGTCGAGCTCTGCCTGTTCGACGCGGAGGGCAAGTCGGAGATCGAGCGCATCGAACTTCCCGAATACACCGACGAGGTCTGGCACGTGCGCGTGGACGGCCTGCGTCCGGGGACCGTATATGGATACCGCGTGCACGGGCCGTACGAGCCCGAGAACGGGCACCGCTTCAATGCGAACAAGCTGTTGCTCGACCCCTACGCCAAATCCTATATCGGGCAACTGACGTGGGACCATGCCGTGTTCGGCTACACGATCGGCGCCGAGGGCGACGACCTGACGTTCGACGAGCGCGACAGCGCGCCGTTCGTGCCGAAGTGCGTGGTCGTGGATCGGGAGTTCGGCTGGAGCCATCCGCTGGCGGCGCGCGTCCCATGGGACCGCAGCATCGTCTACGAAACCCATGTGCGCGGCTATACGATGCGCCATCCCGAGGTGCCGGAGCCCCTGCGCGGCACGTTCGACGGACTCGGGCAGCGCGCGGTCATCGACTATATCCGCAGTCTCGGCGTGACGTCGGTGGAACTGCTGCCGATTCATGCCTACCTCAACGACAGCCATCTGCTCGACAAGGGACTGACAAACTTCTGGGGCTACAACACCATCGGCTTCTTTGCGGCGGACCCGCGGTTCTTCGCGCGCAAGACGGGCGAGATCGCCGAACTCAAGCAGATGATCGACAACTACCACGAGGCAGGCCTCGAGGTGATTCTCGACGTCGTGTACAACCACACGGCCGAGGGTAACGAGCGCGGCGCGACGCTGTCGTTCCGCGGCATCGACAATGCCTCGTACTATCGGCTGATGCCCGATCAGAAGCGCTACTACATCAACGACACGGGTACCGGCAATACGCTGAACCTGTCGCATCCGCGCGTGCTGCAGATGGTGACGGACAGCCTGCGGTACTGGGTCACCGAGATGCAGGTGGATGGCTTCCGCTTCGACCTTGCCACCATCCTCGCGCGCGAGCCGAACGGTTTCGACTACGAGAGCGGCTTCCTCAAGGCGTGCGGGCAGGATCCGATCCTCTCGAGCGTGAAGCTGATCGCGGAGCCGTGGGATTGCGGTCCCGGTGGCTATCAGGTCGGCAATTTCCCGCCCGGATGGGCCGAATGGAACGACAAGTACCGCGATACCACGCGCAAGTTCTGGAAGGGCGACGAAGGCGTGGTGCCCGAACTGGCGGCGCGCATCACGGGCTCGGGCGACCTGTTCGACCATCGTGGCCGGCGTCCATGGGCAAGCGTCAACTTTCTGACCGCGCACGACGGCTTCACGCTGCACGACCTTGTGTCGTACAACGACAAGCACAACGAGGCCAATGGCGAGGACAATCGCGACGGGCACTCGGACAATCTGTCGTGGAACTGCGGCGCGGAGGGCGACACCGACGATGCGGAGATCGTCGCGCTGCGCGAGCGCCAGAAGCGCAACCTGCTCGCCACGCTGCTGCTCTCGCAGGGCACGCCGATGCTGTGCGCGGGCGACGAGTTCGGGCGGACCCAGCAGGGCAACAACAACGCGTACTGCCAGGACAACGAGATCAGCTGGGTCGATTGGGAGCGAACCGAGGAGGGCGCCGCGCTCACGGCATTCGTGCAGAACCTGATCACATTGCGTCAGGCGCTGCCCGTGCTGCGCCGCTCGCGCTTTCTCAACGGCGCGTTCGACGAGACGCTGCAGGTGGCCGATGTGCGGTGGCTGGACGCGGACGGCAACGACCTGACGGAGGCGCAATGGGGCGATGGCGCGATGCGCTGCTTCGGCCTCGTGCTCGATGGCCGCGCGCGGGCGTCCGGTATCCGCCGGGCTGCATCCGATGCCACGGTGCTGATCGTATTCAATGCGCACCACGATGTGGTCGACTACCGGTTGCCGGATATCCCGGGCACGGACCGCTGGACCTGCCTGATCGATACCAATATGCCGGTGCGCGATACGCTGCCCACGTTTACCTCGGGCGATGTGTATCAGGTCACGGGCCGCTCGCTGCTGGTGTTCTCGCTGGAGGCCAGCGGGTCCACGCAGCGCGTGTTCGAACGGCTCGAACGAGAGCTGAAGAGCTAGCGCGCGGCGCCATCCGACCCTTCCGGCGCGCTCTCGATCAGGCGCTGCAGCTGGCGCGTGGCCGTGATCTCCGCGGCAAGCCGGTCTACGGTCAGATGGCGTGCGGCGAGCCAGCGGTTCAGCGTGATGCCGCCCTGGGCATTGCTGCCGATCGACGCGCCGAACCGCACGAGCAGTTCGCCCGCCAGCGCGAGCGACGCCCTGACGCGCGAGAGCGTTTCCGACTCGAGCCGGTAGCCGGCCTCGGCGGTGATCATCATGCCCGGCTCGTCGGGGGCCACCGCGCCGTGGCGCCTGGCGCGCGGGGAGACGGCCACGAGGGCGCCGTCCACCAGCAGCATGCCGTCGCCGCTCGCGTGCCGCGCTTCCTCCGCGCTGCCGCTGAGCAGGCGGAAGGCGTCGTGGCGCAGCTTGCGCAGCAGGGTTTCCTGTGTCTCCTGACTGTCGGCGGTGGCCGTCTCGCCGTCGGATATCACACGCGGATCCACATGTAGTCGCCGCTGGCGAGGTTCTCGAACATCTCGTCGGAAGAGCCGACGATATTGTTCTGCCAATAACGGCCATGTTCGACGTAGTGGTCGACGAGTTCGCCGAGGTAGGCGCCGTCCACGTCATCGCCGAGGGGAACGCGCAGCAGCAGCACGATGCCGCCCGTGTCCGGGTCGAGGCCGAGCTGGGCCTGGTCCTGCGCGTAGATGGTCAGGTTGGCTTCGAGCAGCAGGCGGAAGATGCGCAGGGTGCGGCCGCTGCTGATGATGCCGTATTCGAAATTGAGGTAGATCGCCTGTGGATCTTCCTCGAAGAAGTCGATAGCGAGATCGAATCCGCTCGCGTTCAACAGGCCGGCTTCGACGATGCCGTCGGCGTCGGGAATATCGAGCTCCTCGCAGAGTTCGACGATCAGCTCGTTTCGGCGTTCCAGGCTCATGACGCGCGTGTTGCGGAAGGTTGGGAAGACAAGTGGCGGGTCCCGGAAGCCAGTGCCACCGGGACGACCGCCGTTCGGGATGCGACGATGCCGTCAACCCTGTGTGAGCGACTTTGCGTTCTTCGGCCCCGCTTCCTTCAGCTGGGCCAGCGTCGTCGCGAGGTTGATCGCGTTCATCGCCTCGGCTGCTGCCTGGATCTGCGCGATGGCGCTGGCCGTGTTGGCATCCATGCCACCTTTGGAGGCGGCATAATCGGCACCCGCGCCGACGACGCTCGCACCCGTGCCGGCATTGCTGACTTGATTAGGCATGACAAACTCCTTCGCTGTAATGGCCCGGTGGGCCGGTCGTGAGAAACGAGGCATCGGGATGACGCCCCGGTACTTCCAGGCAGCCGCGCCCGAAGGCGCGGCCGCGCTGATCGGTCAATGAGGCGTCAATCGCCCCGCAGGCGCTCGCAGACCGCCGCGGCGGCCATCAGGCCGTCCGCCACCACGCGCGCGGCGTTGCGTGCATGGGCGGCGGGCTCCGCGAGCGAGGCATCGACGATCGCCGATGCCGAGGCCTTCAGTTGTGCGATGCCGTGGGCGATGCGCGCATCCTTCGGGTTCTCGTCGATCAGCTGCACCATCTGTTCGAGCGTGCGGATCGTGTCGGGGGTCAGGCTGTTGTACATGTCGAGCTCCTGTTGATGGCTATCGCGCGGACTCGGCGAGCGTCTCGGGCGTCCGCATCTCGTCCGGAAAATTCTTGGTCCCGTCGGGCAACTGGTAGTAACGCAGGCCTTCCACATGCAGCGCCGCGTGGACATTGCGCGGCGTGTTGTCGGCTGCCTGGCCGGCGAGATCCACATCGATGCGCCGCACGGCCGTGCCGTAGTCGCCGCGAATACGTTCGATGAGCGCGCGCGCGCGGGCCGGATCGCGCACCGTGCCGCCGACGCGGAATACGCCGTCGCCGCTATAGCTGACCTCGGCGCCGGGGTCGGACAGCGAGGCGCGCAGGTCGTCGGCGATACTCGCGGCAACCGAGAGACGTACGGCGACGTGGCCGTTGTCGACCTGCGCGAGCGCGCGCCGCAGCGTCGCGGCATCGGCGGCGGTGGGCACCATGCCGCTGACGACGATGTTGTCGTCGGTGACCGACGCCTTGAGATCGCGCTGACCCGATGTCCTGAGCGCATGCTCGACCGTCGCCAGCCGCCGCTGCATCGGCGTCAGCTCCGGCGCGGGGGCCGGCGCCGGCGTTGTCACGGACGCGGAGGCCTTCGGCATGCGCGTCATCGACATCGCCATCGCGGCGCCGATGGCCGTCGTGGCCACCACCGCGCAGACGCCGATGCGCAGCCAGCGGCGGCGCGGGCGGGTCCGTGACGAAGCCGGGGCGGTGGCAGTGGATGGCGCAGGTGTCGCCGGTGCCGAGGTAGCCGGTGCCGCCGCCGCCGGCGCGGCCGCGGGGGCGGGCACCGGCGCGAACATGGCCTCCAGCAGCTTGACCTCGGCCGGCCACGGCGCATCGCCCGGCCCCACGCACAGCACGATATCGCCGCGCCGCGCCGGTACGAAATCGCCCATGACGACCGGGGTAGCGCCGACGTTGGTCGCGCTGGCGAGCGTTACCGTGCCGTCTTCCGCGAACGCGATGGTCACCGGATCGCCGTGCCAGTCGGAGATATGCACGTCGGCCTGCTCGTCGGCGCCGATGATATGGCGCCCCGGCGGCAGATCGAGCCGGGCCCCGGCGTGATAGCCGGTAAGGATGCGAAGCTGGCGCGTCATGACCGCCTCCTGTGTTGACCGAGCAGCGACTGGATGGTCGCCATGGCCTGCTTGCCGTGACGGCGCGGACCGGGCGACGACAACATCAGCAATTTCAGCGGCAGCAGCAGAAATTGCCGCTGCTGCGCTTCGTCGAGCAGTACCGACGGACGCGGCTCGATCCCCAGTTCGCGCAGGCGTTGCCGCTCGGCGACCAGTTGCGCGCGCACGCGTTCGAGCTTGCCGGGGACCATGGCCGGATCGGTGGCATCCGCCGTGCGGCCCTTGCGCACCCGCTGCGCGAGGTAGCGCAGCATGGTCTCGCGTGCCTGGCGCTCCAGTCGGCCTGCGGATGCGCCGGGCTGCTGGATCGCTGCGATCTGCGCGAGTAACATCGATTGCGCCCAGCCCGGTTGCGCAGCACCTATATCGGCATCGCGGCCGCCGGGCCGCCCCGGCGCGGAACGTTTTGCCATCTCGCGCGCGGCGGATTCGCGGAAGGCATTGCCCGCGCGCTGCTCGTGAATCTGATCGTGCAGACGCTCCTCGTCGCCATGGCCGCCCGCATTCCCTTCGTCGCCGCCGCGCTGCTTGCCAGACTGGATGACGAGCCGCTGGCGCCAGTCCTGGCGCTCGTCGGGTTCGTGCACGGCCAGCGCGTCGTCCTGCTCCTCGCCTTCCTGCTCGGGATCGTGGCTCGCGTTCGCCGCGCCGCGCCGCTTTGCATTCTTGCGGGTCATGCGCGGATGGTGGCCCTCCAGATGATGGAGTTCGATCAGCTCGCTTTCCTCATGCGCGGTGTGGCCGGACTCCATGCCTTCGGGGTCGTGCTGCACACCGCCACGGGCCCGCGCGTTACGCGCGGCACGCAGGTTCTGCGGACGCCTGGGCTGTCCCTGCGCGCGCTTGCCGTGTCCGTGCGAGCCCGGCGCCGCCGTGGCGGGCAGATCGGACGGGTCCATCGACTGGACGTAGCCGTTGACGATTCTCATGACGGGAACACCGTGCGCATGACCGCATTGGCGAATTCGAGCACAGCCGAAGCGCCCCACGGCGCGGTGGCGAGCAGTACGCCCGTGACGATGATCAGCTTGGCCACCTGCGAGATGCTCGAATCCTGCAGCGAGGTGATGGCCTGGAGGAACGAGATCAGCAGGCCGGACACCGCCGCGGTGGCGACGGCCGGCAGCGACACCATGAGGCAGACCATGAGCGCGCTGGTTGTCAGGTGGACGATGTTGTCGTAGTCCATGTCATTTGTAGGTGGAAATGAGACCGTGGATCAGCACCGACCAGCCATCCATTGCCACGAACAGCAGCAGCTTGAACGGAATGGCGACGTTGGTGGGCGTGACCTGCGACAGGCCGAGCGCCATCAGGATGTTCGCGATGACGAGGTCGATGACGATAAAGACCAGGTACAGCAGGAAGCCGATGCGGAAGGCGGCGGCCAGTTCGCTCACCGTGAAGGAGGGCGCCAGGACGAGCAGGTCGTCCTGCTTGAGCTTGTCGGCCATCTCCGGCGGCCAGATCTCCTTCGCCGATTTCATGAAGAACGCGCGGTCGCGCTCGGAGGTGTGCTTGGTCAGGAATTGCCGGAACGGTTCGCGTGCCGCATCGAACAGCACCGCGGCATTGCCGTTCTCGACGAGGCTGCCGTTCGACATCGACTGCGCGGCGTCATAGGCGGCCTGGCCGACGGGCGCCATCACGAAGCACGAGACGATCAGCGCGATGCCGTTGGTCACCATGGAAGGCGGCACCTGCTGCGCGCCGAGCGCGTTGCGCAGCAGGCCCAGCACGATGACGATCTTCGTGTACGACGTGACCACCATCGCGAGGAAGGGCAGCAGCCCCAGCGCGAGCAGCGTGATCAGCAGCGACGCGACGTTGAGATTAGTGCCCATCGACCGTGGTTTGCAAAGGTTGCACGATGCGCACGCCGAGGTTGTCGCCCACGGCCACCAGTTGTCCGCTTGCTACCGTGTTGCCGCAGCACACGAGCTGGACGATCGCGCCATCGAGCGGCGCGGGCAGTTCGACGATGCTGCCGGGGTGCAGGGCGGCGATGGCGTCGAGCGACAGTTCGAGCGTCACGAGTTCCACGCGGACCGGTACGGTCATGGGGCCGAGATCGATGACGGGGACGTCGGCCTGGGCAGGGACGTCGGGTTTCATGGCCTGTGACGCGTCCGGCGGGAGGGCGGTATCCGGCGCGGCGTCGGCCGCGAGGTCCTGAGTATCGTGGATCATGGTCAGGGGGCTTTCGAGAATCAGGGTGCTGCCGTCGATGGAGACCGTGGCGTGCGCCTGCATGCCTTGCGCGGTGCCCCATCGCAGCGAGAGGCCATGCAGCGGCGCCCCGGCGGTGAAGGGGGCGCGCAGCGGCCAGCCGAGGAGTACGTCGCCGGCGCGGAGGCTTTGGAGGATGTCCAGGCGGAGCGTGCGGGTGGCGATGTGGAGCCGGCCGGCGATGCGGCCGGTGACGCGATGGCCTGCATGAGATCCGGGTGCATCGTCGATGCCACGGGCGAGGGCGTCGGCGAGCGACGGGTCGATGGCGTCCACGATGCATGGCATGTCGGTGCCGAGCATCAGCGACAGGCCCGACATGCTCGCCATGCCATGGGCGTCTTCGGTCACGGCGTTGCGGCCGGCGTGGCGGGCGGCATCGTGGTCGAGGTTGCGGGTGAGGTCTCTGACCACGAGCGTGCCGGTATGCGCCGGCTGCAACGCCGCAAGCCACGGCGAGAGATACAGGTTCGCCAGCGCCACACGACGCGCATCGTCGTGGTCCGCCGCGATGCTTTCGAGCGCCGGCGAGCTCGCAAGGTCGAAACGCAGCACCGCGCGTCCCGCATCCGATTCGATCACCACGCGCGCCGGATCCACGATCACGGGCTCGCGTGCCGACACCAGCAGCGTCGCCCCAAGCGGCGCCTGCCGCGCCAGCGCCGGCAGCATGCGCGACAGCCGGGCCATCGCCGGAGCATGGCGCGGCAACCTGGAGCGCAGCGTATCGACTTGGACGGTCAGGGCGGACATGATGGGCAGGTCTGCGTGGTGTGGGTGCGTTATGCGGAAACGATCGCGAGATCGACAGTGCGTCCGGTCCGGAGCGCCAGCCGCGACTTCAATGTATCGCCGTGCAAGCAGAGTAATTCACGCGATTGCGCGGATTCGCTGTGGAACCGAAGCGACAGGGCATCGGGCGAAATCGTCATCGTGAGCTGCGTATCGGGCAGGACGCGCGGGTCCGGCGTGATGGTGACCGTACGGGCGGACCCGTCGGACAGGAGGTCTCCGGCACCGCAGAACTCGACAACATCGCGTTCGAGCTGCGTGACGAAGGTGGGGGGGAAGGTGCGGGGACCGCGGTCATGGGCCTCGCTGTCGGGATTGCTGCCTCTGGCGCCCGCGCGTGGGGCGGCGACGGGGGCCAACGGCGGGCGCTGCCGGGCGAACTGGGCCACGGATCGGTCCACAAATCGACCGCCAGCAAGGCCAGCCGGTTTGACGATGCCGCCCAATCCGTCGCGCGAGGGGAATCCCGCCGCGCCGCTCGCCAGGCCCGACTCCCGCGCCTCGCCACGCAGCGGTGCGCCGGCCGAATGGCTCGTCGCGTCCGGCTTGCCACCGCCGTGCGATGTCTCGGCAGCCTCCGCATCGCGTTCCTCTGGCGCGGGCCGAGGCTCGCGGTCCGCATGTTGTCGAGCGTCGGCCCACAACGCTTCAAGCGCGTGGCGCGGCGGCTCGGCCAGCGTCGGCGCAGGGTCGGACATAGGCTCATGCCACACACCGCCCGATGGCATCACGGCCGCCGCCGCCCGCCGTTGCTGCGCATCCAGCATGCGCCGAAACCGGTTTCCAGCCTCGCGCGCCTGCGCATCGGCCGCCGCGCGGTCCTCGGACGTGGAAGCCGGCACGATCCGTACCGGCGGCATGGGAGTGGGAGTTCGGGTCATGGCGATCAGAGCGACAGGCTGCCGACCAGCTGCAGGTCGATCTCGCCGTTGAGTTCCTGAAACGAGTACACATCGAGCCGTTCGAAGCGCCGCTCGATCAACCGGCGGAAATAGCGCCGGATATCGGCCGCGGTCACCACGGCCAGCCGATCGGGCGGCCCTTCGCCGTTGGGACCGTTCGCGAGTTTCTCCAGTCGCTGCAGGATCATCTCGATCACGCGCGGCTCCAGCGTCAGGAAGTTGCCGGCCGGCGTCGGCTTGATCGACTGCCGAATCGTCTGCTCGAGCTCCTGGTCCAGCACGATGGCCGGCAACTGACGCGACCCACGCGTGGCACGGTGCGCGATCATCCGGCCCAGGTCGCTGCGCACGTATTCGGTCAGCATCACGAGATCCTTCTCCTTCGGGCCCCATGCGACGAGGCTTTCCAGAATCGAACGGATATCGCGAATCGGAATCTGCTCCTCCAGCAGCCGCCGGAGCACGTCGGCGATCTTCTGCACGGGAAGCGCCTTCTGCGCTTCGGACACGAGTCCCGGATACGTCTCGGTAATCCGCTCGAGAATCCACTGCGCTTCCTGCACGCCGATAAACAGCCGGGCCTCGCGCCGCAGCGTCTCCACCGCGTGTTCGGCGATGCGCGCCTCGCGTTCCTCCTCGGGCGTCTTGTTGCCGGCCGCGTCGAGGTCGCCCGACGCCACGGGCACGTCGTGGACGAGCACGTCGTAGGTCAGTCCCGCCAACTGCTCGTCCCCCCAGAACACGATGCCCGGAAAGGGCAGGCCGAGTTCCTCGGCCACGATGCGGCGCCCGGTCTCGAACGCCTGGTCGAGCTTCTCCAGGTCGAGCTTGTCGGCCAGATCGCGCGACAGCTTGACCGCAAGCGGCGCGGCAAACGCCGGCGCATTGCGCAGGATGCTGCCGGTATCCTGCTTGGCGCCCTCGCGCTGTAGCGACGTCAGCGCTTCGTCGGCATCGTTGTTGCGCCGCAGGGCGGCGCGGCGCACCGCATGGCCGCCACCGTAGAGGCCGCCAGCCAGCAGCAGGAAGATCGTCGACGGAAAGCCGGGCACCAGCGCAAAGCCGGCAAGCAGGACAGAGGCGGTGGAGAGCGCGCGCGAGCTCGTCGACAGCTGCGCAAGAATTTCCATGCCCAGCGAACGCGGTTTCTCGTGCTCCTTGGAGACGCGCGTGATCATGATGCCGGCCGCCACCGAGATCAGCAGCGAGGGAATCTGCGACACCATGGCGTCACCGATCGACAGCACCGAGAAGCGCGAGGCCGCCTCGGCGGCGGACATCCCGTGGTAGCTCGTGCCGATGACGATACCGGCCACGATATTGACCATCGTGATGACGAGACCCGCGATGGCATCGCCCTTGACGAACTTCATCGCGCCATCCATGCCGCCGTGCAGCTGGCTCTCGATGGCCAGCATCTCGCGGCGCTCGCGCGCTTCGTCGGCGGTCATGTTGCCGGCACGTACATCGGCGTCGATACTCATCTGCTTGCCGGGCATCGCATCGAGCGTAAAGCGCGCGCCGACCTCGGCCACGCGCTCCGAGCCCTTGGCGATCACGATGAACTGCACGGTCGTGATGATCAGGAACACCACGAGGCCCACCACCAGATTCCCCCCGACCACGAGCTGGCCGAAGCTCTCGATGATGTGCCCGGCATCGGCCTTGAGCAGAATGGACTTGGTGGAGGCGATGTTCAGCGACAGCCGGAACAGCGTGGTGAACAGCAGCAGCGAGGGGAATGCCGAGAGCGACGTGGCGCTTGGCACGTACATCGTGGCCGTCAGCAGGATCACGCTGAGCATGATGTTGATGGACAGCAGGGTGTCGATGACGATCGTCGGCAGCGGCAGGATCATCAACGCCACGATGGCGACGATCAGCGCGGCGATGCTGAACTCGCCGGAATAGTCCTTCAGGACGGAGTTTGCCGTCGCGGCTTGTGACGCGCGTGGATTGGACATGTCAGTGGACCTCGGGTTGGTCGTGGGCATCGGCCGCGGGGGTGAGTTGCGCAACCCATGCGAGCACTTCGGCGACGGCTTCGAACAGCGGTTCTGGCACGGCCTGCTCGAGCGGAACGGTGTAGAGCGCGCGCGCGAGCGGCGGCGCGGGGACGATCGGCACGCCGCACGCTTCCGCGCGTTCCCGAATGGCCAGCGCATCGGCATCGACGCCCTTGGCGATCACGCGCGGCAGGCCGTGTTCCTCCGCCACGTAGCGAATCGCCACGGCATAGTGGGTGGGGTTGACGACGACGGCGTTGGCCTGCTCGACGTTGGCGACGGGGCCGTTGGCAATTTCGCGCGCAATGGACTTGCGCTTGGACTTGATCTCGGGATTCCCTTCGGATTCCTTGAACTCGCGCTTGACCTCGTCCTTCGACATGCGGTGCTCGCGGATAAACAGCCAGTACTGCAGGCCATAGTCGGCCGCGCCGATCAGCAGGAACAGCACGCCGGCCGCGGCGATAAAGCGCCACAGCAGGATCCATATCACCGCGACCACGTCGGCCACCGACTGGTAGGCCAGCGCGGCCGTGGTCGGCAGCAGCAGCATCGTCAGCTTGATGAGCACGGCCACCAGGATCGCGGCCTTGAGCACCATCTTGACCAGATCGAGCAGCGAGCGCAGCGAGAACAGCTTCTTGATGCCGGCGGCCGGGTTGATCGCGTCGAGCTTCAGTTCGACCGACTTGAACGACACGTTGAAGCCCGTCTGGGCGACGAGCGCGGCGGCCGGCAGGACGATGGCCACGCCCAGCAGCGGCAGCAGCACCCATCCGGCCTCGATGCTCACCGCGATGAGGAAGGCACCGATGTCGAACCTTGGCGAGGCGATGCGGCCCACGTCGAGCGCCACATGCATGAGGTTGCGCAGGTGCTCGCCCATGAAGCCGGCCGCGCCGGACATGGCGGCGCCCGCGCCGATCAGCAGCGCGCCGGCCGCCAGATCGGTACTCTTGGGCGACTTGCCCTCGCGCTTGGCATCGTCGAGCTTCTTGTGTGTCGGGGCTTCGGTCTTTTCGTCGGACATGATGCGCGCGATGGAATCGCTCAGGCTGGCAACGCTGGCGATGGTGCGCGGGTGGCGGCCGGCGCGGGCGAGCCGAACCGAAGCGGCGCGGCGGCGGGCGAAGCGGGCGGTGCGGCTTCGGCTCCGGCGTGCTGTCTTCGCATGCGGACCGGTGGGTCCGGCGGCCTGCGCCCACACTCCAGTCCCAGATTCCGCCCCGCTGGAGACCATCGTGCTCGACATGACCGAATGCCCGGATTCCCTCGTATCCGCCCTGATCGAACTGCTCGTCACGAGCGTGAACAAGCAGTACAACCACGAGGCGGAGCGACTGCTGTCGGCCCTGCACGTGATGCGGCCGCGCTTCCGTGAGCTGCATATCTACGACGTCTGGCTCATGATGGGCCGCAAGCGTTACGACGACGCGGCCCGCACGCTGCGCGACCTCGAGTCGCAGACGCTGCAGGCACCGTTCAATGCCTACGTGGCGGCGCTGCTGGCCACGTGCCTGTTCTCGCTGCGGGACCCGGGCTGGCAGATGTTCGCCAACCAGGTGCTGGCGGGCGAGGAGGATCCCGAATCCGTGCGGCTCGTCAATCTGCTGATGGGACGCAAGGAAGAGGAGGGCGCCCCCCGTGCCCTGACGACGACGGCCGAGCGTTCGGCGGATCGTTCCCCTTACTCCACCACCCACTTCCTGCGCGTCTGAGCGCCCGAGGAGAGCCCAGCATGTCCATGATCGATCCTTCCATCGGTGCCATTCAGGCCATCGGCGCCATCGACGGTCCGTCGCGCGTGGCGCCGGCCGCGGCGGCGAGCGCTTCCGGGCCGTTCCCGCCGAACGGCGTCGGTACCGGCGATGCGGCCAGCGTGTCGAAGACGGCCGTGCCGCCGGCCTCGCCCGAGTCCGAGGCACGCTTTCGCCAGTTGCTGGACCGCGCCGCGTCCGATATGCAGACGCGCAGCCTCGAGGCCAGCCCGGCACAGCGGCCGTCGGCGATCACGGAGATCGTCGGGGCGCAGGACGACATGTTCAATCAGCTGCAGCATCGCGTGCAGGCCTTCCAGGAGGCGGCGCCCACGATGGATCAGCGCGAGATGACCGCGCAGATGGTGCAGCTGCAGTACCACATGGCCGATGCGATGGCGCGTCTCGAGCTTGGGGTCGGCTTTGCGCAGGGTGGCAAGAGCGCGGTCCAGAACCTGATGAAGAACCAATAGCGATCATGGCCACCGCGACCCTGCGTCTCCTCCTCGGGCTTGCGCTCGCGCTGCTGCTGACGGGCTGCAACAAGCAGCTTTACTCGCAGCTGAACGAGAACGAGGTGGACGAGATGATGAGCGTGCTGTTCGACGCCGGCCTGCATCCGGACAAGGAAACGCCCGACAGCGGCAAGACCTGGACGGTCACGGTGCCGGGCGACGATTTTCCCGATGCGATGAAGGCGCTGCGCGCGCATGGGCTGCCGCGCGAGAAGTACTCGAATCTCGGCGACATGTTCAAGAAGGAAGGGCTGATCTCCACGCCGACCGAGGAGCGGGTGCGGTTTATCTATGGGGTGTCGCAGCAGCTGTCGGCGGTGCTGTCGCGCGTGGACGGGGTGTCGTTCGCGAGTGTGCAGATCGTGTTGCCGAATAACGATCCGCTGTCGAATGTGGTCAAGCCGTCGTCGGCGGCGGTGTTTATCAAGTATCGGCCGAACACGGATGTGGCGTCGCTGTTGCCGAGTATCAAGAATCTGGTGATGCATAGCGTGGAGGGGCTGACGTACGAGAACGTGAGCGTGACGTTTATTCCGGCGGAGGTGCAACGCACGGTGCGGCGGAAGTCGTCGATGTCGTGGGTGTGGCTCGGTATCGGGGCGGCCGTGCTGGTGGCGCTTGGCGCTGGCGGGTTCCTGTTACGCGACCGGATCGCCGCGGCGGTGTCCGATCGCCGCCGGGGCACGCGCGCCCGGCCGGCTGCCGGGGCAGCGACATGAGCGAGGTGGCACTCCCTGTCGAGGCCGACTCCGAAGGCGCTCGCCCGGCTGACGTGCCGGCCGACGCCGGACACGGCATCCAAGTCGGCGCCGGGCGTGCCCCCCAGGCCGGCGTTGCCGGCGGTATCCAAGCTGGCGCTCGGCTCGACCCGGGATCGGGTGCCTGCGCCGGCGCGCCCGCCGAGTTCCCGTTGGCTGCGCCCGCCGAGCTCGCGCTGGCGATGGTTGCGCTGCGCGCCTACGCGGCGCGGCTGGGTGAGGGCCTGGGGGCCGGCCGGGGCGGGCGCGCGCAGCGCTGGACCCGGGCCGCGTTGCTGCCCCGCGCGGTGCCGGCCGAGGCGTTCCTGCGGCCCGTGGCGCGGCTCTGCGTCGCGGAGCCCGGGCGGCGGCGGCAGGTGCTGGTACTGCGCGCGCTATTTGCCCGACGGTCCGCCGTCCGGCGCTGCATCGACCGTGCAAGCCTGTCCGCCATGGGCATCGCTGTTGGCGGTGCCGCCCTCCTGACGCAGCTTCGCGGCGCGGCTGCTGACGACGGCGAGACGGCACTGGCCTTGCCCGCGACCCTCGACGCGGACACACTGGCCGCCGACGGCCTCGCCCGCCTCGTCGCCGGCGAGCCCGCCGCAGCCGAGCTTGCCGCCCTCGCGGGCTATCCGAGCGGGCCCGCCCCCGCGGGCTATTCGCAAGGGCAAGACGGCCAGCATCTTGCCGCAGGCAACGCCCCATCCGCTCGGCTGCATCAAGACGCGACCCTGGAAGCGACCCGAACGGAGAACGAGCGATTCTTTCAACGTCTGTCGCAATGGATGCCGGAGCAACCATGATCGTCTGGCTCGACCGCAAGCACCGCTACCCGACCGGCGTCGGCATAGAAGCCGACGTCCTGCGCGCCGACGAGTACGCCGCCGTCCTGTCGATCGACGACGCGCTCGCCCGCGCGGAAGCGCAGGCGCGCGCGATCGTCGGCGACGCCCACTCGCAGGCCGCATCGATCCGGCACGCGGCCACCGAAGACGCCCACGCCACCGACGCCGCCGCACAGGCCCGCTGGGAAGCCGCCGCAGCGGAAGGCTACGAAGCGGGCCTGCAACGCGCGCTCGACGAGGCCAACGCCGTCATGCTGCGCGAGGCAAACGATGCCTACACGGCAATGGCCAGCGCCCAGGCGCGCCTCGCGCATCTGGTGATGGCGGCCGTAGAGCGCGTGGTCTGCGAAAGCGACCGCGATGCGCTGTTCGCGCGCGTCACCCTGCGGCTCCAGCGCCTCATCGACGAAGCATCGTTCGTCGTGCTGACGGTCCACCCCGACGACGTCGCGCGCGCACGCGAAGCGCTGAGCCTGCTGCGCGACACAGTAGGCCGCCAGGCCGCCCTCGACGTCGTGCCCGACGCCAGCGCCCCCGCCGGCAGTTGCCGCTGCGAATGGGACAACGGCGTCTTCGTGACGAGCCTCGAGGAGGAGATGGCATCGCTGCGCCGGCTGCTCGAGCGCGAACTCATGGCCGTGCCCGCATCGGGGCAGGAAGCCTCGGCGGAGGACGAGATGCCGCCCGCCGATGACGATCCGCACGACGACCATATGGTCTACCGAGAGGCCGCCGCATGAGCACGATCCTCGATTTCGCCGACCGGATCGACCGGGCCCTGGCCTCCACCGAAGGCGGCGCGCGCTACGGCAAGATCGTGGAAGTCACCGGCACGCTGCTCCACGTCGGCGGCCTCGACGCCTCGCTCGGCGAGATCTGCGAACTGCGCGCCCCCTCCGGCGCGCTGCTCCAACGCGCCGAAGTCGTCGGCTTCAGCCGCCGCATGCTCCTGCTGGCACCGTTCGGCAATACGGTCGGCCTCTCGCGCGCCACGCGCGTGGTCGGCAGCGGCCGCGCGCTGGCCATCGGCGTCGGCAACGGCCTGCTCGGCCGCGTGATCGACGGCCTGGGCGAGCCCATCGACGGCCTCGGCCCCATCGACGCCACGCACCACGTCCCGGTGTTCGCCAACGCCCCCGACCCCATGCGCCGCAAGCTGATCGATACCGCCATCGCCACCGGCGTGCGCGCCATCGACGGCCTGATGACGCTCGGCGAGGGCCAGCGCCTGGGCATCTTCGCGCCGGCCGGCGTCGGCAAGAGCACGCTGCTCGGCATGCTCGCTCGCGGCACCGACTGCGATATCAGCGTCATCGTGCTCATCGGCGAACGCGGCCGCGAAGTCCGCGAGTTCATCGAACTGATCCTCGGCGAAGCCGGCATGCGCCGCACGGTCGTCGTGTGCGCCACCTCGGACCGCTCGTCGATCGAACGCGCCAAGGCCGCATACGTCGGCACCGCCGTGGCCGAGCACTTCCGCGACCAGGGCCTGCGCGTGCTGCTGATGATGGACTCTCTCACCCGCTTTGCCCGCGCCCAGCGCGAGATCGGCCTCGCCGCCGGCGAGCCCCCCACACGCCGTGGCTTCCCGCCTTCGATCTTCGCGGAACTGCCGCGCCTGCTCGAACGCGCCGGCACCAGCGACGTGGGCTCGATCACCGCGCTCTACACGGTGCTTGCCGAAGACGAAAGCGGCAGCGATCCCGTGACCGAGGAAGTCCGGGGCATTCTCGACGGCCACCTGATCCTCTCGCGCGACATCGCCGCCCGGAACCGATACCCGGCCATCGACATCCTCAACAGCCTCAGCCGCGTCATGCCGCTCGTGGCGACCCCCGACCATATGGCCGGCGCGGGCCGCATGCGCAAGCTGCTGGCACGCTACGCGGAAGTCGAGACCCTGCTGCAGGTCGGCGAATACCAGAGCGGCAACGACCCGCTGGCCGACGAGGCCATCGCACGCCACGACGAACTGGAGGCGTTTCTCGGCCAAGGCACGCAGGAACACGCCGAGGCATTCGAGACGGCCAATATCGTCATGGCCTACGCCGGTCAATGAGCCGCGAGCTGCGCGCATGGCGCGCCGTGCTGATCGTGAAGGTACGCGCCGTGGAGCGCGCCAACGAGGCGCTGCTCGCCCGCCGCGCGGAACTGCGCGAACGCGAAGCCGCCGTGGCGGCCGCCCGCGACGCCCGCGCGCAGGCCCAGTCGAGGCTCGATGCCGGCCGCGGGGAGCTCGCGCGGCTGCTGACTTCGCGCGACATGGTCCCGGCTTCGTATCTGATGCATGTGGCCTACCTGCGTTACCTCGAAGATGAACTGAAGGCCGCCGACCAGGCGATCGAGGTCGCCGAACGCTATCGCGTCTCCGCGCAGCAGAAGGTCGATGCCGCGCAACGCGCGATGTCGCGCGCGGAAACCTCGCGCGATACCTGCCAGGCGCGCCTGCAGGCCCTGATCGATGCCGCGCAGCGCGCGGCGGAAGCCGCGCTCGACGAAGAAGCCTCCGAGACCGCGGCCGCGCGCGTGCATGCCCGGCGGACGCGGAACGCCGCGCGCCACGCCTGAGCCGCGTCACCCCTAACTCCACTCTCCGTACGGAACATCGCGATGGATGCCAATACGATCGGCTCGCTGCTCGCGTTCAACACGCAGGCCCACGGGCTGCTGTTCCTGATCGCGCTCTCCGGCATGCGCGTCACGACGATCTTCCTCGTGCTGCCGGCCATGTCGTCGCAGGCCGTTCCCGGTGCCGTGCGTGCGGGCGCGTGCTATCTGATGACGTGGTTCATCGCGGCGGGGCAGTCGCCCTCGGCGTTCGAGCACCTGACCGTCCCCGACATGCTGCTGCTGACGATGAAGGAAGCCTTTATCGGCCTCATGATCGGCTATCTCGCCTCCATCATCTTCTGGATCGCGGAAGCGGCCGGCACGCTGATCGACGACCTCGCGGGGTTCAACAACGTGCAGATGACCAACCCCATGCACGGCGAGCAGAGCACGCCGGTGTCGTCGCTGCTCGTGCAGCTGACGATCACGCTGTTCCATATCTCGGGAGGCATGACGGTGCTGCTGGGCGTGTTGTTCGAGTCGTACCGCTGGTGGCCGCTGGTCTCCGCCGCGCCCGATCTCGGAAACGCCGCGGCATCGCTCGCCATCGATCAAGGCAACGGCATGCTGGCCACGGCGGTGAAAATCTGCGCGCCGATCATGCTCGCGCTCGTGCTCATCGACGTGGGCCTCTCCATCGTGGGGCGCGCCGCGGGCAAGCTCGAACCGAACTCGCTGAGCCAGCCGCTGCGCGGCATCATCGGCGTGCTGCTGCTCGTCGCGATGATCGGTGCCATCTCCGTGCAGGTCCGCGACGCGATCCACTTCACGGGCTTCTCCAGCCTGCTCGAGAAACTTCGCAACTGATCTCCGACGACAGCGCCATGCGCGAACGAACATCGCGCGAAGAAATTCATCGCGTAAAAATTGAGAATTGCGTGTGAGTTTCTTGAGTTTGATGCGTGGGCTTCTTCGCTATCGTTGTTTCAACTTCTGCTGACACGGAAGTCGCATCCAGCAACGACGCATATCGAAGAGGGGTTATGTCATGGTGAGCGGAATCTATTTCGCGCTGGTGAGCGGCATTGCCGCGCGTGCGCATCTGCCGCGCTACGCGCAGGCGGTGTTCGAAGCGGACTGGCATCAGGCCTACGCGCTGGTGGCCGATGCCGCCGATGGCGACGAGCGCCAGCTGGGCGCCAGCGCGGTGGCGCGGCTCCAGGCCTTGTCGGATGCGCTGGCGCTGCGCGACCTCGACGAGGAAGCGGAGCAGGGCTACGCCCGCGCGCAGCGCGTCTGCCGCGATGCGGAGCAGTTGCGGCTCGTCTCGTGCCGCAATACGGGCTGGCAGGCGTTCAAGCGCAACCGTACGAGCCTCGCGCGCAATTGCTTCACGCGCATCATGCATGACGATGCGGCGAGCAGCGCGGAACGAACCGAAGCGGCGATCGCACTGGCGCTGATCGATCATCAGCTGGGCCATCAGCGCGCGGCGGAACATGCCATCGCCCAGGCGCGCCTGAGCGCGGCCCAGGCCGACGACCCGCTGTGGGCCGAACTCGTGGAACTGCTCGCGCTCGACATCGGCATCCAGCTGAGCATTCGCTGGTCGCCGGGCCTGGCCGACCATGTGTTCTGGCAGTCGGTGCGCGCGGCCGCGCCGGCATCGGCGCTGGGATCGCTGCCGCAGGACGTGGCGGTCGCCGCCTCGCTGCGCGGTATCGCCAGCGGACCATGGTCGCTTACGCTGATGTCGCGCCACGCGTCCTACCTCACCGAACTGGCGGCCACGGCCGCCGGCGATGGCGACGCGGCACGCATGCTGCCCACGCGCATGGACGCGCTCTCGCTGCCCGAACGCACGGTCGTGCACGCGCATATGCGCATCGATTCGCTGATCGCCGCGCTCGGCGGCGGGTTTTCGCTGCTGACGGACCGGCTGTACAGCACGCTGGACAAGCGTGGCGACAGCGCGGGCGCCGTGCGCGGGCACCTCGATCTGCTCTACGCGAGCGGCAAGGTCGCGGCGCTGCGCGGGCAGGTGGCCTCGGCGCTCGACCTGTGGACCGTCTACTCGCAGGAAGCGCTTCACCGGCTGCGTACCGAGGTCATCTCGATGCGCGCGCAGGATCCGCGCGCCGATGCCTCCGCGCAGGCGCGCGCGGATGATATCGCGGGACGGCTGCCGGCCAAGTATCGCCGTGCGTATCTGTATATCGTCGAGAACATCGGCCACAGCACGCTGACCACACGCGAAGTGGCCGCGCATATCGACGTGACCGAGCGCGCGCTGCAAATGGAGTTCAAGCGTTCGCTGGGCATGTCGCCCAGCGCGCTGATCCGCCAGTTGCGTCTGGAGGGCGTGCGTGGCGAGCTGCTCGACGACACGCGCACGCATGCCACCGTGCTCGACACGGCCAGCCGCTGGGGCTTTACGAGCCGTTCCTCGCTGCTGAAGAACTACCGCCGCCAATTCCACGAATCGCCGTCAGAGACCATCCATGGCTAACCGAACTCGCAGCAATGCCTCTCGCGCGCGCCGGCCGCTGCGCACCGCCGCCGTGGGCGCGATCATCGGCCTGCAGGCCATGACCGCGACGTTCGCGCCCGCGGCGCTCGCGGCGCCTATTCCATGGCGCTCGAGCAATATCAGCTATGTGGCGGACCGCAAGGACATCCAGGACGTGCTGCGCGACATCAGTGCCAGCGCGGGCGTGGCCGTGCAGATCTCGCCGAAGGTCAAGGGCACGGTGAGCGGACGGTTCGATACGCGGCCCCAGCTGATGCTCGAGCGCATGGCCGCGACGTTTGGCTTTATCTGGTACTACGATGGCGCGGTGCTGCGCATCTACAGCGCGGATGAAGTCGTCTCGACGACGATCGGCCTGTCCGCGGCATCGACGTCCTCGCTGCGCCGTTCGCTGTCGAAGCTGCAGATCGAGGATCCGCGGTTCCCGATCCGCTTCGATGACGATGCGCGCACGGCCGTGGTGTCCGGGCCGCCGCGCTATGTCGAACTCGTCAACGACGTGGCGAAGCTCGTGGATCAGAACCACGTGGATCAGCAGCATGGGCAGGCCGTGCGCGTGTTCCCGCTGCGCTATGCCTGGGCGGCCGATCACAAGGTGACGGTCGATGGCCAGTCGATCACGATTCGCGGCGTGGCCAATATGCTGCGCGATCTCTATCAGCCCGATGGCGGGCAGATCGGCTCGCAGACGGCGCCGCAGTCCGATGCGCGGCGTCTGCGCAATGTCGCGGAGACCGATAGCGGTTCGCCCGGCGGGGGCAGCCGCTCGCGCCTGCCGGAGGCGCAGAATGGCTGGATCATCGGGCTACCCGGGTTGATGGGCGGCGGGGGGCCGGCCGGGGCCAACGCGCCGCTGCCCGGCGGTGTCGCGCCGGACGGTGGCGGCGCGCCCGCGCCGCGCCGTGGCGGGCGGCTGACGGACGTCTATCCGGAAGATCGGCCGATCATTCAGGCGGATCCGCGCACGAACTCCATCCTCGTTCGCGGCAGGCCCGATCGCATGGCGTCGTTCCAGTCGCTGATCGAGTCGCTCGACGTGCGGCCGGCCGTGCTGGAGATCGACGCGAACATCATCGAGATTACCGACAATGCGCTGCAGCAGCTGGGGGTCGATTGGCGCGCGCATAGCGGGCATATCGACTTTGCGATCGGCAACGGGCAAAACGCGCAGGCCGGTTATCCGGGGTCGCTCAATCCGAACGGCTATGGCAATCCGAACGATCGCGACCGCGAGGGCAATTCGCTGTTGCCGACCACGCCGGTCGGCGGTGTGTTCACGGCGGTGCTCGGCGGGGCGGGGAAGTACCTGCTGTCGCGCATCAGTGCATTGGCACAGACCGATCAGGCCACGTTGAACGCGAGTCCCAAGGTTGCCACGCTCGATAACGTGGAGGCCGTGATGGACAACAAGCAAACGTTCTACGTGCCGGTGTCGGGCTATCAGTCGGCGGACCTGTATGGCATTTCGGCGGGCGTGTCGCTGCGTGTGCTGCCGATGATCGTGCCCGGCTCCGACAATGCGGGCACGCCGTCGCAGATCCGGCTCAACGTGCATATCGAGGACGGGCAGCTGACGTCGCAGACCGTGAGCAATCTGCCTGTGGTGTCCAACAGCACGATCGATACGCAGGCGCTGATCTCGGAGGGCGAGAGCCTGCTGATCGCGGGGTACACCGCGGTGCAGGATCAGCGGCAGGAAACCGGGGTGCCGGGGCTGTCGAAGATTCCCTGGATCGGGGGGCTGTTTCGGTACCGCAATCATTCGGGGCAGAAGTTCCAGCGGCTGTTCTTGGTAACGCCGCGCATCCTGCGCGCGCCGAGTCCGGCGGACCTCGATGGCGACACGACTGGCGGGCCGGTGGGGATCGTCGGGGCGTTGCCCGCGGTTCCGACGGTTGCGCGGGAGGTGAGGGCGGTAGCGGGAGTACGCAATGTCGCGGCGCAGCGGGCGCCGCTGCCGATGCTGCCGGCAAGGCCGCCCCAGCTGGCCGAGCTGGGCCACGGGTACCAACCGTCCCAGCCGGGCCAGCCCGCCCAGTCGGCCCCGCCAGCCCAGCCAGCCCAGCCAGCCCAGCCAACCTGGCCGGACCAGTCGGCCCAGCCGGCCCAGCCAGCCCAATTGGCCCAATCGGCCCAATCGGCCCAGCCGGCCCAGTTGGCTCAGTTGGCTCGGTCGGCCCAGTTGGCCCAGTCGGCCCAGTCGGCCCAGTCGGGGCAGTTGGCTCGGTCGGCCCGGTTGTCCGAGTCGGCCCGGTTGGCCCAAACGGCGCGGTTGGCTCAATCGGCGCGGTTGGCCGAGTCGGCTCGGTTGAGCCAGTCGGCCTCGGTGGGCCAGTCGGCCCCGTCCGGCCAGTCGGCACCCCTGGCACCGCCCCCGACCGCACCGGCCCCGCCCGTAGCGGCCGTGCCACCCACGCCGCCCGTGGCCTCGCCCCCCTCGCTGGTGGCGGCAGGCGGCGCCTGATGGCAAAACGCCCGGCATGGCCGGGCGTTGTCCCCCGTCACTCGTCGCTGTCAGGATCGGGCGGCTTGTTCTTGCGTGCCTGCGAGATGATCATCTGGCCGACCTGCAGCACCAGCTGCGTCATCGCGCTGTTGAGCACCGACGGATCGGTGCTGCCGCCCGAGCCGTCGTTTGGGTTGCCATTATTAGGACCATTCGGACCATTTGGGCCATTCGGCCCGTTAGGACCATTGGGCCCGGAGTTATGACCGGAGTTATGCCCACCGGCCGGCGGCGACGGTGGCGGCGGGGGCGAATGGGACCCGCCACTAGGGATTTTTGCCATGGATATGGGTGGTGATGACATGACGTGGATGGAGTCCCCACACTAGAAGCCCCTCGCGCGCGGCGCGAGCGCGCCTGCGAACCGACGATGGCCACGGCGAAGCGATTCGCGTGCGGACGCTGCGTTTCGCATCCGGCCCCGCACGCCACGGGACGATTCCCATAATCCTCTCCGAGCCCCGGCGCGCGCCGGCGTCATTCATGTCAGCTTATCGAGAGGCAACGATGGACCTTCGAATCACCGCGGAACGCCCAGATGCGACCCTGCCGCCCACCTCGGTGGACGAACCCCCCGCCGATACCACCGCAATCGACGATCAGGTCGGCGCGCTGTTCCGCACGCCGCAGGCGCCGGGCCGCATCCTGCTGCCGGTGCAGGGCAACGCGCCGCAGATGCTCCCGACTCCGGTCGGCACGGTCTTGCCGCTGTCCCAGCATGGCCCGGTGCAATTCGTCTCGCTACAGCGCGACCCCACCCTCGTCGCGGCGGGCCTCGAAGACCCGGCCGACCTGCCGATCGACCTGTCCGAGTACGGCGTCAGTCCGCCCGTCACGCTGCCCGTGGTGCGCGAGACCCTGCCCGTGCACGTCAGCACGGGCTTCGTCATTCCGCCCGACAACAAGACACTGGAAACGCCGCCCGACCTGACCCCCGTTCCCGACCGGTTGCCCGTGAACGCCGTCGAGACGCCGCCGGTGGAGCAACCGCCGGAGCCACCGCCCCAGGAGCCGCCCCCGCCCCCGACATTCGGCGAGGGCACACGCACGGTGTACAACTGGATGAAGACCGATCCGTCGATGCAGGGCAAGATGCTCAGCTATGACGACGTGGTGGCGCTGGCCAACAACGAGAACGCGCCGCCCGACCTGCGCGCAGCGGCGCAGGCGATGACCGCCGATGGCGGCGCGACATTCAAGGACAAGCTCGGCGGCAAGGACAATATCGCCGACACCAAGGACTTCGCCAAGTTCATCGCCAACGACGACACCACGCCGCTGAGCGACGCCGATATCCAGACCGTCGCGGTGCTGGGCCGCCACCAGAAGGACCTGCCGAAGAACGAGAAGGACATCCAGGCCAAGATCGACGATCCGAAGACCCCCGACGACCTGCGCCAGGCACTGCAGCAGATGCAGAAGAACCCGTCGCTGATCGCGATGATCGACGCCGGCAAGAACGGCAAGGTCGATGGCAAGTTCTCCGGGAAGGATATCGAGCGGCTGACGGAGCGCCGCGGCGAAATCCGCGAGTTCAACCAGCAGCAGGCGGCGATCTTCGTCGACAACTACATCCCGTCCGACGAGACCGAGGAAAATCCGAAACCGCGTCCGATGACGGGCAACGACGCGATGCGCGAGCTGTATCGCTACTCGGACTATTTGCCGAAGCACATCTCGCGCGAGACGCTCGAGGACATCGTCAACGGCACGGGCAACATGGGCAAGATGCCGCCGCAGGTCATCGCGGCCGCGCAGTACATGCTCCAGCATCCGGATGCCTGGTCGCAGGTCGCGCCCAACGGCTCGATCTCGCGCGGCCATCTGTGCGATGCCATCGCGCAGGACATCAACCTGAACCCCGACGAACGCGAGACCATCAAGACGCTGCAGGACAATCGCAGCACGTTCTTCGGCGACGGAACGATGAACCGCGAGAAGCTGCAGAAGATCGCGAACGATCCGAACGCGAGCGAGGCCGTCAAGAAGGCCGCCAATCAGCTGCTCAACGATCCGCTGCTGTTCGGCATGCTCGACAACGGCAAGCGCGGCCACTCGGGCGACCCGCTCCATGCGGCCGATGACGGCAAGATCAGCGGCGATGACCTCGACAAGTTCGTCGGCAGGCTCAAGACCAAGGACCAGCCGCCTCCCGAGATCCCGCCCTCGCACGAGCCCACCACGCCGGAAGCCCAGGCCGCGACCTATGCGATGCAGGCCGGCATCCAGGATCAGCCCGAGGAGAAGAAGTCCAAGGGCGGCGGCTTCATGAAGTTCCTGCAGGGCGTGCTCAAGGTGTTCTCCAAGATCGTCGAGATCGTCGGACAGATCGTCAGCGCGGTGGTCAAGATCATCCCGGGCGTGGGCAACCTCATCGCGGGCGCCATCTCTGTCGGCTCGAGCTTTATCTCGGGCCAGCTGAAGGTGGCATCGGTCGCGGCCGGCGGCGGCAGCAAGGAGGAGATCCGGGCGGCCGAGAAGGAGGCCGGCCTGGACCTCGCGGGCGCCGCCATCAGCGGCATCGGCGTGCCGGGCATGGGCGCCGTGGTCAGGGGCGGCGTCAATGTGGCCGAACACGCCATCGAGGCGGGCGCCACGCGCACGGTCAAGGAAGTCCTGCCCGAAGCCATCAAGGACACCGCGAAGGACCAGGTCACCGACGCGGCGTACAACGAGGCCGACAAGGCGTATCACAAGGCCGTCAACGGCTGACGATCACGCCTCCGCCCTTCCTGTTCGAGATGAGGCGAGCCGGGCCATGTGCCCGGCTTTTTGTCATGTCGGCACCGCTACTTTGTATTCCTTTGGAAACATGGCATCGTGGTTTTGATTAAACGATAATGATTTGCATTTATAATTCGGCGCTTCCATCACATTGTTACGCCGAATGACGCAATGCAGCCCCGCCACCGCCTGAGTCCCGCCGCCCTCGCATGCCTCTCCCTTCTTGCCTCCGCCGCGTACGCCGCCGACGACGGCAAGGTCCTGCCCTCGGTCACGGTCAGTGCCGACGCGGCCGCCGATACCGATATCGGCTTCGCCACCCGCCGCGCCGCGGGGGTGACCAAGTCCAACGAGTCCGCGGCGGATACCCCGCAGTCGGTCACCGTCATCACGCGCGACCTGATGGACAGCCAGCAGTCGCAGACGCTGAGCGACGTGCTCTGGAATTCGGCCGGCGTTTCCGCCAACACGTTCGGCCGCCGCGGCTGGGACGACTTCATCATCCGCGGCCAGCGCGCGTCGGAATCGATCTTTGCCGACGCGCTGCTCGTGGACAGCAACAACCGCGTCGCCCAGGAGACGTTCGGCGCGGAGCGGGTGGAAGTGCTGAAGGGCCCGGCCTCGATCCTCTTTGGACAGGTCCAGCCGGGCGGACTGGTGAACCTCGTCACCAAGCGCCCGCGCCCCGAACTGTTCGGCGAACTGGGCGTCACCGTGGGCAACTACGGCCTGCGGCAGGTGACCGCCGACGTGGGCACGCCGCTCAAGCCCGACAGCAAGGCCGCGTTCCGCCTGACCGCGCTCGCGATGAACAGCGACGATGCCACGGACTACGTCTGGTACCGCAATCGTTATATCGCGCCATCGCTGACGCTTGATTTCGGCGAGCGCACCGATTTCACGATCCTGCTCAGCCATAACGAGCGCCACTACGTGCGGCAGCAGGGGCTGCCGGTCAATGGCACGATCACGCCGAACATCAACGGCGTGGTGCCCAACTCGCGCTTTATCGGCGAACCGGGCGCGCAGCCCTACGATGGCGAGCAGAACCGCGTCGGTTACGCGCTGACCCACCGGTTCGACTCGGGCTGGACCGTCAATCAGAACCTGCGCTACCAGACGTCCTCGCTCACCGGCACGTTCGTCACGGCCGGCACCATGGCCGTGAACGGCCAGACCCTGAATCGCAGCGGCACGCAGCAGGACTTCTCGGGCGACTCGTTCGGCGTGGACACCAATGTCCAGAAGACGTTCGCGTTTGCGGGTCACCAGCACAGCCTCACGTTCGGCATCGACTATCGGCACACGAAGGAAGACCGGCTGCAGAAGACCTGCCGCGTAGCGGCGTTGAATGTCTACTTCCCCGTCTACGGTGCCGCCATCAACTGCCCGACGAACTTCAACACCGACAGTACCGACTCGCTGAATGCACTCGGCCTGTACTTCCGCGACCAGATCCGGATTGCCGAGCGCTGGACCGTGACCGGCGGCGTGCGTTATGAATCGGCGCGCTCGGCGAGCGCCAATCACCTGGCGAACACGCGCACCGATAACGACGACAAGGCCGTGACGGGCAGCGCGGCCGCGATGTACGACCTGACGCATTGGGCCCGCCCGTACGTCAGCTATGCGACGTCGTTCCTGCCGAACGTCGGCACCGACGTGAACAACGCCACGTTCAAGCCGGAGAAGGGCAGGCAGGTGGAGGTGGGCGTGAAATTCGACATGCCGGGCAAGACGGGCCTGTTGACGCTGGCGGCGTTCGACCTGACGCGCAAGAACGTGCTGACGTCGGACCCCGTCAATATCGGGTTCAGTTCGGCGGTGGGGGAACAGCGCTCGCGCGGATTCGAGGCGGAGCTGACGCAGGATCTCGGCAACGGACTCAGCATCATCGGCGCCTACGCCTATATCGCCAGCGAAGTCACGGAGGACACGGTCGCGGCCAACGTCGGCAAGCCGCTCAATGCGGTACCGCGCCACAGCTTCTCGCTATGGACCCAGTACCGCTTCCGCGGCGCGCTGGCGGGCTGGTGGGCGGGCGTCGGCGCGCGCGGGGAAAGCGCCAAGCGGGGCTACAGCTTCAGCTATACGGTGCCCGGCTATGCGGTCGCCGACCTGGGCGTCGGCTACACCGCGAGCCACTGGCGCGCGGCCTTCAACGTGAAGAACGTCTTCGACAAGGCGTACTACGCGGGCGGCCTCAACAACAACGTGCTGCCGGTGGGCAACCCGCGCGTGGCCATGCTGAACGTGGTCGTCAACTACTGATCGCCCCTAACCAGCAAGCATACCCTGCGCATGTGCCGGCAATGTTTGCATGCAATCGCCTCATCCGCTTTTGGAAACAAAATGTAAGCGGATGTTTTTTATCACTTTCAGGTCGATTTCGCGCTTTGCCGTGCCTTCGTTAAATCTCGCACGATCGTGCGGATGCGGAATTTCCAATCTGGGGCGTGTGTCATGCAAGTTACGCACCGATCCCCGCACGTTAGCGGCACGTGCCCCGCAGCGGGCACGCCATGGTGCAACCGTGAATCCGCGTTTACTTACAGTTTTGCAAAAGATGGTGATGAACCGCGCCCGCAAGTTACTTATCATCGGCCTCGCATTTAAGTCTGTGTTTAGCCGTCTTAAGCCGTTCAGCCGTTCACCAACAATAATGCCGCCATCGCCACTTCCGTTGACAGGGAGGGCGCGCTCGTAGCGGGAGCGCGGCGGCATCAGGTTCAACTAGAAGGGGAAATCCTCCGTGAAACTCGCCTTGCTCACCCGGAATCAGGCCGTGCGGCAGACCATCGCGGCCTTCTCGACAATGGAAACCGACTGGAATCCATCGTATTTCCATGACAGGCTGGATCTGTTGCGCCATCTGGCGTCGCGGGAGGCCATCGACGTCGTCGTGATCGATGCGGACTTCGATCTCGAAGCGGTCAGCCGCATCGCTTCCTGGCGCGCGTGCCATGCGCGCAGCGACTACGCGATTCTCGTGATCGGACAGTTCCCGCAGCGCGACGCGATGGCGCGCGCGTTTGCGATGGGCGGGGACGACATTGCGGTGGGACCCTTCCACGTGGAAGAGCTGCATGCGCGCACCGCGCACTGCGTGGCGCGGCTGCGCGAACGGAGCCGGCAGGTCACGCATGTGGAAATCGGCGACTATCTGCTGGACCGGCCCTCGCAGACGGCGCTGCTGCGCGGACAGAACGTGGGACTCACCGCGCGGGAGTTCGCGCTGGCGTGGCTGTTCTTCTCGCTGCCCGGGGCATTGCTGACGCGGCCGCGCATTGCGATGGACATCTGGGGCCAGCCGCCCGAGCAGGTTTCCCGCGCGCTGGAGCAGCATATCTACAAGGTGCGCCGCAAGCTCTGCCTCGATGGCGAAGCGGGCTTCAAGCTCAAGGCCGTGTACGGAGGGGGCTACCGGCTGGACGCCACGCTGAGCACGCGGGCATCGGATGCGATGGGCTCGCTGACGTCGCTGGACGTGCAGGGGGCCATGCGGGGCGCCATGCAGGGCGCGTAGCGAGCGCCCGATCGCAACAGGGGAGCAGGCCTACTGCGCGCCAGTGTCGTGCCCCCACCGCCGCAGCACGGCCTGGACTTTGGCGGCATACCCGTCGCGCAGCGCCGGCGTGGCCGAGTGATAGGCCCCCACGGCGGCCCAGGTATTGCCATAGCGATCCACCTGCTTGCGCAGGTGCCACGCGGCCACATACACGTTCTTGCAAGGCTCCATGAGCGTCGAGGCATCGACGCCGTACTCGGACAGCTTGCGCAGGTGAATCGAGTTCACCTGCATCACTCCGTAATCGATCGAACCGTTCTGGTTCACATTGCGCGCGTCGGGACGATTGCGCGACTCCACCCAGGCGATGGCTCGCAGCACGTGCGGATTGACGTGATGGTACGCGGCTGCCTCGTCGAAGCAGTCCGCGCGCGCGGCAGGGCTTGCTGCCAGCGCGATCAGGGGCAGGAGTAACCGGGACGGGCGGAACAAGTCGAATCTCCGGATCAGAAACAGGGCGAGGGTAATCACTCCGCCCACGCCGCCGCGATGGTCGATTCGCCGCCAGCGCATGCGCTTCGCATGTCCCGTCTTCGTGCATCGGTTCTCGCACGACCCAATTTCGCGCACGCCGCGCACCAAAACCCATCGCTCCGCTGCCTCCGCCAAGGGGAAACCCCAGTTTTATCGTTGGCACGATGTGTGCAATATGATTGCTAAACAATACGTAGTAATTGCAATGCAATACCTAAGGCAAGCATGAACCTCGACGACTACCGTAACCTCGACGGCCTGGCGATGGCCGAACTGCTGGAGAAGGGCGAGACCACCTCGCATGCGCTGACGCGCTGCGCGATCGACCTCGCCGAAGCGTGGGACCCCACGCTGAATGCCATTACCTATCCGCGCTATGAAGAATCGCTGGACATCGCGCGGGACTGGCAGCCGCGCGGCGCGTTCCGCGGCATTCCGTTCCTGCTCAAGGACTCGGGCTTCGCCCACCGCCGTTTTCCATCGAGCATCGGCTCGCGCCTGTTCGACGACACGGTCTATCCGTTCGATGCGACCGTGGCCGGCCGCTTCGAGGCGGCCGGACTGATCCCCTTTGCGCGCTCGACCGTGTCGGAGCTGTGCATGGGCGCCTCCACCGAAGCCCGCCGCAACGGCGCGCCGACGCGCAATCCGTGGGACCTCGGCCGTTCCGTGGGCGGGTCGAGCGGCGGCGCGGCCGCGGCCGTGGCCGCGCGCATCGTGCCGGTCGCGCACGGCAGCGACGGTGGCGGCTCCATCCGCATACCCGCCGCGTGCTGCGGTGTCTACGGCCTGAAGCCGTCGCGTGGCCGGGTGCCGATGGGTCCCGCGCGCGGCGAAGGGTGGGGCGGCATGGCCTCCGATGGCGTACTCAGCGTGACCGTGCGCGATACCGCCGCGGCAATGGATGCGATCGGCGGCTACGAGCCGGGCGCCCCCTATGCGTCGCCGCCGCAGCCGGAGCCGTATCTCGAGGTGGTCCGCCGCGCGCAGCGGCTCGACGATGCAACGGCCGTAACGGGAGGTGCGGGTGATTTGGGCAAGGGCAGGCTGCGCATCGGCATCCTGCGCGAGGGCTGGAACGGCATTGGCATCGCGCCCGAATGCGATGCGGCCGTGACGCATGCCGCCAGGCTGCTGGCGTCGCTGGGCCACGACGTCGCCGAGGCGCGCCTGCCCGTGCTCGACTACTCGGGCTTCGTGATCGCGCACGGCAATATCCTCGCGACCAATGTGGCGCTGGCCGTGGATACGAAGCTCAAGGCCCTGGACCGGGCGATGCGCGACGACGATATCGAACCGGTGCTGGCCAAGGCGTACGTCATCGGCAAGGGCCTCGACGCCGCGACCTACGTCGACGCGGTGCAGCGCCTGCACGCGATCGGCCGCGCCTTCGCGGCCGCCATGCGCGACTACGACCTCCTGCTCACGCCCACGCTGACGACGCTGCCCGCCGAACTCGGCTACCTCGCGCTCGACGTCGATCTGCCGTTCCGCGAGTTCCGCGAACGCGCCGCGGGCTACGCGACGTTCCTCGCCGTCATCAACGCGGCGGGGCTGCCGGCTGCGAGCCTGCCCCTGTCGTGGACCGACGCGGGCTTGCCCGTGGCCACGCAGCTGATCGGCCATTTCGGTCGCGAGGACATGGTGCTCGCCGTGTCCGCGCAGCTCGAGGCGCTGGCCCCGTGGTCGCAGCGCAAACCGACGCTCGCCGGCTAAGGTCCGGCTCTTGCATCGACGCCCCCAATCACACGTTTTTGCTACCAAAGGACACCGGCATGAAACCGTTCACCTCCACTGTCTCCCGCTGGCTGGCGCCGCTCGTGCTGCCCATCGCAACGGCAATGGTCACGGCAATCGCCACCGCACCGGCCGCCACGACCGCGCACGCGCAGGCGCCGACGACGGCCCGCATCGTGCTGCACGCGCCGTTGCGCGTGCTCGACCCCGTGCTGACCAACGCGTATATCACGCGCAATCACGGCTATCTCGTCTATGACACGCTGTTCGCGATGGACGCCGCGGGCAAGCCGCAGCCGCAGATGGTGGAGGCGTGGAAGGTCTCGCCCGATCAGCTGACGTATACCTTCACGCTGCGCAAGGGGCTGAAGTTCCATGACGGATCGGCGGTGACCGCGGACGACGTGGTGGCCTCGCTCAAGCGCTGGGGCGATCGCGATCCGATGGGCCAGCGGCTGATGGCGGCGATGGACAAGATGGAGGCCAGCGGCGCCGATACGGTCCAGATGCGACTCAAGCATCCGTTCGGCCTGATGCTGGACGCGCTGGCCAAGCCCGGTTCGCCGGTGCCGTTCATCATGCCCAGGCGGATTGCCGCCGCGCCCGCATCGCAGGCCATTACCGAAGTCGTGGGCTCGGGCCCGTACAAGTTCGTGCCCGGCGACTTCCAGCCCGGCGTCAAGGCCACGTACGTGAAGTTCGCCGACTATGTGCCGCGCAAGGACGCGCCGTCCGCGTTTGCCGGTGCGAAGGTGGCGCTCGTCGACCGCATCGAACTCGTCAATATTTCCGACGCGCAGACCGCGATCAACGCGCTGCGCAGCGGCGAGGTGGACTTCGTCGAGGACGTGCCGCCGGACCTGATGCCGCAGCTGGAGGGCGTCAAGGCCGTCGCGCTCAAGCCGTATGGCAAGAACAGCAACGCCTTTACGATGCGCATGAACTGGCACCAGCCCCCGTTCAACAACGTCAAGGTCCGCCGCGCGGCGCTGGCCGCGCTGAGCGAGGTCGATTACCTCGACGCGCAGATCGGCGACGCCAATGTCTACCAGATCTGCGGCGCGGTACTGACCTGCGTGTCGCCGTATGCCTCGGAAGAGGGGGCCACGCAGACGAAGAAGCCGGACCTCGCGCGCGCGAAGGCGCTGCTCAAGGAAAGCGGCTACGACGGGACCAAGGTCGTGATCCTGCATCCGACGGATCTGCCGATCCTGTCCAGCTTTGCCTCCGTCACCGCGCAATCGCTGAAGCAGGCCGGCTTCAATGTGGAAATCCAGTCGATGGACTGGGCCACGCTGCTGGCCCGCCGCACGAAGAAGGAACCGGTGGCGCAGGGCGGCTGGAGCATCTTCCATTCGAGCTTCAGCAGCCTGGACCTGCTGAGCCCCGTGATCAACCCGAACCTCGATGGCCGCGGCGAAGCGGGCTATGTGGGCTGGTCGCGGAACGAGGAGATGGAGAAGCTGCGCGACCAGTTCGCTGGAGAGAGCGATATGGCCAAACGCAAGCAGATCGCCGCGTCCATCCAGAAGCTCAGCTACGACCAGGTGTTCTTCGTGCCGCTGGGCGGGTATTCGAAGTACAAGGGTTACAGCAAGCGCCTGGCCAACATGGTCGATGCGCCGCTGCCGCTGTTCTGGGCCGCGAAGCCCTGACGCCATGGACGCTTGCAGCCAAGGAGGCAGACCATGCTAGACATCGTCATCAAGCGGCTGATCTCGACCATCCCGGTCATGCTGATCGTGGCCACGCTCGTGTTCCTGCTGTTGCGGCTCGCGCCCGGCGACCCCGCGCGCGTGATTGCCGGCGATATGGCGAGCGAGGACACGATCGCGCAGATCCGCACCGAAATGGGCCTCGACCAGTCGGTTGGCACGCAGTACGTGCGCTGGCTCGGCGCGCTGGCGCAGGGGGACCTCGGGCACTCGGTGCTGTCCAGGCAGCCCGTGGCCACGCTGATCGCCGCGCGGCTCGGCCCCACGTTCTCGCTCGCGGGCGGCGCCATCCTGCTTACGGTGGTGCTGGCCATTCCGTTCGGCGTGCTCGCCGCATGGCGGCATCGGCGACTGGCGGACCGCGGCATCATGGCCGGCGCGGTGCTCGCGTTTTCCGTGCCCGCGTTCGTGGTCGGCTATCTGCTGATCCTTGTGTTCTCGGTCAAGCTGAACTGGCTGCCCGTGCAGGGCTACACGCCCGTGGCCGAAGGGTTTGGCGACTACCTGGCGCATCTGGTGCTGCCCGTCATCACGCTGGCCACGATCTTCGTGGCGCTGATCACGCGCATTACGCGGGCCAGCCTGCTGGACGTGCTTGGCGAGGATTTCGTGCGCACCGCGCGCGCCAAGGGCGTGACCGAACGCTACGTGCTGTTCCGCCATGCGCTGCGCAACGCCGCCATCCCGATCGTGACGGTCGTGGGCGTGGCGCTGACCACGCTGATCAGCGGCGTGGTGGTCACGGAAACGGTGTTCAACATCTCGGGCGTCGGTCGGCTCATCGTCGATGCGGTGCTCGCGCGCGACTATCCGGTGGTGCAGGGCACGATCCTGTTCTTCTCGTTCCTGTACGTGTTCATCAACCTGCTGATCGACATCGCCTACGTGGTGCTCGATCCGCGCATCCGCTACTGACGTGGTGGACGGAGCCGAATCATGAGTTTCTCCGCGACCCTCGGAACCGCCCGGCGCGCCACGCGCGCCGTGGCCACCGACCGCGCGATGCTGATCGCGCTGTGCCTGCTGCTGTTGCTCGTGGTGGCGTCGGTCTGCGCCCCGTATATCGCGCAGCACGATCCCGCCTCGCTGTCGCCGCGCATGCGGCTCAAGCCGGCCTCGGCCGAATACTGGCTCGGCACCGACTCGCTCGGCCGCGACCTGCTGGCCCGCGTGCTCTATGGCGGGCGCCTGTCGATCATGCTGGCCGCGCTGGTCAGCGCGCTGTCGGTGGTCATCGGGCTCGTCATCGGCCTCGCGGCCGGCTTCGTGCGCCGGCTCGATGCACCGGTCATGCGCGTGATGGACGGCATCATGGCCGTGCCGGGCCTGCTGCTGGCCGTGGCCATGGTCGCGCTCGGCGGTGCCAATATCGTCACGATGGTGCTGGCGATCGCGATTCCGGAAATCCCCCGTATCGCGCGGCTGGTGCGCAGCGTGGTGCTATCCGTGCGCGAGGCGCCGTACGTGGAAGCGTCGATCGGCGCGGGCACGCCGCCGCTGACCGTGCTGTGGCGCCACATCATGCCCAGCACGATCAACCCGCTCGTGGTGCAGGCCACGTTCGTATGCGCGGCCGCGATTCTCACCGAAGCGGTGCTCGGCTTCCTCGGCCTGGGCTTTCCGCCCGAGATTCCGAGTCTCGGTACGATCATCGCCGAGGGCCGGCCGTACTTTCAGCGTGCGCCGTGGATCGTGCTCTATCCGGGCGTGTTCCTTGCATTGCTGATCCTTTCCGTCAACGTATTCGGCGACGCGCTGCGCGATCGCCTCGACCCGCGCCTGTCGCGCACCAGAAAGGGCTGATGATGTCGCGACCCACCGAACAAGCTTCCCCGCCGGTCCTCGAAGTCCGCAACCTCACGGTGCGCCTGCCCGACGGCGGCGACCGCCGCCATGCGGTGCAGGATGTCTCGCTGATCGTCCGCCCGCGCGAAACCGTCTGCATCGTCGGCGAATCGGGGTCCGGCAAGTCCGTGACGTCGAGCGCCGTCATGGGTTTGCTCCCGCGCGACGTGCTCAAGATCGAGTCCGGCCAGATCCTGCTGGCCGGGCAGGACATCACGCGGGCCACGCCGGCCGAGCTCCAGGTGCTGCGCGGCCATCGCATGGCGATGATCTTCCAGGAGCCGATGACCGCGCTCAATCCGCTGATGCGCATCGGCGACCAGATCGCCGAGGTCTTTACGTTCCACGCGAAAGCGATGGACGCCGCCGCGCGCGACCGCCGCGTGCTCGCGCTGCTGGCGGACGTGCACCTGCCGCAGCCGGAGACGATTCGCCATGCTTATCCGCACCAGCTGTCCGGCGGTCAGCGCCAGCGCGTGATGATTGCCATGGCGCTCGCCATGGAGCCGGGTCTGATCATCGCCGACGAGCCGACCACGGCGCTCGACGTCACGTCGCAGGCGCAGGTGCTGCGGCTGCTCAAGGAACTGTCCGGCCATCACGAGAACGGCGTGCTGTTCATCACGCACGACTTCGACGTGGTCGCCGAGATCGCCGATCGTGTCATCGTGATGCAGTCGGGCCGCATCGTCGAGCAGGGCACCGCCGACGAGGTACTGAACCGTCCGCAGCATCCGTATACGCAACGGTTGCTCGACGCGCGGCCGCGCGGCGACTTCCGCGCGCCGCCGCTGCCGGCGTCCGCGCCCACGTCGCTGGCCGTGCGCGATCTGACGATGCGCTTCGAGACGCGTTCGATGTTCCGCTCGCGCCGCCGCAGCGTGCTCGCGCTCGATGCGGTGTCGTTGTCGGTCCGCCGTGGCGAGACGCTCGGCATCGTCGGCGAGTCGGGGTCGGGCAAGAGCACGCTCGGCCGCTGTATCGCACGTTTCAATGTGCCGACGTCCGGCGAGATCGAACTCGATGGGCAGTCGCTGTCGTCGATGGACCGCGGCGCCTCGCGCGCGTGGCGCAAGCGCGTGCAGATGGTCTTTCAGGACCCGTTCCGCTCGTTCAATCCGCGCCTGACCATCGGCCGCACGCTGGCCGAGGGCCCGATGAACTTCGGCGCGAGCCATGCCGACGTGCAGGCCCGCATGCGCGAGATGCTGCAGCTGGTCAGCATGGATGCCGGCGCGCTGGACCGCTATCCGCACGAGTTCTCGGGCGGCCAGCGGCAGCGGCTGTCCATCGCGCGCGCGCTGATGATGGATCCGGAGATCCTGATCGCCGATGAAGCCGTCTCCGCGCTCGATGTCTCCGTGCAGGCGCAGATCCTCGACCTGCTGGAGTCCATTCGGGAGCGGCTCGGCGTGAGCATCGTCTTTATCACGCACGACCTGCGCGTCGCGGCGCGACTGTGCCATCGCATCGTGGTGATGCAGCGCGGCCAGATCGTGGAGGCCGGCAGCGCGCAGGACGTGTTCCTGCGGCCGCGGAGCGCCTACACGCGCGACCTCGTCGCGGCCATTCCGGGGCAGCAGGGCGCTGGCGATGCGGGGCGCGATCCCGCCGTCGCGCCGGCGGGCCCGCAATCCCCCGCCGGCGGTTCGCCGGCTTTCATGGAGGCACGTTTCGCATGACCCTCGCACCGACCCGTATCGCTTTCATCAGCCAGTCCGCGTCGCTCGACTATTTCGGGCCGCTGATGGCGGACGCGCTGCCGCACGCGGAAGTCTCCGTGTGGCCGGACCCGCGTTGCCTCGAGGCCGATATCGCCGTGTGCTGGATCCCGCCGCCTGGCATCTATGCGCGCATGCCGCGCCTGCGCCTGATCCATGGCATTGCCGCGGGCGTCGACAATATCCTCGAGGGGCAGGACACGCGCGGGCTGCCCGTCTGCCGCGTGGTCGAGCCCGGGCTCACGCAGGGCATGGTCGAGTACGTGCGCTGGTCGGTGCTGTATTTCCATCGCGACTTCGACCATATGGCGATGCAACAGCGCGAGCGCGTCTGGAAGCGGCTCCCGCTGCGGCCCGCCGCCGACTGCCGCGTGGGCGTGATGGGCCTGGGCGAACTTGGCGGCGTGGTGGCGCGCACGCTGCGCGACGATGGCTACGACGTGGGCGGCTGGTCGCGTTCGCCGCGCGAGATCGATGGCGTGGCCACCTGGCATGGCGACGAAGGGCTGCCGGCCTTCCTCGCACGCACTGACGTGCTGATCTGCCTGCTGCCGCTGACCGATGCCACGCGCGGCATTCTGGGCGCGCGCACGTTCGCGCAGCTGCCGCGCGGCGCGGCCATCGTTCATTGCGGCCGGGGCGAGCATCTGGCCGTCGATGCGCTGACCGACGCGCTGTCCACCGGGCATCTGCGCGGCGCCGTGCTCGACGTGTTTCCCGTGGAGCCTTTGCCCGAAGACAGTCCGCTATGGCGCTGCCCCGGCGTCGTGGTCACGCCGCATATGGCGTCGATGGCCTCGTCGGCCGAGATCGTGAGGCAGGTCGCCGCGAACGTCGCGCGCCTGGGCAGCGGCGAGCCGTTACGCAATACCGTAGATCTCGCACGCGGGTACTGACGCCCCGCGCCATTCCCCGATGACCGAATGCAGTCTCCCTGATTCCGGAGTTTCGATGCACCCCGAAGATCCCGCTTTCACCCTGCCCACGAGCGCGCCCGCGCCCGTGGACCCCCAGATTCGTGCGTTTCTGAGCAAGATGGCGGCCGATGCCGCGAGGTATCCGCGCCGCGATACCGTATCGATCGCCGAAGGCCGCCGCATTGGCGAGGCGGTGCGTGCGCCATGGGCGCAGGGCGGCCCCGAGATGGCCGAGACGACGGAGCAGTATGTGCCGACGCGTCATGGCCCGGTGCGCGTGCGCATCTACACGCCGCGCGAGCGCGTCATGCCGGGCGCGTTCGTCTATATCCATGGCGGCGGCTTCGTGCTGTTCAGCATCGATACGCATGACCGCGTCATGCGCGAGTATGCGGCGCGCGCGGGCATCGTCGTCATCGGCATCGACTACACGCGCGCGCCGGAGGCCAAGTTTCCGCAACCGCTCGAGGAATGCGTCGATGTCGTGCGCTGGGTCCATGCCGAGGCCGCGACGCTCGGCATCGATCCGAAGCAGCTGTTCGTCGGCGGCGACTCGGCCGGCGGCAACCTGTCGATGGGCACATGCCTGACGCTGCGCGACGAAGGGGAGGCCGGGCTGCTGCGCGGTGCCGTGCTGAACTACGGCTCCTACAGCAACAACCTGTTCCGCAACTCCGTGGTGCGGTATGGCGCCGGAGATTACGGCCTGTCGCTCCATATGATGATCTGGTTCCGTGGCCTTCATATCGGCAAGGGGCAGGACTTCTACGACCGCCGCTACAACATCCTCGGCGATTCGCTGGAGAATCTGCCGCCGCTGTTCATGGTCATCACCGAGTGCGATCCGCTGTACGACGACAACGTCGAACTGGAGCGCCGGCTGCGCGCGATCGGCGCCGACGTCGAATCGAAGATCTACCCGGGCACCGTGCACAGCTTCCTGGAGGCGGTGTCCATCGCCGACGTGGCCGGCGAGGCCTTCGACGATACCGCGCGCTGGCTGCAGCGCAAGGCCGGCTGAGGAGGCCGCCATGTACACACCTTCCGCATACGCCGAGCACGATGCCGATGCGCTGCACGCGTTCATGCGCGCGCACAGCTTTGCATCGCTCATCACGTTCGGCGGGGCGCGCGTCAACGTCACGCACCTGCCGTTCCTGCTGGATACGTCGCGCGAGCCCGTGCTCTATACCCATATGGCCCGCGCCAATGCGCAGCTGGCGGACCTGCGCGCGGGGGCGGAGGCGCTGGTCGTGTTCCAGGGGCCGCATGCGTTCGTGTCGCCCAGCTGGTACGAGAACCGCCACACATTCCCGACGTGGAATTACACTGCGGTGCATGCGCGCGGCGCGCCGACGGTGCTGGACGACGCGGAACAGGTGCTCGATCTGCTCGAACGGACCGTTGCGCGATACGATATGCCGTTGCGGCCGCCGAGCGGCGCATGGACGCTGGAGGGCATGCCCGCCGAGACCACGCGCCAGCGCATGGGCGCGATTGCGGGCGTGCGGATACCCATCGCCGCGCTGGAAGGCAAGATGAAGCTCAACCAGGACAAATCGGTGGCCGATCGCATGGGCGTGATCGGCGCGCTGGAGGCCCTGGGCGAGCCGCAGGGACTGGCGGTGGCCGCGCTGATGCGCGACCATGCCGACATGCAGGGGGCCATACCGCCTGTCATGACGCAGGTAATGACCAAAGAGTGACCGAAATCCCCAAGGAGCCGACGTTGAACCTCGATGATGTAATTGCCACGGTGACCACCGCGCCACCCGCGGAATCCGATGCGTTTTCCGACCCGCTGGCGGGCCTGAACGAGCCGCAGACCGAAGCGACGGTCCGCCGCGACCTCGCGCTGCTGTACCAGCTGATTGCGCATTTCCGCATGACCGACCTGATCGACACGCATATCAGCGCGCGCGTGCCGGGCAGCGAGGACCACTTTCTGATCAACCGCTACGGCGTGCTGTTCCACGAGATGCGGCCCGAGACGCTGGTCAAGATCGATACGGAAGGGCGTGCCGTCGAGAACGGCGATTCTGCCCTGCAGCGCGTCAATGCGGCGGGCTTCACGATCCATTCGGCCGTGCATATGGCCCGCCACGATCTGGCCTGCGTGATCCACACCCATACGGCCGACGGTATCGCGGTGTCGGCGCAGCGCAAGGGCCTGCTGCCGCTCTCGCAGCACTCGCTGCGGTTCTACAACCGCCTGGCGTACCACGAGTACGAGGGCATCGCGCTCGACCTCGAGGAGCGCGAGCGGCTCGTGGCCGACCTCGGCAACCACAAGGCGATGATCCTGCGCAACCATGGGTTGCTGGCCGCGGGCAATACCATCCAGGAAGCGTTCGTCAATATCTATTACCTGGAGCGGGCGTGCCAGGCGCAGATCAAGGCGACGTCGGGTGGCGCGGAGCTCGTGTATCCGTCCCCGGAAGTGTGCGAGCGGACCGCGCGCCAGTACGAGCGTCCGACCGCGCCCGAGTATTGCCAGCGCGTGTGGAACGCCGCTGTCCGGTTGCTATAAGTCCGGCTGCTGCAAGTCCGGTTGCGGCGCTGGGGGTGCCGGGTCAGGACAGGCCCGGCTTGCCGCTGAGCGCCTTCGTGCCGCTCATCAGCAGCGGTGCGAAACGGCGCGCGAAATCGTCGATGCTCCAGTCCGCGAGCGAGCCCGAGATATCGATCGCCGCGATGGGGCGCGCCTCGTGGTCGACGATCGCGCAGGCGAGGCTGATCTCCCCGAGCATGCTTTCCTCGAGCGCCACCGCATAGCCGTCCACCCGGCATTGGCGCACGCGCGCGCGAATCTCGTCGTGATCCGTGATGGTCTTGTTCGTCAGCGGGCGGGAGTCCGTCCGCGCGAGGATGTCGTCCACCTGCTCGTCGCGCATATGCGACATCACCGCACGGCCGCTCGCGGTGTGGATCGTGGCCAGCCGCCGGCCGATCAGCGTGCTGGTGAAGGTCTGCCGCTTGGTCTGGCGGCGCAGCGCGAAGATGATCGTCAGATCGTCGAACAGGCTCAATTCCACGCGCTCGCCGGACTCCTTCTGCAGATCGACGATCAGCGGCGTGGCGCGCTCCAGCAGCGGCACGCTGCGCAGATAGTCGAAGGTCCGCTCGAGAATCTTCTTGCCGGGCAGGAACGCCTTGCCATTGGCGCCGCGCTCCAGGTAGCCGAGCGCAACGAGCGTATGCGCCATGCGCTGGACGGCGCTGCGGTCCATGTCGCAAACCGTCGCGAGCTCGTTGAGCGTGAGCGGGCCGGGATGGTCGGCAAACGCCTCCAGCAGGCTCATGCCCTTGGCGAGGGACTGGACGAATAGCGTATTGGTGCGCTCGCTCATGATGGGGTATTGAATATCGAATGCTCGGTATCTTATATCAATACCGGGATGCCATCCCTACGCGTGCAGGCATTGCAGCAGAACCTCGAACGCCGGGGCAATCGCTTCCTCGGGCACGCAGGCATAACCGAGCAGTAGCCCGCGCGCGGCCGAAGGCGACATGTAATAGCGCGAGAGCGGCCGCACCGTGATGCCGCGTGCCCGCGCCCGCGCCGCCACGGCGACGTCATCACAGCCATCGGGAAGCCGCAATACCAGATGCAGCCCGGCGTTGCTCGCATGTTCGTGCAGCGCGCCGGGGCCCAGGTACCGTTCGATCAATCCCGCAAGCATCGCGCGCCGTCGCGCATAGAGCGGCCGCATGCGGCGGATATGCGCGGCATAGTCGCCCGCCTGCATGAACTCGGCCACGGTGGCCTGCGTCATCAGGTGCCCCGCGCGATAGAGCTCGGCATGGGCGGTCTGGAACGCGGCCGCGATCGGCGCCGGCAACACCATGTACCCCATGCGCAGCCCGGGATAGAGCGTCTTGCTGAACGTACCGATATAGACCACGGGGGCGTCGGATTCCAATCCCTGCAGCGACGGGATGGGCTGGCCGGAGAATCGGAATTCGCTGTCGTAGTCGTCCTCGACGATCCAGCTGCCCTGGCGGCGCGCGAGCTCCAGCAGCTCGCGGCGGCGGCGCAGGCTCAGCACCGCGCCCAGCGGGTACTGGTGCGACGGGGTCACGAAGATAAAGCGCGGTGCCGGCCGGTGCCAGCCGAAACGCGCGTCGCCGGTGGGCGGCAGCGTCATGCCTTCCGCATCCACGGGCATCGGCACCATATTGATATCGCTGACTTCCAGCACGCCGCGTATGCCCCAGTAGCCCGGTTCTTCGACCCATGCCGTTTCCCCGGGCGTGCCAAGCATGCGCACGACGAGGTCGATCGCCTGATGGATGCCTTCGGTGATCAGGACCTGCGAGGCATCGCAGCGCACGGAGCGCGCCACGCGAAGATGCGCGGCCACGGCCTCGCGCAAGGCGGGCAGGCCGCCGCCGTGGCTGTAGCTGAGCCATTCGGGATGGGGCTGGCGCCACAGGCGCGCGGCGATCTGCGCGTAGCGCCGGTGCGGAAAGCGGGCGAGGTCGGGCACGCCGGGCATGAAGGCGCCCCATTGCGTGGCGGAGGCCGAGGCATTGGCGATCAGCCGCTGGCCGCGCGGCGACAGGCCCTGCATGGGCGCCGCGCCATGGGTTCCGCGCAGTGCCGCGGCGGGCGTGCTGGCGACGGCCGACGCGTTGAGAAACCGCTCGGGCGCGGTATCGGCCACGAACGTGCCGCTGCCCGTGCGCGCGGTGAGGTAGCCCTCGGCGAGCAATTGCTCGTACGCGAACATCACCGTATTGCGCGACAGGCCCAGTTCCGCGGCCAGGTCGCGCTGCGGCGGCATGCGCATGGCGGGCGCGAGGCTGCCATCCTGGATTGCGCCGCGCACGCAGGCGTACAGCGCGCGATTGAGCGGCCGCGCGAGCGATGCGACGCCATCGGGCCCCATACGCTGCAATAGCAGATCGGCGCAGATCGATTTCAAATTGGCACCAAACGATTTGTCAAAGCGGTGCTGGATTGTAGGGCCAAATCGGACTGAAATGGCATCCGTTCCTCCAACGCCTTTCGCCACTCTGACCATGAAAAACCTCGATATCGATCAACGCCGATCCCTGGCCACGCCGCGCGGTGTCGGCGTGATGTGCGACTTCTATGCGGACCGCGCCGAGAACGCGACGCTGTGGGACATCGAAGGCCGCGCCTTCACGGACTTCGCCGCCGGTATCGCGGTGCTCAACACGGGCCATCGCCATCCGCGCGTGGTGGAGGCCATTACCGCGCAGCTCGGGCGCTTTACCCATACGGCCTATCAGATCGTGCCGTACCCGAGCTATGTCGCGCTGGCCGAGCGCATCAACGCGCTGGTGCCGATCTCGGGCGTCAGGAAGACCGCGCTGTTCACGACCGGCGCGGAAGCCGTGGAGAACGCCATCAAGATTGCCCGCGCGCATACGGGCCGTCCGGGCGTGATCGCGTTCTCGGGCGCGTTCCATGGCCGCACGCTGCTCGGCATGGCGCTTACGGGCAAGGTGGTGCCGTACAAGGTCGGCTTCGGTCCGTTCCCGGCGGACGTGTATCACGCGCCGTTCCCGAACGCGCTGCGCGGCGTGACCACGGCCCAGGCGCTCGCGGATCTGGAGTCGCTGTTCAAGACCGATATCGATCCCTCGCGCGTGGCGGCCATCATCCTCGAGCCGGTGCAGGGCGAGGGCGGTTTCCATCCGGCGCCGGCGGACTTTATGCGGGGTCTGCGCGTCGTGTGCGATCGCCATGGCATCGTGCTGATCGCCGACGAGGTGCAGACCGGTTTCGCGCGCACGGGCAAGCTGTTCGCGATGTCGCACTACGACGTGGAGCCGGACCTGATCACGATGGCCAAGAGCCTCGCGGGCGGGATGCCGCTTTCCGCGGTCAGCGGCCGCGCGCAGATCATGGACGCGCCGCAGGCCGGCGGGCTGGGCGGCACCTACGCGGGCAATCCGCTGGCCGTCGCGGCGGCCCATGCGGTCATCGATGCCATTACCGAAGAGAAGCTCTGCGACCGCGCCGCCGCGCTCGGTGCGCAGTTGACCGAGCATTTGCAATCGCTGCGCCCGCGCTGCCCCGCGCTCGCGGAAGTGCGCGGCCTCGGGTCGATGATCGCCGCCGAGTTCACGGACCCGGCCACCGGTGCGCCCAGCGCCGAGGCGGCCAAACGCGTCCAGACCCGCGCGCTGGAAGCGGGCCTGATCCTGCTGACGTGCGGCGTCCACGGCAACGTGATCCGCTTCCTGTATCCGCTGACGATTCCGCAGGCGCAGTTCGATGCGGCATTGGCGGTACTGGCGACGGCCCTGGCCGGGTAGGTCGCCGCGGGCGGCCGGACTTCAGTCGTTTATGCTGGCGCAAAACCTGAAGTCCGGCCCAAGGAGACCGCATGGCACCGACCGACTCGCAACTTGCCGCCCCCGCATCGGCACTCATCGACGCGCGTATTCGTGAACTCGACGACTGGCGCGGCGAAACCCTCGCGCGCCTCCGCGCCATCGTCCGCGCGGCCGCACCCGATGTCGTGGAGGAATGGAAATGGCGCGGCGTGCCGGTCTGGTCCGATCACGGCATCGTCTGCACGGGCGAAACCTACAAGGCCGCGGTCAAGATGACGTTCGCGAAGGGCGCGTCGCTCGACGACCCGTCGGGCCTGTTCAACGCGAGCCTCGAGGGCAATACGCGACGGGCCATCGATTTCCACGAAGGCGACACGATCGACGAGCCCGCGCTCCGTGCGCTGATCGCGGCGGCGGTGGCGCTGAACCGCGCCAGGATCGTCAAGCGCAGCAAAGGCGGCGGCAAATTGTAGTGCGCGCGTAAGCGACTCTCGGGCACGCGCAACACAGATTGCAATATCTCTCATATGGGAGTCTGTTGACTTTCATTCGAGACCATCTAGAATGGGAGTATCCAATCCACCAAACGAGAGCGTGCAACATGGCCAACACTTCCACGTCTGCACCCGGCGCAACTGGCTTAGGCACCCAGCCAGATGACTTCGATGTCTTCCTGAAGCAGATGGGCGCACTGGAGCAAAGACAAGTGATCCGTGAAGGTATGAACGCCGTGATGGTGGAGCGCGTGGCCAGGGAGCTGCTTCGCGTTCCGGTACAAACGCTACTCAGCGGTCTGGGCCTCCCCAGTTCCACCATGCTTCGCAAGATGTCGAAGCAGGAGCGTCTGTCCGCCCCCGAGTCCGACAAGGTCGCCCGTGTGCTGTACGTCCACGAACTGGCCACCGACGTCCTCGAGGACGCCACGCTCGCCTCGCAGTGGATGCAAAAGCCGCTGTTCGAACTCGACGGCATGAAGCCGCTCGAGGTCCTGGACTCCCAGCCGGGCTACGACCGGGTGCGGGACATCCTGACACGCGCGGCCTTTGGCATTCCGGTATGAGGGTGTACCGCCTCGCCAAGGAAAAACCGGGACGCTACCAAGCGGACGACCTCAGCGGCAACGGCGCCGCCCTCGCGGGCGGCCGCTGGAACCCCCGCGGCACGCGGGTCGTCTACACCTGCTGCAATCCATCGACCGCGGTGCTGGAGGCGCTGGTACATCTGGGCGGCCTGATGCCGGCGGCCCAGCACTTCCTGGTGACCATCGACATCCCCGACGCATGCATCGCCAGCGCGTTCGTCCCGGACATTCCCCCCGACTGGAACACCGCGGGCCAGGACCCAAGATCCACGATGGCCATCGGCCAGGCGTGGATCGAAAAGGGCAACCACCTGGCCATGAAAGTCCCCTCGATCGTCTGCCCGGCGGAGGTCAATCTGTTGCTCAATCCGTTGCATGCGGAGATGGATGCGGTCCGCGTGACCGATGTCTCCACCTTTACGTTCGATGCACGGTTGTTGGCCTGATGGTGTCCAGCGTGACGACGATATCGGCCATATCCAGCACCGCACTGCGGTGCGACACGATAATGACGGTGTCCGCATACGCTCGGATTGTTTTGAGTACGCGTGCTTCCTGAGCCAGATCGATCGATGACGTGGGCTCGTCGAGAATCAACGTACGGCATCCTTTCAATAGCGCCCGAGCGATGGCCAGACGTTGCTTCTCGCCGCCGGACAACGCGCGCGTTCCCTCGCCGACAGGCGCATTCAGGCCATCCTCCATGCCGTCGGCAAGCGCATCCAGTTCCAGATCGGCAAGGACTTTTCGCAGTGCCGGATCGCCAGGAGAACGTTCTAGTCCGTACAGCAGGTTCTCGCGCAGCGTACCGCGATTGATCGTCGGATGTTGAGGCGTGACGGCGATCTGTGACAACGGGTCTGCAAAAGGACGCGCATAGACCAGATGCCCGTCAAAGCGGACCGTACCCTGATCGACGGGTTGCAAGCCCAGCATGACGTTCAGGAGCGTCGACTTACCCGTTCCGGATTTGCCCATGATGGCGATGACTTGTCCGCGAGAGATGGTGAAGTTCGTTTGGCGCAAGATTGGGACGCCGTCTAGCGATAGCGACACATCTTTAAGTTCAAACAGAACGTTCTGGCTCGTGTCTTGCGTCGGTACCGCGGTTCGGATGGGCTCTGGTTCCACGCCGAGATACTGAAACCATGTGCTCATCGCAAGATAATGGCCCCGAAGCTGCATCAGGCTCGATGCGATCAGCGCGAACGGCATCGTCAGTTGTACGAGGTACGTCGCGACCATCACGAAGTCGCCGGCAGTGTATGCGCCCGCCTCCGCGCGATGGACCGCGTAGGTGAGCGTGATGACAAGGATCAGTCCGATGGCGCCAATCTGTACCGCCATCAGCGAGGCCATCCGAGCGTTCGCGGCCATGATGTCCCGCTTGTGCTGCGAGAGCACGGCATGCAGTCCAGCCTCTTCTTCCCGATAGGCCGCGTTGATCCTGATGTCATAGAACTTCGCCAGACGTTCGGTCAGCCGTGAGGCCAGCTTGTTCTGGATGGCAAACAGTGAGGCATGCACATCCCGGCTTCGCAAAGCGATCCATACAGCCAGCGCGAACAGTAGCGCCATCGACATCAGGAACATGGTCGCGACGACGGCGTCCAGCCTTGCCCAAATGACGCCAAACACGATCACGAGCTGGACTGCCACAGGCAGAATGGTCCAGAAGATGGCCTGGTTGATCTGGCCAAAGCTACTCATCGAGCGTCGGATCTCGGCGACGGTCTGGCCGAGATCGAGCGTCCGCTGCCGCGCATACGGCCATCGGATGATGCGCTGAAAGAAGCTCTCCGCGACGGCCGCATCGCATCGAACGAGGATAAAGGCGCTGACCAATCCTTTGGACCACTCCATGATGTTGGAAAGTGTCCAGGCCATGCCATAAGCGAGTGCCAGCAGATAGATCGGGAGCCAGCTCGCGACACCTCGCTCGCCGTGAACCGAAATCCGGTCAACGACGGCGCTCAGGAACACCGGGACCGATGCCGCGAGCATCGCCACACCGATCATCACGACGGAACAGAGCACCAGATGCCAGGGCAACGCCGGATAGACCGCCCTGATCAAATGGAATGCCCGGATATACGGGCTGATGAGGCCCGCCACAAGATGAGCAAAGGACATGGAGGGTAGTTCAGATCTGGAGAATTCTCGGCATGCGCGCGGGTAGATCCGGACTGTCCGCGACCACCCGGCCATCCACTTCAATCCAGGCGTGGGCAACAAAGTCGTATTTCTGAACCCCGATGTTGAACGTACAGTGCACGCCGTTATCGCAAAGCCGTCGATGCATGGCGAGCGAGAACTCGAGGCAAGCCGCGCTGGCGAAAGACCTTCGCGCGTACCATTTGATCTCGGAAGCAAGCCGCTCGATCTCGCGCCAGTCGTAACCAGCGGCGATGTCTGTACTTCTGGCATGACGGACGGCGTTCAGGGCCTCATGCAAGCCACGTCTGCGCAGTCGCATGACGGACGCCGACAGCGCGCAGGCGCTCCGAAAAAGACTCGCCGGCTTCCACGTCGTGACTTCATGCAATGGCGTGTGACGCCACTGATGATTGCCGACTCCGTAGATTCCGATCGTCGGCGAAAATTCACGAACGCTTGCCGGTTGCGCCGCGCATTCAAGAATCCCCGCCCTGTAGAGCTCCATCACGAGAGGAGAGACGCGCGCTGTCGTGAGCGCATGTTTGAGCAAGGCGCTGTCATCGATATCGAGGAGGACGTATGCATCATTGCGTTCGTCCAGGATTACCGCCTCGCGATCAACGAAGATGTGGTGCACATAGGGCGCGAAGGTCAGATGAAGATCAGGCATGCTTCAGATTCTCCAGCGCTTTCAAGAGCAACTCCGCACACAGCAGGGTCATCAGGTCGTGCGGTACGCCCGCATACCCCATGGCACATCTTCGCAATGCTCGGTGTGCCGCTTCGATGTTGATCAATCCCTCGCCAGCGAGTCTTCCGTGGGCGATCATGTCTCGAAAGTCTGACTCCCGCGACCGGATGGCGCGTTGATAGGCGCCCGTCATGTGCCCCTTGCCCTTGCGGAAAAAATCGCAATGTCCGTAACGCTGCTCGAGCCCCCGTCTAAGTGGATGACGCGAGTGCTCCGCATTGAATAATTCGTGATCCTGATACGCCAGCGCGCACCGGATCATCCTTGTGTCCGTAAACGGATGAATGGTCCGGACCTCGCCATCTCCATGGAAAGAAGCCGAGTTCTGCACGATGGCCTCACGAATCAAAGCATGCCGCCTGTGAAGCTTGGCACCGCCCTCGCGAGCAAGCGGTTGCAAAGCTCTCGCATACGCGCTGAGCAGTGCGGAGCGGTGTACTGCGCGACCGTAGGCATGCCACATGACGCGAAGCGGATCGATGCCGTAGAGCGACCTGTAAGCGCGCCAGGCGCTCGCGGTTTTCGACGGGGTGCGCCGCAGTATGCTCAGCAGCACCTCAGCCGGCACGGGGTCCAGAAAAACCTGATCTCCACCATGTCCATTGATCGTGCTGAACGGCGCGCCCCGGAAATGGCTGCGGAGCGCTTCCTGTCGGTTGTCCATCACGCCTCTGAACGCGAGGGCTGAGGTCGGCATGCCGGGTATGCTGCGCGATGGCACGTTGAGCAGCAATCTGTCATCGATCGGCACGACGATGTGCTCGACCTTTAGCTGTTTCGCGATGCGCTGCGCCCATTCGAGGTCGTCCGGTGCGCTGCCATGGGGGTCATGCCAGGTACAGGCTACCAGGCGACGCGCCGCCAATGCCCGCACCGCGTGGAGAATGGCTGTGGAATCCAGGCCCCCGGAGAAATCGATACCGACAAGGGCGTCTGATTCCACCGATGCGACGATGTCCTGCAATACCTCGGCAGGGTTTTGCCTCGTCGTGTCGCGCAGGCTGTCGTACGCCCACGCGACACTGATCGTACCGTTGATGTAGCGGACCGTCGTGCCCGCAGGGAAAGACCGCAGACCCGCGAACAGCGTCTCGTGCAAGCCGTTACGGTTCTCGATAAACCTGACGGCGCTTAGCGGACGCAATACCAATGGCGCGGCATGCGCAATACGCTCGAGACTTTGCGACACATAGACGGACGCCCCCTCCGACATCACGTAGAGAAGTCGGCCACTGCCTTCCGGAATTGCAATCTCGAAATCGGAGGGTTCCGATACTGTGACCATGGGCTTCGAGACGACGGAAGGGCCTGGTGGGAGAGGGCCTTCGATCATGATGGCCGGCCCGTCACGTCGAAGCCTGACCATGTCATTGGCGCCGACATGCAGCACGGAGGTCCGCACAGCAACGGCTCAATGCCAGGGCATGGGCACCTCATAGACGCCGTAAGCGCCCTCGATGATCGAGCCCCCCGGTTTGCCTCGGGTATTCCTGGAGGCCTTGATGACGACCAGACGGTTCCACAGGGACTTCACCATGTTCACATCCTCCTTCCATTGGACAGGCAATTCGCTGGGTGCTGGCGCAATGGTAGTGAATGAAACAGAAAAGTGAAGCATTAAGCCCATATTTAAGCAATACGCTATGCGTCCGGCACGAGTTACCACCGCTTCGCATAGTTGTCCCTGACAGTTCTCGATATATACGTACACAGCCCGCGCCCCGCGGCCGCCAATCGTTTCATCTCGTCCACCATTGCCTTGCCCGGCCGGTCATGGTCATAGAGATAGTGGCGATAGGTGCCGGATTGGAAGACCACGTGGATCGCGTCGTCCGTGATGTCGTAGCGCGCGATATTCGAGGTGCCGCTGAGGTTTCGGTAGGTTTTCATGTTGCGCCGTCACGTCCGGAATGGCTTCGCATCGTTCTCGGGAGACTCGGGAGAGGCGGTCTTCTTCCACTCCCCCCGCTCCAGTTCCGCGATCACCTGTGCGCCCAGCAGCAATAACGCCGCGGCGATCTCCAGGCTCAGCAACACCACGATCGCTGTCGTCAGCGACCCGTACACGCGGCTTACCTGCGATAGCGAGGCGAAGTACCACACCAGCAGGTGCCGGGAAATCTCCCAGAGGACCGCGGCCAGTACCGCGCCCGCCAATGCGCGGCGCAGCGAGAGTCGGCCGACCGGCATCACCATGTAGATCGACGTCAGCATCAGCACTTCGCCGAAGAATCCCAGAAGATAGAGCAGCCCCGTCGATAGCCGGTCCAGCGACCACTCGTGGCCAAGCACGTCCACGTGCCGTTCGCCGATCGCCAGCAGGCGGCCGGACACGACCGTCACGACCAGCAGGCCCACGCTGAGCACGGCGATATAGCAGTAGGGGAGGACCGCGGATACCAGAAAATGCCGGCGGCGGATGGCCACGCGGTGGACGAAGATGACCGACATCGCGTTCTCGAGCACCGTGAAGGCGAGCGAGCTGAAGAACAGCATGGTGGCCAGCAACACCCAGCCCGACGTGCCCCGATTGTGCAGAAACGCGGCGAGTTCGCCGATCAGGGCGCGGGACTGCCCGGGCACGACCCATTCGAGATAGCGCGCGACCGTCGAGAGCAGCAGGTCGGGGTCCACGAAGTGCGAGAGCGCGATGACGAGCAGGATCAGCAGCGGAACGATCGACAGCAGCGCATAGTAGCCGACCGCGCCGGCCAGCAGCAGACCCTGGTTGGCGCGAAACTGCGCCAGCGTGTGCCACAGGAAGCGCCACGCGCTGCGAAGCATTATGCGCGCGTCGGGTAGGCGCATCGGGAACTCCGGAGATCGCTCGTCAGCACATTATGCGGCGGGCGCGGCGCGATCTCCAGCGGACACAGGCGGAAGGGTGTGTAGGACGATTCTGGTTGTCTTCGCGGCAACGCACTTGTTTTCGCGCCATCGCGCGTACGAGCGATCTCGTTCCCTAGCATCCGCCACATAACAATCATGACGGGAGCAGAGAACATGACGGGTATCGCGGTAGATCGCAGCGTTGCCGTAGGGGGCGAGGTCGGGCAGGGCGAAGCAAACACGCCGGAAACGCGAATCGCGACCTTCGCCGCGCGTGCCCGTATGCGGCTGAGCCGGATGCGCAAGGCTGCAATGGCGCGGTTGATGTCACGCCGGCAGCGCGACCTCGACAATCTGCCGCGCATCGATGCGCAACTGTTGCAGGCCGCGATGGCATCCATGGAGCGCGACCACGGCGCGTGATGCGCGCGTGCTCTACCTCAGTGCGGATGCACCCTCTTTGAGAGAAGGCAAAGCGTGATCTGAAGAAGCAAGAGAAGATTGCGGCGTAGGTGGGGCGTAGGTTCGGCTTAGGTTCGGCTGGTTCGGCTTAGGTAGGCCCCAAATAAAAACCCCGGCTCAAGGCCGGGGTGGAACAGCTGGATATCACGCGACAGGTCGTAACTCGAATCGAGTCATTGGAGCCTGCCGCCAACCCAATGCGGTGGAGTCTAGCGCCATCTGCTCTCATGAGTCAACGCTTCAACATGCTCGCATCGTGCCACACACACTTCCCTACAGACCCCTTCTGATCGATAAGCTCATTACTGCTGCACGCATCAAGAGTTATGAGACGGTATTTGGCACGCATGATGACCTCGAGCTGGTTGGTGCCTACCTTTGGAACTCGGCTGTCGCGGCCACGTTCCTGCCGGTTCTGAGCGCGGCAGAGATTACGCTGCGCAATGCGGTCGATGCAGCCCTGCGGCCCGCGCTGGGGGAGTTCTGGTGGAGAACCAACACCCTCCATTTTCGGTCCTTCAGCGTGGGTGGGCCTGTGCCCGATGACGTAAAAGGACTGCGTGAAAATTTCGCGGCAGCAACGAAGACGGTGAAGCGTGACCGGAGGGAGCGATATGGGAGGATTGCCTATGCGCCCACGCATCACGACGTCATTGCAAAAACGAACTTTTCAACCTGGGAGTACATCCTCAGCGGTGAGTTCGCCGGCGACAACCTCATCTGGCCCAAACATCTCGGCAAGGTGTTCGCGGGGACATGGCCTTTCTCCAAGGCCAGGAAGACGCTGACGCACGCAAGGTCGCTCGTGTCGAACTTGCGGAACTTCAGGAATCGACTATCTCATCACGAACCGCTATGGAAGACGTCGAGCGTCGATTCCTCGCAGAGTGCAATGAAGTACTTGAACGAGAAGATAGCGTCCGCAGAAGCGCTATTGAACTTGGTTCATCCTGCCAGTCTTGAACTACTGCAGAAGAACGGCATCCTGCCAGCATTGCGACGAACTTGTCGTGAAGAAGAACTCAGGCGATATCAACACGCGTCGGTAGAGCATCGCATAGTCAATCTTCGAGATCTGGAACAAGTCGTCATGGAATCGGTCAGCGAGAACCTGACCGTCCATGCGCGGGTTTCGGAAGCCGCCTTCCGTATTCATCCTTAGCGGCACCTACTCCAGCTGCACGTTCGCCTCCCTCACCACCTCGCCCCACTTCCGGATCTCCGACTCCACCAGCGAGCCAAACTTTGCCGGCGAGCTGCCGACCACCTCCACGCCCTGGTCGCGGAAGCGCTTGACGACGTCGGCCTCCGCCAGCGAGCGCACGATTTCCTCGTTGAGCTTCTGCACGACCGGCGCCGACGTTCCCGCGGGCGCCTGGATGCCGAACCAGACGTTCACCTCGTAGCCCGGCACGCCGGACTCGGCGACAGTCGGCACATCGGGCAGCAATGGCGACCGCGCCTGGCCCGTCACGGCAATCGCCTTGAACTTGCCGGCCCGCAACTGCTGGATCACGTTCGGCAGGTTGTCGAACATCAGGTCGGTTTCCCCACCGAGCAGTGCCACTACGGCGGGGCTGCTGCCCTTGTACGGGATATGCGTCATGCGCGTACCGGTCATCTTGTTGAAAAGCTCCATCGACAGATGATTCGACGAGCCTGCTCCGGTCGAGCCGTAGTTGAGCTTGCCGGGCTGCTTCTTCGCATACTCGATCACGTCCTTCACCGTCGCCAGCCCGAGGTCGGGGCGCGAGACCAGCACGTTCTGCGTGCTCGCCGCCCAGACCACGGGCGTGAAGTCCTTCGTCGCGTTGTAGGGCAGCCGATTGCCATAGAGCGCGGGCAGCGCGGCGAACGGCAGCGGCGTGATCAGCAGCGTATAGCCGTCCGCCGGCGACTTGGCGACGAGACTGTTGCCGATGACGGTGTTGCCTCCGGGCCGGTTGTCCACCACCACCGACTGCTTCCACTTGGCAGTGAGCTTCTCCGCGGTCGTGCGCGCGAGCGTGTCGTTGAACCCGCCCGGTGTATAGGGCACGACGATGCGCAGCGGCTTGTCGGGATAGTTGTCGCCTTCTGCCGCACTGGCGGGGGTGGCCGTCACAGCCAGCGATGCAAGTAGCGCCAGCGCGATGCGAGTCGTGGTCATGGTTGTCTCCTTCACCATCTTGTGTGGTTGAGTGGTTGACGTACGCGTCGGCACGAACTTACCATACCAAACTGGTAGTACCAAATAAATCTGACCAGATAAGAGAGGGACCGCACGCGCATGGCCACTGTCATCGCCACCGACCGTATCCACCCCGAAGCCCAGGCCCGGTTACAGCAAGCCTCGACGTTCGATATCCGCCCCTGGCGAGACGGTGCGGCCTACGCCGACGACCTCGCCGATGCCGACGTGGTGGTCGTCCGCAACCGCATCCCCGCCGAACTGTTCGACCGCGCGCCAAGGCTGCGCGCCGTCATCCGCCATGGCGTCGGCCTCGACATGATCCCCGTGGAACAGGCCTCCGAGCATGGCGTGCTCGTGGCCAACGTGCCGGCCGTCAATGCCGTGGCCGTGGCCGAGTACGTGCTCGGCCAGATGCTCGCGCTTTCGCGCCGGTTCGCGGATATGGATCGCCTGATGCGCTCCGCATCGTGGAGTGAAAGCCGGCTCATTGCCGACCATGGTCAGCAGATCGGCGGCAAGACCGTCGCCATCGTCGGCATGGGCGAGATCGGCCGGCGCGTGGCCGCGATGTGCGCGGCCGGCTTTGGCATGCGCGTTCTCGGTGTCCATCCCAAACGCACGGGTACGCGCGAGACGCACGCCGAGTACGTGCCGCTCGACGACGCACTGGCGGCGGCCGACTACCTGGTCCTGACCTGTCCGCTGACGCCCGAGACGCGCGGCATGATCGGCGCCGAACAGCTCGCGCGCATGAAGCCGACCGCATTCCTGATCAACGTCGCGCGCGGCGCCGTGGTCGATCGACTTGCGCTACATGAAGCGCTGCGCGCGTCGCAAATCGCGGGTGCCGCGCTTGACGTGTACGAGACCCAGCCGCTGCCCGCCGGCGATCCGCTGTTCGCGTGCGTCACCGCGCGGCTCACACCCCATATGGCCGGCATCTCCGCGCAAAGCCTGCATGCGATGAGCATGGGCGCCGCCGCGCAGGTGCTCGACGTGCTGGCGGGACGACTGCCGCCGCACTGGGTCAATCGCGACGCCGAAGCTGCCATTCGCGCGCGATGGACACGACTCGGCATCGCACCGCAATAACCGCATACCGGCACTATCAAAGAGGAGACACCCCAGCATGTCCAGAATCAAGTCCATCCAGGCCATCCCGCTGTCGTTCCGCCTGCCTGAAGGCAAGACGGTCAAGCTCGGCATCGGCAGCACCATCAAGCGCGACACGATCATCGTGCGCGTCGAGACCGAATGCGGCGTGGTCGGCTACGGCGAAGCGCATCCCGGCCGCAGCCCCGGCGCGGTCACGAGCCTGATCGCCAATACGATGGCGCCGTTGGCCGTCGGCATGGATGCATTCGATACCAACGGCGTCTGGAGCCGTATCCACAAGATGCAGCTTGCGAGCCACGGCATGGGTGCGGGCGCCTCGCTCGCGCTGTCGGGCATCGATATGGCGCTGTGGGATGTGCGCGGCAAGCTCTGCAACCAGCCGCTGTACAAGTTGCTGGGCGGCAGCAGCAAGAAGATCAAGGCCTACGCGGGTGGCATCGCGCTGGGCTTCCAGGCACCGGAGTCGCTGGCGGCGGAAGCGCAGCAATATGTCGCCGCGGGCTATCAGGCGCTCAAGCTTCGTCTTGGCGACAACGTGGCCGACGACGCGGCGCGCGTGCGCCATGTCCGCAAGGTCCTCGGCGACGGCATCGACATCCTGACCGACGTCAATGCCGCCTATACGATCGACGAAGTTCGCCGCCTGATGCCCGTGCTCGAGGAAGCCGGCATCGGCTGGCTCGAGGAACCGTTCGCCTGCGACAACTTCGGTGGCTATCGTGCCGCCGCGGCGCTGAGCACGCGCGTGCCGATCGCGGCGGGCGAGAACCATTACACACGCTATGACTTCGCGCGACTGCTCGAAGAGCGCGCGGTGCAGGTCTTCCAGCCCGATCTGTCGAAGACGGGCGGCATCACGGAAGGCATGCGTATCGGCGCGCTGGTTTCGGCATGGGGCTACAAGGTGCATCCGCACAGCTCGGCCACGGGCCTGAACCATGCGGCCTGCGTCCATATGCTTGCAGCCGTCGATAACCCCGGTTACTTCGAGGCCTGCGTGTCGCACTTCAACCCGTTCCGCGACATGTTCGGCCCGGCCTTCCACGCCGATGGCGACGGCTTCGTGCGGCCGCTCGACAAGCCGGGCCTCGGGCTCGAGATCGATGAAGGCATCTTCAAGGAGTACCCGTTTATCGATGGTCCGGGCTATGTCGTGAAGTTCTGACGCCGCATCGCATTTCATAAAAATACTGGAGGAGACCGTAGTCATGAAGCTGTTTCGCATTGCCGCCTCGGCCGCGCTGGCCGTCGGCACGTTGTTCGCCGCTGCTGCCCAGGCCGCCGATACCTTTCCGTCGAAGCCCATCACGCTGATCGTCCCCTGGAACGCTGGCGGGTCCGTGGACCTGACCGCGCGCAAGCTGTCGGACATCCTCGGCAAGTCGGGTGTGACCGTGGTGGTGGAAAACGTGCCCGGCGCATCGAGCACGATCGGGCTGACCAAGGTGGCCAACGCCACGCCCGACGGGTATACCGTAGGCCTGGCCACGTCGTCGCTGATGGGCGCCGTCGCGCAGGACATGACGAAGCTGCGCGTGGATCAGTTCAAGGCGCTGAACCAGACCACCATCGAGCAGATGATTCTCGTGGTGTCGAAGTCGAGCCCCGTCAATACGATCGAGGAGTTCGTCGCGTTGATGAAGAAGAAGCCCGGCGGCGTGTCGATCGGCACGCCGGGCAACAACAACGTCAACCACACGTTCGCGGCCATGCTCGCGCGCGCCAACGGCGTAAGCTTCATCAACGTGCCATACACGGGCGGCGCCAAGGTGCTGACGGACCTTGCCGGACACCAGATCGACGGCGCGGTGCTCAAGCCGTCGGAGACGCTGAGCCAGATCAACGGCGGGCTGATCCGTCCGGTGGGCGTATTCTCGAACGAGCGCGTGTCGATCATGCCGAAGGTGCCGACCTTCGCCGAGAAGAAAATCGACGTGTTCCCGTTCGGTGCGCTGGATCAGATGTCGTATCTGGTTGGGCCCAAGGGGCTGTCCGCGGAGCGCGCGCAGCAGTTGCAGGAGTTGTTCGCCAAGGCCATCGCCAGCGATGCGTACCAGACGTTTGCGCGCGATTACGGCATGAAAGTGTCGGACGTGCGCGGCGACGAGTTGCAAAAGCAGGTGGTGGCGATTCAAAATACGTTCAATACCGTTGCCCCCAAGATATTCACGAAGCCGTCACAATAGTGGTGGGCGATCGCGCGTGAAAGCCAGTTTCCACATGCCCAAAGTCAGTCCAAGCACCGAAGAACAGCCCACCGAGAAACAGGAGCTGACCACGCGTACACTCGCGGACATTCTGTCGTTCATCCAGAAGCGCAACTACGATCCTGGCGAACGGCTGCCGTCCGAGCGCGAATTGTCCGAGCGGTTCGGCGTGGGACGCGGCGTGGTGCGCGAGGCGCTGTCGGTGCTCGAGAACCTGCGCTACCTCTCGCGGCGCCCGAACTCGGGCGTGTTCCTCACGGCGACGCCCGAACGCGTCAGCCTGGAGACGCTCGGCCTGTTCTCGGAGCTGGGTATCTCCCTGACCACGGACAAGCTGCTGGAGGCCCTCGAAGTGCGCCGGATCGTCGAGGTGCAGGCCGTGCAGTTGGCCTGCCAGCGGCGCACGGACGAGGATCTGGCGCTCCTGCAGGGCATCGTGGAGCGTTTCGAGGCCTCCATCGGCGGGAAAACGGAAGACAGTACCGCCGATCTCGATTACGCGTTCCATATGGCCATCTTCAACGCGGCGCACAACACCGTGCTCACGCAGATGGTCCACCCGTTCTACCTGATGTCCGCCCACCGCCGGGCGACATTCTTCGCGGACACGACTCGCAGCAAGGCTTCCAACCGGCAGCATCGCGACCTGCTCGACGCCATTCGCAAGCGTGACGAGGCGAATGCGCAGCGGGTGATGGGGGAGCATATCGGGCGGGTGGAGACGGCGCTGCAGAAGCTGTCGCCGTCTGCCTAGCGCGTCGGCCGCGCATGTACCGCGGGCCCGGCCACCTATACCCGCGCGGAATTGAACTCCGAAGTCCCGATTCGTTGAAGATCTCGTTGACGCTGAATCACGGGGATCGAGACGATCGCACGCCCATTGTTCGGTAATACCAAATTCACATTTGGATTATCAGTGTTTACCTGAACCTGTCGAGCGCCGAGAATCCACGCATTGCGATATCGCGCCACAGGAACAGCGTCATGGCTGCCCACATCGCGGACTGTGTTCCGGTAGAAGTCGAGGAAGTCACCATCGAGGGGCATGCCAAGCGGATTCCGCTGCGCGTCTATGCACCCGACCCGGGCGCCGGCGCGCGCCCCGCGTTGCAATTGCGCCCGATCGTTATCTATCTGCATGGCGGCGGCTTCCTGCATGGCGACCTCGACGCGGCCGACGACGCGGCGCGGGCGATTGCCTCGGCGACGCCGGCCGTCGTCGTTTCGGTGGGCTACTCGCTACCTCCCGCTTATCCGTTCCCCGCACCGCTCGAAGACGGCTATCTCGCCTGCCGATGGGCGCGGGAGCAGGCGCGCCGGCTGCATGCCGATGCCGATTGCCTCGGCGTGGCGGGACACGACGCCGGCGGCAACCTCGCGGCCGGCATCGGCGCGATGGCGCGTGACCGCAAGGAAATTCCCATTCGCGCGCAGGCGCTGCTCGCGCCGTTGCTCGACCCCAGCCTGACGCGCGTCTCGCACGTCATCGAATGCCCGACCGGCGAGATGTCGATGACGGCCTGCGCGCACGGCTATCGCGCCTATCTGCCCGGTTTCCGGCAACTCCTGCACCCGTACGCCGCGCCGCTCGAATCGCGCCGCCTGGCCGGGTTGCCGCCCACGCTGATCATCAGCGCGGCGCTCGATCTGCTGCATCTGGAGGCCGAAGCCTACGCGGGCGCGCTGATCGCGGCCGGCGTGCCGACCCACATGCTCCGCATTCCCGACGTCTCGCATGCCGCACTGGCCGCCAATAGGCAGGCGCTGGCCGAGGTGTCGGCGTTCTTCGCCAAGCAGCTATCCCCACGCGTCAGGTCGCGCCGATAGCGCACGCGCCAACGATTTCTACGCAGCAGATCAACAAGCAGAACCCAGAGGAAGAATCCAGTGGATACGGAACTACAGCAGACAGACGCCAAGCCTCTGTCGAGGGGTGGCAATTCGGATACCGGCAGGCAGCGGGCGCTTCGGCGCACCGCGATCGCGGTGGGCATATTGGTTGCGCTGGCCGCGGTGGGCTGGGGCTTCCAGCAACGCGGCAAGACGGCGCCGGCCGCGCAGCAGGGCACGGCGCTGCCCGAGGTCACTGTGGCCACGCCGCTCGTGCGCGACCTCGAGGCCCGTCTCGGCGCCCTTGGCCAGTTCTCGGCCGTGCAGCGCGTGGAATTGCGCGCGCAGGTGGGCGGCCCGCTGGTGGGCATTCATTTCAAGGATGGCGACGTGGTCCAGAAGGGCGCGCTGCTGTTCACGATCGAATCGCGCCCCTATGACATCCGCCTCGCGCAGGCCCGGGCGCAACTGGAAACGGCCAAGGCGCGCCTCGTGCTGGCCGAGAGCGAGTTCCAGCGCGCGCAGGCGCTCGAACGCACGAGCGCCGGGTCGGTGCAGAACCTGGAGCAGCGCACCGCGGACCGGCAGGTCGCGCAGGCCGCCGTGGCGGAAGCGCGCTCGGCCGTCGACGACGCGCAGTTCGACGTCGATCGCTGCCGCATCGTCGCGCCGTTCACGGGCCGCATCGGCACGCATCTGGTCTCCATCGGCAACCTGATCTCGGGCAGCCGCGCGGCAACCAGCGCCACGACGTTGCTGGCCACGCTGGTGTCGCTGGACCCGATCTACTTCGACTTCGATATCAGCGAGGCGGACTACCAGCTGTTGTCTACATACCGCAGCAAGGCCGCCGACAAGAAGGTTGCGCTGACCAATACCGTGGAAATCGCGCTAGGCACGGAACGTACCTACAGCCGAAAGGGCGTCCTCGACTTCATCAACAACGTGCTCGACCGTTCGAGCGGCACGATCCGCGCCCGCGCCACGGTCGCGAACCCCGACTATCGCCTGACGCCGGGCGAGTTCGCGCGGGTGCGCCTCGCGCTCGACCAGCCCACCGCGACGATGCTCGTGCCCGACCGCGCGGTGCTGCCCGACCAGTCGCAGTTCATCGTGCTGACGGTAACGCCCGATGGCACGGTGGCCCCGAAGATCGTGCAGGTCGGGGACGTGCGCGACGGCCTTCGCGTGATCCGTGGCGGCCTGGCCGCGAACGATCGCGTGATCATCGGCGGCATTCCTTACGCGGCACCGGGCGCGAAGGTCGCGGTCAAGACGGGCGAGATTCGCCTGGATTCACCCACGCCGGCGAACGCGGACGCGAACGCACCCGCGACCGGCAGCAAGGGGTAAGTGACCGATCATGCGAATCGCACATTTCTTTATCGATCGGCCGCGCTTTGCCACGGTGGTCAGCTGCTTCCTCACGCTGATCGGCCTCGGCGCGATGTTCGCGCTGCCCGTGGCGCAGTATCCGGAGATCGTTCCGCCGACGGTGCAGGTCACGACCTCGTATCCGGGGGCGTCGGCGGAGACGATCGCCCGCACCGTGGCCACGCCGCTGGAGCAGCAGATCAACGGCGTCGAGGACATGCTGTATCTGAGCAGCCAGTCCACCGGCGACGGCCGGCTCACGATCACCGTCACGTTCCGCATCGGCACGGACCTCAACGTCGCGCAGAACCTGACGCAGAACCGCGTGCAGAACGCGCTGCAGCGCCTGCCGGAAGACGTGCAGCGGCTCGGCGTGCAGGTGCGCAAGTCCACGCCAAGCATCCTGCTGGCCGTGCACGTGTTCTCGGGCGACCATTCGCGCGACACGCTCTATCTCTCGAATTACGCCACGCTGCATATCCGCGACGTGCTGGCGCGGATCGAGGGCGTGGGCGACGTGCAGTTCCAGGGCGGCCGCGAGTACGCGATGCGCATCTGGATCGATCCGGACAAGGCCGCCGCGAACAACCTCAACGCGAGCGAGATCCTGTCCACGCTGCGCGCGCAGAACCTGCAGGTCTCGGCGGGCGTGCTGAACCAGCCGCCGACGCCTTCCGCCGAGGCGTACCAGATCAACGTGGAGGCGCGCGGCCGGCTGGCCACGCCGAAGGAGTTCGAGGACATCGTGCTCAAGGCCGATGCGCAGGGCCGCATCACGCGTGTCCGCGATATCGGCCGCGTGGAAGTCGGCGCGGCGGACTATGGCTCCACGTCGTTCATGGATCGCGACGATGCCACGGCCATGCTCATCTACGCGCAGCCGGGCGCCAACTCGCTCGATGTCGAGCACAAGGTGCTTGCGGCGATGAAGGAGCTGGAGAAGGACTTCCCGAAGGGCGTCGAGTACAAGATCATCTACGACCCGACGATCTTTATCGGCAAGTCGGTCGATGAAGTGGTCGTGACGATCTTCGAGGCCATCGTGCTCGTGGTCGCCGTGGTGTTCCTGTTCCTGCAGAACTGGCGCGCGACGATCATTCCCGTCGTGGCGATTCCCATCTCGCTGCTCGGCTCGTTCATCGTGCTCTATGCGTCGGGCATCTCGCTGAATAATCTTTCGCTGTTCGGGCTCGTCCTGGCGGTGGGGATCGTGGTGGACGATGCCATCGTCGTGGTGGAGAACGTCGAGCGGAATATCCAGTCGGGGATGTCACCGTTCGACGCCGCGCACCGCACGATGGACGAGGTAGGCGGCGCGCTGATCGCCATCGCGCTGACACTGTGCGCGGTGTTCGTGCCCGCCGCGTTCCTCAGCGGTATCACGGGTCTGTTCTTCCGGCAGTTCGCGGTGACCATCGCGGCAGCGACGGTCATCTCGTGCGTGGTCTCGCTGACGTTGAGCCCGGCGCTGTGCGCGGTGCTGTTCAAGCACCACACCCCGCACGATGCCGCCCACAAGAGCCGCGCGCGCCGCTGGCTCGATGCTGGCTTCGGGCGCTTCAACAAGGCCTTCGACCGCATGTCGTTCGGCTACGGCAACGTCACGCGCCGCCTCGCGCGCGTGCTCGGTGTCGTGCTGGCCGTGTATGTGGGGCTGATCGTGCTGACGGGCGTGCAGTTCTCGCGCACGCCCACGGGCTTCATTCCCGAGCAGGACCAGGGTTACCTGATCACGATCGTGCAACTGCCGCCGGGCGCCTCGCTGGAGCGCACGGAGAAGGTCGTGCGCCAGGTCATCGATATCGCGCTGTCCACGCCGGGCATCGAGCACGCGGCACCGTTCGTCGGCCTCGACGCCACCACGAGCACGGTCGCGTCGAACTCGGGCACGGTGTTCACGGGCCTGCCGTCGCTGTACAACCACCACATTCCCGGTGTCGATGCAAACACGGTGCTGGCCGACCTGCGCAAGCGGCTGTCCGTCATCAAGGACGCCTACGTGCTGACGATTCCGCCGCCGCCGGTGCAGGGCCTCGGCAGCGCGGGCGGCTTCAAGCTGATGCTGGAAGATCGCGCGGGGCTCGGTTCGCAGGCGCTCGTCGATGCGGCCAAATCGCTGGTCGCCGCGGCGAACAAGGATCCGGCGTTCGCGGGTGCGTTCACGCTGTTCAATGCGGGCTCGCCATCGTTCTTCGCTGACGTGGATCGCGTCAAGGCCGAGAAGGTCGGCCTCAAGCCCACCGACGTGTTCTCGACGCTGCAGGTCTACCTGGGCTCGCAGTACGTGAACGACTTCAACTATCTGGGGCGCACCTATCAAGTGATTGCGCAGGCCGACGGGCGGTTCCGCCGCACCGCGGAGGACATCACGCGGCTCAAGGCGCGTAACGTGTTCGGCGACATGGTGCCCATCGGCACGGTGGCCTCGGTAGAGACGACGACCATTCCGTACCGTGTGCCGCGCTACAACCTGTATCCGGCGGCCGAAGTGCAGGGCGCCGCCGCGCCGGGCGTGGCCTCGGGCACCGCGCTGCTGCGCATGGAGCAACTGGCGCGCGAGGTACTGCCGCGTGGCATCGGCTTCGAATGGACCGAACTCGCGTTCCAGCAGCAGCAACACGGCACGCCCACGGCGCTCGTGTTCGCGGCGGCCGCGCTGTTCTGTTTCCTCGTGCTCGTGGCGCAGTACGAAAGCTGGCGGCTGCCGATGGCCATCATCCTGATCGTGCCGATGTGCATCCTGGCGTCGGTCACGGGGCTGCATCTGCGCGGCATGCCGATCGACATCCTTGCACAAATCGGCTTCGTGGTGCTGATCGGGCTAGCGGCGAAGAACGCGATCCTGATCGTCGAGTTCGCCCGGCAGCGGGAGGACGAAGGCGAGAGCTCGCCGATCGAAGCGGCTGTGCATGCGGCGCGTACCCGCCTGCGGCCGATCCTGATGACGTCGCTCGCGTTCATTCTCGGCGTGGCACCGCTGACGATCGCATCGGGCGCGGGCGCCGAAATGCGGCAGTCGCTCGGTACCGCGGTGTTCTTCGGCATGCTCGGCGTGACCTGCTTCGGTCTGTTGTTCACGCCGGCGTTCTATATCTTTATTCGCAAGTTCGGTCGTCGGAGGCACGCGTGAAGCCCGATTACAAACTCACCCCGCGCGCGGTGGTCCTCGCCGGTCTGATCCTGGCGGGCTGCGCGGTCGGGCCCGACTACGTGAAGCCGCGGGCGGACCTCGCGCCGTTCCATAGCACTGCGGGGGCAACCGCAGCCGCAGCCGCGGCACCGGTCAACCTCGACACATGGTGGACCGGCTTCGACGACCCGATGCTGGTCACCGTGATCGAGCGCGCGCTGGCGCAGAACCTCGACCTCGCGGCAGCGCTCGCACGGGTCGAGCAGGCCCGCGCGGTGGCGCAGGCCGCCGGCGCGGAACTGCTGCCGACGTTCGACCTGTCCGCATCGGCCGCCGCGCAGCGCCAGAGCCTGCAAAGCCCGTTCGGCACGCTCGCGCAGACGTTCCCCGGCTTCGACCGCAACCAGCGCCATTACACGGCGGGCGCGGTCGCCAGCTGGGAGATCGATCTGGCCGGCGGCTTGCGGCGCGGCGCCGCCGCCGCGCGCGCGGAGGCGGAGGCCGCTTCTGCCGACCACGTCGGCACACGCGTGACCGTTGCCGCCGATGCCGCCGATGCCTATCTGCAGGTGCGCGGCTATCAGTCGCGGCTGGCGGTGGCGCTGGACCAGATCCGCACCGACGAGCGGCTGCTCGACCTCGTGCGCGAGCGGCGGCGATATGGCGCGGCGGACGACAGGCAGGTCGCGCAGGCGGATGCGCTGCTGCGGCAGGCCCGCGCGACCGTGCCGCTGCTGCGCATCGGGCTGGAGGCGCAGCTCAACCGCCTCGACGTCCTGATGGGCGTGCAGCCCGGCACGTATGCCGCCGAACTGGCCCCGCCCGCGCAGGACGCGGTCCGCATTCCGTCGCCACCGGGCATTGCCGGCGCAACGGAGCCGCTCGAGATGCTGCGCAGGCGTCCCGACGTGCTGGCGGCGGAGCGTCGCCTTGCGGCGTCCAACGAACGCATCGGGGCGGCCCTGGCCGATTACTACCCGAAGCTCTCGTTGTCGGGCGCGCTGGGCTTCGACAGCATCACGACCAACGGGCTGTTCTCGGCACGGTCCTTCCAGCCGGTGGGCACGGCGGGCCTGCGCTGGCGGCTGTTCGACTTCGGCAAGATCGATGCCGAGGTCAAGCAGGCGCGCGGCGGCTACGCGGAAGCCCTGGCCGGTTACCGGCAATCCGTATTGCGCGCCGCGGAGGATGTGGAGAACGCGATGACGTCGATGGCGCAGACGGCGGAGCGGCGACAGGAGCTGCAGGCCGAAGTGGCCGCTTTGCAACGGGCGCGCGAGTTGTCGGAGCAGGCCTATCGCCTGGGCGCCATCACGCTGACCGACGTCCTCGATGCGGACCGGCAACTGCTGGTGGCGCGGGACGGCGAGGACGAAGCGCGCACCAATACGAGTCGCGCCGCGGTCACGCTGTTCCGGTCGCTGGGTGGCGGCTGGACGGTGCCACCGGCAAACCCGGCACCCCCGGCCGCCATCGCACGCGATTGACGGGAAGGTGGTACAGTCGCGCATGTGGAAAATGATCGTCATCTAAATAACGATACATGATGGCGAAGCAATCGCGAGGGTGAGGGAAGATGGATCGGCTGCAGGCGATGGAAGTATTCGCGCGCGTGGTGGAAGCGAACAGCTTCTCCCGCGCCTCCGATTCCCTCGACCTCTCGCGCACGTCGGTCACCACGATCGTCAAAAGCCTGGAAGCGCATCTGCGCACCCCGCTGCTGCAGCGGACCACGCGCAAGCTCAAGCTCACGCCCGAGGGCGCCGAGTACTACGAACATTGCGTGCGCATCCTCGCCGAGATCTCCGAGACCGAGGCGGCCATGGCGGGCGCGGGGAGGGGGCCGCGCGGCAAGCTGCGCGTCGACATGCCCGCCACCATCGGCAAATGGCTGGTCACACCGCAGCTGCACCGCTTTCACGAGCTATACCCCGATGTCGAATTGATCGTCGGGTATGGCGACAAGCTCGTCGATCTGATTCAGGATGGCGTGGACTGCGCGATCCGCGTGGGCGAACTCCAGGACTCCACGCTGATCGCGCGCCGGCTTGCGGACATGCCGACGATTACGGTCGCCAGTCCGCACTATCTTCATCGTCGTGGCATGCCCCGCACGCTCGAGGATCTGGACCGGCATATGGCCATCCACTACATCTCGAGCAAGACCAACCGCGCGATACCGCTGAGCTTCACCGTCGAGGGCCGCATCGTCGAAGTCCCGGTACCCGGCAAGCTCGGCTTCAACGATGCCGATGCGTACGTCGAGTGCGGACTGACCGGTACCGGCATCCTCCAGCCCCCGCGCTTCATGGTGGGCGAGCATCTGCGGTCGGGCGCGCTCGTCGAAATTCTGCCCCAATGGCGGCCGCGCACGCTGCCGATCTCCGCGATCTATCCGCAAAGCCGGCACCTCGCGCCCAAGGTGAGGGTGTTCGTCGAGTGGGTGCTGTCGTTGTTCGAAGCCTCGCCGCTATTTGCCGCGGAGGCCGCGCGCCCTCGCAGCGCGGGCACTGCGGGCACTGCGGGCACCGGGGGCGCTGCGGGCGCTTACGGCCTGGCGGCCGGCGCGCTGGCGCCGCTGCCGGATTGAGACTGCTTCGATTTGCTCCCGCCTTGCTTCGTTCGGCCGTGTTTGGGGGTCGCCCCGGAAGTGGCGCCCGCATTCGTGCCCGGATGATTGCTGTCGATCGGGTGCGCGCCGGCGCCGCCCGAGCCTTGCGAGATGCCCGGGCCCGTGCTGTCCGGGGTGGCCGCGCGCTGGTTGTCGCTCGCGGCCAGTGCCGTTGACGCGGCCAGCGGCGCGAAGAGCAGGGTGACCGCGATCAGCGATCCGGCGATGAGGGTGGGCACGCGTGGTTTCATGACTTCTCTCCTGTCGGTTTGCTTTCCTGTCGTTCCTTCGCAAGCGGTATGCCCGGGCAGAGCCCGTCGCGAGGCCGCGGGGCTTGTCGAAATTGCACGTGCACCGTGTAAGGGCAACCGCCATCGGCAACTATTACCAGCGCGCCTCGCGCGTCCGCCGCAGGGATGAGACAAGGGGGGAGACATGGTTCGGATGTGTCGTGCAAGAACCATCCTTCTTTTCCGGGCGGGCGCACACCGGCGTCGCTAGCATGATAGCGACGCATGCAGATTCTGCACGCGCAGATGTTGCCCGGAGGATCATTCATGACGCGCGCTGTCCCCACCGCGCTCGCGCTGCTGGTCGCGAGTCTTGCCGCAGCGGGACGCCCTTCCGTCGCGCATGCCGAGATTCCGGCGCCCGCGGTGCATGTCGCGTTCGGCCGCGATTACTCGCACGACATCAACAAGTACGAGATCGGGTTCCAGTTCGACTCGGGATTCAACTGGGGCAATCCGCAGGGCTGGCAGACCACGCTCTATTGGGAGTTCGATCTCGCCCAATGGCAGGCGCGTTATGGCACACCGCGACAGAACGTCGTGGAGGGCGGCTTCTCTCCGCTGTTCCGTTTGCAGAAGCGCGGTGGTTCGTGGGAGCCGTTTATCGAGGGCTCCGTGGGCATCCGGATCATGAGCCATTCGAGTACATCGCCGCAGCACAACTACAGCACCGCATTCCGCTTCACGGAGACGATCGGCTTCGGTGTGGCATTCGGCCCGCGCAACGCGGCCGAGCTCGGCATGCGATTCCAGCATCTGTCCAACGCGACGATCAAGAAGCCGAACCCGGGCACGGACTTCATCACGGGTTTTTTCAATTACCGCTTCTAGCACCTTCTCGTGCGTTCCCGTGCGGCCTTAAGAAATCCCAAATACTGCACTGCAAAAAACTGAGCGATGTAACAGGAACTCGCCTGTATCCTGCTTCTCGAATCGTTGATCTACGATAGGGAACGCCAGCATGGAAGTCGTGAAGCGCTTGATCCTTGAAAACCGGGCGTGGGCCAGCGAGATGTTGGCCCGCGATCCCGAAGGCTTTGCTCGCCTGTCCGCGGGACAGGCACCCGCCGTACTCTGGATAGGCTGCTCCGACAGCCGCGTCCCGGCCGAACTCATCACGAATGCGGCCCCTGGCGATTTCTTCGTTCACCGCAATATCGCCAACCTGGTGGTCGAGCACGATCCCAGTCTCATGAGCGTGCTCCAGTACGCGGTGGAAGTGCTCAAGGTGGACAACATCATCGTCTGCGGCCATCGCGGATGCGGTGGCGTGCGCGCGGCGCTCGCCCGCGTCCCCGAGTTGCCGCATGTCGACGCGCGGCTCGATTCGCTGCGGCAGGTCTATCGCCACCACTGCCGCGAACTCGACGCATTGCCCGATGACGATGCGCGCGTGGAGCGCCTCGTCGAACTCAACGCCGTGGCGCAGATCGAGCGGCTCGCGGCGCTGCCGCTGATCCGCCAGGCCTGGGACAGCGGCCGGCCGCTGCAGCTCCACGCATGGGTCTACGACCTGCATACCGGGTTGCTCGATCAGCGGCATTCGATCGCGCCTTCGCCGGTGTCCGCGCTGGCCGCCTAGCACCCGCCGGAAAGCACCCGCCGGAAAGCACCCGCCGGAAAGCCCCCATTCTCGCTGCGTTCTTCCCTGCCGCGCGTGTCGTAAGGCCCGCGCGAGGGGAGGCGCTCGTCCGCGATTTCCCATTCGCCTTCTTTTTCATTCCATGCGCCCCCTCATGACTACGCCCTATACGCGCCATCTCGCGCATGACATTCCCGCCGGTATCGTCGTGTTTCTCGTGGCCTTGCCGTTGTGCCTCGGCATTGCGCTCGCGTCCGGTGTGCCATTGCTCGCGGGCCTGCTTGCCGGCGTGATCGGCGGTCTGCTGGTCGCGGTGCTGAGCGGCTCGCAACTGAGTATCAGCGGGCCCGCCGCCGGGCTCGTCGTGATCGTCATCGAGGCCATCGCCTTGCTGGGTGGTTTTGCGGGCTTCCTGACCGCGGTCCTCGTGGCCGGCATCCTGCAACTCGTGCTCGCAAGGCTGCGCGCGGGCGATCTCGGAGCCTACGTACCGTCGTCGGTGATCAAGGGCATGCTGGCCGCGATCGGCCTGATGCTGATCGTCAAGCAGATTCCGGTGGCGCTCGGGCACGCGTCGTTCGCGGCGTTCGATAGCCGCATTCCCGACGATGCCGGGCTGGCCGACGTCTTCGCCCAGGCGAGCGGCGCGGTTTCCGGCGGCACACTGACGGTAGCGGCCGTATCGCTGGCCCTGCTCGCGATCTGGGAGATGTCATGGGTGCGTACGCAGCGAGCCTTGCGCCATGTGCCCGGACCGCTCGTCGTGGTGATCTGGGGCGTGCTGTATCAGCTGGTGACGACGCATGCCACGCTGGATCTCGCATTGGCGGACGAGCACCTCGTGCAGCTGCCGGCCATCGACGGACTGGCTTCGCTCGGTGCGCAACTCGTGCAGCCGGACTTCTCGCAGTTCGCCAACCCGGCGATGTATCGCGTGGCCATCACGCTGGCCATCGTGGCGAGCCTGGAGACGCTGCTCAGTGTCGAGGCCGTCGACAAGCTCGACCCCATGCGCCGCGTGGCGCCGAGCAATCGCGAACTCTACGCGCAGGGGGCGGGCAATATCGCGGCGGGCCTCGTCGGCGCGCTGCCGCTGACGGCCGTGATCGTGCGCAGTTCGGCGAATATCAACGCGGGCGGCCGCACCAAGGTGTCGGCGATCGTGCACGGCGTGCTGCTGCTCCTGAGCGTGCTGTTCCTGTCGAGTGCGCTGCGCTGGATTCCGCTCGCCGCGCTATCCGCGATCCTGCTCCACGTCGGCTACAAGCTCGCGAAGCCCTCGCTGTTCGCCGCCGCGTGGCGCGAGGGTCCGTCGCAGGCGGTGCCGTTCATCGTCACCGTCGCGGCCATCCTGGCGACCGACCTGCTGATCGGCATCGCCATCGGCATGGCGGTCGGCATCGCCTTCACGCTGCGCAGCAATTTTCATAGCGCGCTGTCGCTGACGCGCTACGAGGACTGCTATCTGCTGCGCATGCACAAGGATGTGTCGTTCTTCAACAAGGCGCGCCTGCGGCATTTGCTCGCGCGCGTGGCCCCCGGCAGCAAGCTGATCATCGATGCGAGCCGTTGCGCGTTCATCGATCACGATATCGAGGAGACCATCGCGGACTTTCAGCGTAGCGCGCGCCTGACGAAGATCGACGTGACGTTCCGCGCCATGCCCGCGCGCGGTATACCGCCGGCCGTGGCGGCGGCCATCGGGACCTGAAGGGTGGAAGTAAATCGTTGTGAATCGGCGGGTGGCGGATAAGGCCGTCCGCCATCCTTGCCGATTGCAACGGTTAACAGACCTAAAAGCGCGAGCTCTGTTAACGTGTGCGAGGGCGCGGTCATGGCCGGATGTGGCCGCGCGTTTGAACCGACGTTTGAACCGATACAGGAGTCAGTCCATGCCCACGAACGAACCAGCCCTGTTTACTCCCACGACGATCGGCGCGATCGAGGTGGCGAATCGCATTGCCATGGCCCCGCTGACGCGCTCGCGCGCGGACATGAACGGGGTGCACTCGGACCTTGCGGTCGAGTATTACCGGCAGCGCGCTTCGGCGGGGCTCATCATCAGCGAAGCCACCAATATCTCGCGCCAGGGGCGCGGTTATGCGTTCACGCCGGGGATCTATACCGAGGCCCATGTCGCGGCGTGGCGCCGCGTCACCGATGCGGTGCACGAGGCTGGCGGCAAGATCGTCTGCCAGCTCTGGCACGTCGGCCGCATGTCGCACTCGTCGCTGCAGGAGAACGGCCAGCCGCCGGTGGCACCGTCCGCGATCCAGGCAGGGGAACTGGTATTCCTCGAAACCAGCACGCAGGATCGCCCATCGATGCCGCGCGCACTGGAAACCGCCGAGATTCCGAAGCTCGTCGATGATTATCGGAACGCCGCGCGCCGCGCGAAGGAAGCCGGTTTCGACGGCGTGGAAGTGCATTCGGCCAACTGCTACCTGCTCGAGCAGTTCCTGCGCGACAGCACCAACAAGCGCACCGACCAGTACGGTGGCTCGATCGAGAATCGCACGCGCTTCCCGGTGGAGGCCATCTCCGCGGTGGCCGAGATCTGGGGCCCGGACCGCGTGGGCGTGCGCCTGTCGCCGATTACCCGCGCGGTAGGCGATACGCCGCTCGACAGCGATCCGCAGGCGCTCTATGGCTACTACGCGGAGCGGCTCGGCAAGCTCGGCATGGCCTACCTGCATTGCATCGAAGGGCAGACGCGCGGCGACAACGCCGCGAGCGCGTTCGACTTCAAGGCCCTGCATGCGTCGTTTGGCGGCAAGTACATCGCCAACAACAGCTACAACCGCGAAATGGCCATCGAGGCAGTGGAGTCCGGCCACGCGGACATGGTCGCGTTCGGCCGGCCGTTCATCGCCAATCCGGATCTCGTCGACCGTCTGCGCCGCGACGCGCCGCTCGCGTCGCCCGACCAGTCCAAGTTCTATGGCGGTGGCGCGGCCGGCTATACGGACTACGAGACGCTCGACGCCTGACGTCCGGCATCGGGTGCGGCGGGTGCGGAGGGGGTGCGGCGGGCGAAGTTTCGGCCCCCGGGTTGGGGCAAGGCGATGCGTCAGTGTAGGGAAAGTGGCTATATCAAATAGTCTGGAATGGATATCCAGAGTAACGCCAATTCGCCCTATAGTTGTGCGTCATCTCCTTTGCCACACTTTTCTCCATGGGATTCGATCCAACCCATTCGCTGGGCAGCGACGCGTTGTTCGCGCGCTCCTGGCCCAAGCTCGACGAAACGGAAGCCGCCGCCCTCGCAGCGCAGGCGTTCGGCGTATCGGGCCATGCGACGCTGCTCACGAGCGAGCGCGACCAGAACTTCCGGATCGACGTCCCCGGCCACGCCGGATACGTGCTCAAGATCACGCATCCGGCGGAAGACGTCGGCGTGACCGACTTCCACACCGAGGCGCAGTTGCACCTGATGCGCGCCGACGCGACGCTGCCGATCCCCCAACTGATCGCCACGCGCGACGGCGCCAGCGTGTTCTGGCGCGAGGGGGGCGGTGGCCGGCAGGCCGTGCGGCTGATTACGTTCGTTCCCGGCGTTCCGCTATACAAGGTGGCACGCAGCGCCGCCCAACGGCGCGCGCTCGGCGCCGCGCTCGCGCGCATCGACCTCGCACTGGGCAGCTTCTCCCACACGCATGCGAACCACCGGTTGCTATGGGACCTCCAGCATCTGGCGCAACTGCGGCCGCTGCTGGCGTGCATCGACGATCCCGCTCGGGGGGCGCTTGCACAGCGGTTCCTCGACCGCTTCGAACTGCGCGTGGCACCCGTGCTGACGACGCTGCGCCGGCAGGTCATCCATAACGATCTGAACCCCTACAACGTGCTCGTCGATACCGGCGACCACGACCGCGTGGCCGCGATCTTCGATTTCGGCGATATGGTCGAGGCGCCGCTCGTCCACGAGATCGCGGTGGCGGCGGCCTATCAGCTGGCCGACGCAGCGGACCCGCTCGTCACCGCGGCAGAATGTATCGGTGCCTATCACGCGCGCCTGCCGCTGACGGAGCCCGAAATCGCCTTGCTGCCCGATCTGATCGCGGCGCGGCTGCTGACGACGGTGCTCATCACATCGTGGCGCGCGCGCGAGCATCCGGAGAACAGCACCTACATCCTGCGTAACAGCGGCCTGTCGTGGAACGGTCTTGAGCGGCTCGAAGCGATGGGCATGGATCAGGCCCTGCAATCGCTGCGCGCGGCGCTGGCTTCCCCGAACGATCACACCCCGAACGATCACACCCATTCCGAAGTCGAGGATATTCATGAGTAAGGACAAGGCGATGCTCAACGCATTCGATCCGTCGCGGGCCAGCGAGCTCGCCGAAGCGGATCGCGCGCTCGTGGCGCGGCGCCAGCAGCTGTTGTCGCCGGCCTATCGGCTGTTCTACGACGAGCCGCTGCATATCGTGCGTGGCGAGGGTGTCTGGCTCTACGACAATACGGGCCGGGCCTACCTCGACGCCTATAACAACGTGGCGTCGGTCGGCCATTGCCGCCCCGAAGTCGTCGACGCCATCGCGCGGCAGGCCAGCGTGCTGAACACCCATACGCGCTATCTGCACGAAGGCGTGCTGAACTATGCCGAACGGCTGCTCGCCACGTTCCCGGCGCCCCTGTCGCAGGCCATGTTCACCTGCACGGGCAGCGAGGCCAATGACCTCGCGCTGCGGATCGCGCGCCGGCACACGGGCGGGGAGGGCGTGATCGTGACGCGCCTCGCGTATCACGGCGTGACGACGGCGATCGCCGAGATCTCGCCCTCGCTGGGCAAGGCCGTGCCGCTTTCTCCGGCCGTGCGCGCGGTCCCGCCCCCCGATGCGTATCGCGAGGATGCCGCCACCGTGGGCCAGCGCTTTGCGCAGTCGGTCAGGGAAGCGTGTGACGATCTGCTGCGCCATGGCATCCGGCCGGCGGCGCTGATCGTCGATACGCTGTTCACGAGCGACGGCGTATTCGCCGATCCCGCGGGGTTTCTGCGTGAAGCCGTCGAGGTCGTTCGCGCCGCGGGCGGCATCTTTATCGCCGACGAGGTACAGGCGGGCTTTGCGCGCACGGGCTCGTGCATGTGGGGCTTCCAGCGGCACGGCCTCGTGCCCGATATCGTGACGATGGGCAAGCCCATGGGCAACGGCCATCCGATCGCGGGCGTGGTCGCGCGCCCTGAAGTGGTCGAGGCGTTCGGCCGCGAGGCGCGCTATTTCAATACCTTCGGCGGCAATCCGGTGTCGTGCGCGGCCGCGCTCGCCGTGCTCGACGTCATCGGGAAAGATGGGCTGCAGGCCAATGCCGCGCGTATCGGCGCGCAGTTGCGCGAGGGGTTCCGCGCACTGGCGCGACGGCACGACCTGATCGGCGATGTCCGTGGCGACGGCCTGTTTCTCGGCGTCGAACTCGTCCGCGACCGCGCCACGCAAGCAGCGGCGACGGCCGAGACCGCGCAGGTCGTCAACACGATGCGGCGCAACGGCGTGTTGATCAGCACGACGGGCATTCTCGGCAATGTGCTGAAGATTCGCCCGTTGCTGCCCTTTACGCCGGAGAACGCGGACCTGCTGCTGCAGACCGCGGACGAGGCGCTGCGCGGCGTGTAACCATCGGTCGCCGGCCCCGGTCAGCGCCGCGCGGCAGGTTTCCCCACGACGGTGCGCTCGACGGCGCGCCTGAGGCTCGTCACGCCGCGGGCGATCTCGCCCTGCGGCACGCCGCCGAAGCCCAGCACGACGGACCGGTCTTCGAGATCGGGCCGCTTGGCCGACCCCGCGCCGATAAAGCGCGGCACGCCAAGCACGAGTTTCTCTTCGTTGGCACGCTGGTGCAGCACGCCGGTGTCGAGCGGCAGGTTGAAGCGCATGAACAGATGCAGCCCCGCGCGCGCTTCGGAAAGCGTGATCGCATCGCCGAACGCGTGCGACAGCGAGGTGCGCAGCAGCTGCTGGCGTTCGCCGTATTCCACGCGCATACGGCGGATATGCTGCGCAAAATGACCCTCGTCGATATAGTCGGCCAGCGCGGCCTGGATATGCAGTTGCCCCGGCCGATAGATCCGCGCGCTGGCGCTTGCGAATTCGCGTGCCAGATGCGCGGGCACGACCAGGTACCCCAGCCGGATGCCCGCGAACATGGCCTTGCTGAACGTGCCCACGTAGATCACGCGCGCATCGCTATCGAGCCCCTGCAACGATGGCAGCGGCGTGCCGTCGTAGCGGAACTCGCTGTCGTAGTCGTCCTCCATGACCCACAGGTTGTGATCGCGCGCGCCCTGCAGCAGCTCGAGCCGCCGCGCGAGCGGCATCACCACGCCGGTCGGATACTGATGCGAGGGACTCGTGACCACGAGCCGTGCATGGCGGGGCACATGGCTTGCCGCCAGCGACAGTCCGTCCGCATCGACGACGCCGGCGCCGATATGCATGCCCGCGGCGGCCAGTACGGTCGGAAACGCCCAATGGCACGGGTTCTCGATCACGGCCATATCGCCGGGGTCCGCAAGCATGCGCGCGCAGAGATCGATCGACTGGTGCGTGCCCGCGGTGATGATCACCTGTTCCGGGTCGCAAACGACCGAACGCGAAATCTTCAGATAGCTCGCCACCGCCTGCCGCAGGGCGGGAAGGCCACCGCCGTCGGCGGCATAGCCGGCCAGCGCGAGATCGCCCTTGCCGATATGGCGCGAGACGAGGCGCCGCCACAGGTGAAACGGAAACAGCGAGGCGTCGGGCACGCCCGGCACGAACGCGCCGTGGAATTGCTGGAGGCCGCTCGGCAACGTGCCGATCATCGCGCCGCGCTGGGACAGCGCCATGGTGTGGCGCGCATGGCTCGCTTCGGACTTGCCCGCAAGCGGCAGTTCCGTCGTGGCCGCGACGAACGTGCCGCTGCCGGTGCTGGCGGTGAGGTAGTTCTCCGCGATCAGGCGGTCGTAGGCGAGCGAGACCGTGATGCGCGAGACGCCGAGTTCCTGCGCGAGCGCGCGCGACGACGGCAGTTTCTGGCCCGCGACAAGCGAATGCTCGAGCACCGCGCGACGGATCACGTCGTAGATCTGGCGCTGCATGGGCACGGGATTCGCTTCGGACAATGCCTGCGAAAGCAGGTCGGTCAGCAGGACGGCACGCACAAGTGGCTCTATTAAATTAACACATATGGATATATAGGCTATAGCCACCGGTTGCTATAGTCAATCGGACCCCCGGAACCGGGGACGATCAACGCATGGCGCGCCCGACAAGGACGCACGGAGGAATAGGGATGGACATCTCGGCATCAAGGCAGCCTTATCGAGCGGCCGCCGCGGCATTTTTCGGCACCATGATCGAGTGGTACGACTTTTTCATTTACGCGACGGCTTCGGCGCTGGTGTTCGGCGATGTCTTCTTCTCCAACGCGGACCACTTCGTCGGCACGCTCGCCGCGCTCGGCACGTTCGCCGTGGGGTTCGTCGCGCGGCCGGTCGGCGCGATCATCTTCGGGCACCTGGGCGACAAGGTGGGCCGCAAGCGCTCGCTGATCGTGACGCTGCTGCTGATGGGCATCGCGACGATGGTCATCGGCATGCTCCCGTCGTACCAGTCGATCGGTGTCATGGCACCGATCCTGCTGATCGTGCTGCGCCTGCTGCAGGGCGTGGCCGTCGGCGGGGAGTGGGGCGGGGCCGTGCTGATTGCCGCCGAGCACGCGCCGCCGAAGCTGCGCACGTTCCTGGCCGCGGCGCCGCAGTACGGCAGCCCGGTCGGCCTCGTCATCGCCACGTCGATGTTCGCGGCCGTGTCGTCGCTGCCCGATGCGGACTTCAAGAGCTGGGGCTGGCGCATTCCGTTCCTGTTCAGCGGCGTGCTCGTGGTGGCCGCGCTGCTGATTCGCCGCAGCGTCAACGAGAGCCCGGAACTCGAGGCGCATCGCGAGCGCATGGCCAAGGCACGCCACGTGCAGGAGGTCGCCCCGCTGCGCAATATCTTCGCGCGCTACAAGACGCGCCTGCTGCTGGGCATGGGCCTGTCGATGCTGGGGATCTCCGGCTTCTATTTCATCACCACGCTGATGATCACGTTCACCACGACGTATCTGCACGTCGCGCGTCCGGACATCCTCAGGGTGGGTACCTACACGGGGATCGTCGAGTTGCTGAGCTTCCCGATCGCGTCGTATATCGCCACGCGCATCGGTGAACGCCGCACGATCGCGATCGTCGCGGGAGCCGCCGTGCTGTGGGCCGCGCCGATGATGATGCTGGTGATGACCGGCAATATCGCGAACATCGCTATCGGCATCCTCGTGGCGACGGTGTTCATCGGCGCATACTATGCGGTGCTCGCGCCGTTCCTGCCCAAGGCGTTCCCGATCGACGTGCGCTATACCGGCATCTCGCTGAGCTTCCAGCTGTGCGGCGCGCTGTTCGGCGGTACCACGCCGCTGCTCGGATTGTGGATTGCCGAGCGATATGGCCTGCACTGGGCGCCGCTTGCCTTGCTGTTCGCGGTGATCGCCGGCGCGACGTTCCTCGGCGCGGTGCTGATTCCGCACGAGCCACAGACCGAAACGGATGCCGACCCCCGGACGGCGGCGGACGCCGCGCCCGGCATGGCCGTGCGCAACGCCTGAACATCGCGTACAGATCAACGAATCGGAGTATCAGATTGTCAGCCTCCTTGACGGAATCCGACGTCCAGCCTTCCACGGCACAGCCGAGTGCCAAGCCCTTTGCCACCCCGCGCGCGCAGGCGCCCGTGCCCGATCCACTGCCCGATCCCCTGCGCGCGCGCATTATCGACGCCGTGGAGCGCGGCTTCGGCGCGCAGACCGAAATGCTGCGCCAGCTCGTGCGCATCCCGTCGCAGCGGGGCGCCGAATCGGCGGCGCAGGACTTTATGGCGGCGGCCTATCGGCAGCGCGGCTGTGCGGTGGACCACTGGCGCATCGATATCGACACCATCCGCCATCTGCCGGGCTTTTCGCCGGTGGCGGTGTCCTATGACAACGCCTACAACGTGGTCGGCACGCATCGCGGCCGCACGCAGGCGGGCCGCTCGCTGATCATCAATGGCCATATCGATGTCGTGCCGGTCGGCCCGCTCGACAAGTGGACCATGGACCCGTATGGCGGCGATATCCACGACGGCTGGCTATATGGCCGCGGTGCCGGCGATATGAAAGCCGGATTGCTGGCCGGTGTGGCGGCGCTCGATGCGCTGCGCGCGGCGGGGCTGCAGCCGGCGGGCACCGTGCATCTGCAATCGGTGGTCGAAGAGGAATGCACGGGCAATGGCGCGCTGGCCTGCCTCGCGCGCGGCTATCGTGCCGATGCGGCATTTATCCTTGAGCCGTTCGAGCCCAAGCTCATGCGTGCGCAGGTGGGGCCGATGTGGTTCCAGGTGCAGGTTGAAGGGGATCCCCAGCACGCGTCGGCATTTGCGGGCGCGGGCGCCAATGCGATCGAGAAGGCGATCTTCCTGATCGGCGAGCTCAAGCAGCTGGAAGTCGAGTGGAACGCGCGCAAGGCGCAGACGCGTTACTACTGCAATCATCCGCATCCGATCAACTTCAACCTCGGCAAGATTGCGGGCGGCGACTGGGGATCGAGCGTGCCCGCATGGTGCCACTTCGATATGCGCGTGGCCGTGTATCCGGGGCAGAGCCTGGCCGACGCGCGCGCGGAAATCGAGGCATTCATTGCCGCCGCAGCCGCCAAAGACGCGTTCCTGGCCAGGCATCCGCCGCGCATCGTGTACCACGGCTTTATGGCCGAGGGCTATGCGCTCGAGGATGCCGAGGATGCGGAAGCCGTGCTGCGGTCGAGCCACGAGCGCGTCTTCGGCCGCGCGCTCGAGGAACATTCGACCTCGGCCGCGACCGATGCGCGGTTCTTCGGGCTTTATGCGGATACGCCAGCCATCGTGTATGGCCCGCTGTGCAAGATGCCGCACGGCTTCGACGAAGCGGTCGACCTCGACTCGCTGCGTCGCGTCACGCAGACGCTTGCGTTGTTTATCGCGGGGTGGTGTGGCGTGGAGCCGATCGAGGCTTGACGGATCACTGGACTACAGCACGCCCTGTTCGCGCAGGGCGGCGATCTCCGCCTCGCCAAGGTTCAGGCATTCGCGTAGCACCTCGTCCGTGTGCTGTCCCAGTGCGGGCGGCGCATGGCGTAATTGCGTCGGCGTGTCCGAAAACCGCAGCGGACTCGCGGCCGTGCGGATCCGATCGACGGGATCGTGCGCCGGACGCTCGCCCTCGCGATACCGGTGCTGCTCGACCGCCAGCCCGCGATGGCGCACATGTTCATCCGCAAAGGCCTGCCCGATATCGTTGATCGGCCCGCACGGTACGGCATTGGCCTCGAGCACGTCGATCCACGTGGCGGTGGTACGCGCGCGCGTGATCTCGCTCATCATCGGAATCAGCGTCTCGCGATGCGTGACGCGTGCCGAGTTCGTACGGTAGCGTTCGTCGCGCGCCCAGTCGGTGCCGGCCACCTCGCAGAAGCGCGCGAATTGCCCGTCATTGCCGATGGCCAGCAGCATGCGCCCATCCTGCGTGGGAAAGTCCTGATAGGGCACGACACTTGGATGCGCATTGCCCTGACGCCGGGGCACGGTGCCCGAGTTCAGGTAACCGGCCCCCTGATTCGCCAGCACGGCCATGGCGACATCGAGCAGCGCGATATCGAGAGACTGGCCGCGGCCCGTATGGTGACGCGCCTCGAGCGCACCAAGAATCGCGGTGGTCGCGTACATGCCCGTAAACACATCGATCACTGCCACACCGACGCGCATGGGCCCGGCACCGGGATCGCCATCGGCCTGGCCCGTGACGCTCATCAGCCCGCTCATGGCCTGCATCAGCAGGTCATAGCCGGGGCGCGCGGCATACGGGCCGGTCTGGCCGAAACCCGTGATCGAGCAATAGATCAGTCTCGGATTGAGCGCGCTCAGGGTCTCGTAGTCGAGTCCGTAGCGCGCCATGCCGCCGGTCTTGAAATTCTCGATGACCACATCGCTCTGGCTGGCGAGTTCGCGGATCAGCCTCTGGCCCTCCGCCGTGGCCATATCGACCGTGACCGAGCGCTTGTTGCGGTTGCAGGCGGCGAAATAGCTGGCCTGCGAACTGGGGCCGTCATCGCCCGAGAGATACGGCGGGCCCCAGCGCCGCGTATCGTCGCCCTCGCCGGGCTTCTCGATCTTGATGACATCGGCGCCCATGTCGGCAAGATTCTGCGTGCACCAGGGACCCGCCAGCACGCGCGACAGGTCGAGCACACGCACGTGGCTCAGGGCGCCGGTCTGCCGGGACGGGGCCGGCATCAAACCGGATCCCAGCAGAACACATCGGCCGAGCGATCCATCGGCACGAACGAGGCACGCAATGCCGGCATGCCATGGTCGGCAATAAACTCCGGCGTCCAGCCTTCGCCCCGATGCACCGAGCGCAGGGGCCGCGGCTGGCTCATGACGAAGATCTCGTTGTTGCGCACGGCAAAGACCTGCGCATTGACGTCGGCGGCGGCATCCGACAGCAGATAGACGGCCAGCGGCGCGATCTTGGCCGGCGTCATCTGCTGGATCTTGGCCACGCGCGCCTGCTGCTCCGGCGTGTCCGTGGGAATCGAGCCGATCATGCGGCTCCACGCAAACGGCGCGATGCAGTTCGAACGCACATTGAACTTCTGCATATCGAGCGCGATGCTCTTCGACAACGCGACGAGCCCGAGCTTGGCCGCGCTGTAGTTGGCCTGCCCGAGGTTGCCGATGAGCCCCGAGGTCGACGTCATATGCACGAACGCGCCGGACTCCTGCTCCTTGAAGTGGGGCGCGGCCGCGCGGCTCATGTAGTAGCTGCCATACAGATGCACCTGAATGACGGCATCCCACTCGTCGTTGCCCATCTTGTGGAAGAAGCGGTCGCGCAGAATGCCCGCGTTGTTGACCACGCCATCGATGCGGCCAAAGCTGTCGAGCGCGCATTCGATGATGCGCGCCGCGCTATTGGCGGTCGCCACACTGTCCGTGCTGACCGTGGCGCGGCCGCCGGCCTCGCGGATTTCACGCGCAACGGCTTCGGCCGGGCCCATGTCATGACCTTCGCCGCTGGTCGAGGTGCCGAGGTCGTTGACGACGACATTCGCGCCCGCCGCGGCCATCGCCAGTGCCATATCGCGGCCGATCCCGCCACCGGCACCGGTCACCACCACCACCTTGCCTTCCATCATCTGCGCCATGCTTGTCTCCTTGTCTCGTTGTCGGGTGCCTGGGGCTCGGCGTTTCAGGCCGGGGCGAACACCGGCACGGGCGGGCCGCCCTCGGTCTCGGCGAAGCGCACGCGGACGCGCTGGCCGATCCTTACGCTGTCGAGGTCCGTATCGACGATATGGGTCATCATCGTCACGCCTTCATCGAGGCGGACATAGGCGATGCAGTACGGTTGCGGGCCGGCACGGCGCGTGATGCTGTACGAGTAGATGTCACCGAGGCCGGAGGCCGTCTTCCATTCGGTATCGCCGAGGCAGAACGGGCAGAGCGCGCGCGGGTACCAGTGCGGCTTGCCGCAGGCCTTGCAGTGGCGCACGAGCAGCTGGCCTTCGCGTGCTGCCTGCCAGAACGCCTTGTTGTCGGGCAGTTCGTCGGGGGCCGCGTGGGCCATGGGAACGTAGGGCGTCGTCATGTGGGATCGGTGACCTTGGTTATTCACGTTCGAGAATCAGCGTGGCGGAGCCATGGCGCGACCCCATGTAGCCGCCCGTGCCCTGCACGAGGGCCAGATCGCAGTTCGGTACCTGCACGGCGGCGTGGGCCTCGCCACGCAACTGGCGCACGGCCTCGATGACCTTGGTAATGCCGCCGCGATTGGCCGGATGGTTGTTGCACAGGCCGCCGCCGTCCGTATTGAACGGCAGCTTGCCGACGCCGGAGATCAGGTTGCCGTCCATCACGAACCTGCCGCCTTCGCCCTTGGCGCAGAAGCCGAGGTCCTCGAGCTGCATCAGGACCGTGATCGTAAAGCTGTCGTAGATCGAGGCGTACTTGATATCGGCGGGCCTGACGCCGGCTTCCTCGAACGCCGCCGCGCCGGACACACGGGCGGCGGACCACGACAGGTCCACCTCGCCGCCGAGCTGGCCCTTGACATGCTCGCCCGCGCCGATCACGCGAATCCTCGGGCGATGGAGCCTGCGGGCAATCTCGGGGCGCGCGACAATGAGCGCGCCGCCCCCGTCGGACACCACACAGCAGTCCAGGCGGTGCAGCGGATCGGAGATCATCGGCGAGTTCAGCACGTCCTCGACCGTCACCACCTCGCGCAGCATCGCGTTGGGGTTGTGCTGCGCATGCTGCGATGCGGCGACCTTGATCCATGCGAGCTGCTCGGACGTGGTGCCGTATTCGTACATATGGCGTTGCGCGACCATGGCATACAGGTTCACGGTCACGGGGTTGTAGGGCGCCTCGAACGGCTGGTCGGGCAGGTTGGCGCCCCAGTTGCGCGCCTGCGTGCCGCTCGAGCCCTCCGAACGCGGACGCCCGGCCAGCGTGATCAGCGCCACGTTGCACTTGCCCGCGGCAATGGCCTGCGCGGCGTGCGAGACATGGGCGATATACGACGAGCCGCCCATTTCGGTGGAATCGACGTGGCGCGCGCGGATGCCGAGGTAGTCGACCATATTGACCATGCCGAGGCCCGGCGCGTCGCCGGCGCAGAAATAGCCATCGACATCGGCGAGGGTCAGGCCCGCGTCCTCGAGCGCGCCTCGCGCGCATTCGGCGTGCAGCTGGGGCACGGTCTTGTCCGGGGCCTTGCGTGTGGGGTGTTCGTAGGCACCCACAATATAAGCACTCGCTTTAGAAGCACTTGCTTTAGAAACACCTTCGTGACGGGTCATCGATGTTGGCCTGATGTTCGAGGGAATGTGGCCATTCTAGGAGCGTGGCGCCCTTGCTGGTTCAGGTTTCCGGAATCCGCCCTTCATGAACGTGAAATCGGCGCCCGGACAGGGCGGCCCGGCGATTTCAAGTCTTCGAAGCCCGGCCTTGCCATTTACGAATGGCGTGACGCGGCCTTTGCGTCCATGCTGCGCGGAACACTCATTTCCGCCCGGCTATCTGCCCCGAAACGCCCTGTGACCACGCGAATCCATCATCTGCTCGACCACTGGCTCGCGCATGCGCCCGACCAGCCGTTTATTCACCTGCCGGACGGCCGCAGCCTGAGCTTCGCCGACCTCGACGCGCTCGCGCGCGTGGCGGAGACGGAACTGCGCGCGAACCGCGTGCGCCCCGGCGACCGCGTGATGGTCGTCGCCGAGAACTGCCCCGAGCACGCCGCGCTGATCCTTGCATGCAGCCGCGTCGGCGCATGGTCGTGCGGCGTCAACGCCCGCATGGCGCCCGGCGAGGTCGATGCCTTCGTGACCCGTGCCGACGCCCGGATCGTGTATTTCACGGCCGATGCCTCGACCGCCGCGGCCGCGCATGCCCGTCGGTACGATGCCGTGCCGTCGGCGTTGCCGGGCCTTTCGCGGGGTGCCGTCCGCGAGGACGCGGTGCCCGAGGACGCACCGCTGCGTGACCAGGTCGCGTCGCTGATCTTCACGTCGGGCACGACCGGCCTGCCCAAGGGGGTGATGCTCACGCACGACGCGCTGATCCACTTTGCGCGGGTCACACAGGCCGCGCGCGCGCTCGATGCCCGCGACCGGATCTACGCCTTCGTGCCGATGACGCATATCTTCGGACTTGGCACGGTGCTGCTGAGCTCGCTGCTGGCGGGCGCGCAACTGGTCATGCGCCCGCAGTTCGATCCCGACGACCTGCTGCACGCGCTCGCGCACCATGGCATTTCGCAGCTGCAGGGGCCGCCGACGCTGTTCTCGCGCCTGCTCACGCATTTGCAGGCGCGCGGCATCGCGCAGCCGGAGGCGCCGGCGCTGCGCTATCTCTATACCGGGGCCGGGCCGCTCGATCTCTCGCTCAAGCAGCGCGTGGAGGCGACGTTCGGCCTCGCGCTCCATCATGGCTACGGCTTGTCCGAATACGCGGGCTCGGTGCATGTGACGCGGCTGGGCGAGCACCGGTCCGATACCAGCGCGGGCTATGCGGTGGCCGAGGCCGAAGTCTGCGTGGTCGATCCGCGGACGGGCCGGCCGATGCCTGTTGGGGAGCGCGGCGAACTCTGGCTGCGGGGTAGGGGACTGATGCCCGGTTACTTTCGCGACGCCGCGGCGACGCTTGCCGTGATGCGCGAAGGGGGCTGGTATGCGAGCGGCGATCTCGGCGAGATGCATGCGGACGGGGCGCTGTTCGTGGTCGGCCGGCTCAAGGAGATGATCATCCGGTCCGGATTCAACGTTTATCCGGCAGAAATCGAGAACGCGATCAACACGCATCCGAGCATCCAGCGCTCGGCCGTGGTGGGGCGGCCCGAACGCGATGGCAACGAAGAGATCGTCGCGTTCGTGGAACTGCGGCCCGGCGCGCTGCTGGAGGTGTCGGCGCTGCAGCATCACCTGCGCGACCGGCTCGCGCCTTACAAACGGCCGGCGCGGATCGTGGCGCTGGCGGAACTGCCTACCAATCCCAACGGCAAGATTCTCAAACGCGTACTGCAGGAGCAGGCCGGGGCGATGTAGACGAGACGTTCAACCCTGAAATCCAAAAAACATAAGACACAAGGAGACGCTGCAATGGAAACCCTCGATACGTTCACGATGCGAAGGCGGCTATTGGCCGCCGGCCTGCTCGGCATGGCCGCCAATCCGTTTACCGCGCTGTCCGCGCTGTCCGCCGACCCGTGGCCAGCCAAGCCCGTCAAGATGATCGTGCCGTTTCCGGCGGGCGGCCCGGTGGACAGCACCGCGCGTATCGTCGGCCAGCGGCTCGGCGAGATCTGGAAGACATCGGTCGTGATCGACAATCGCGCGGGCGCGGGCGGCACCATCGGCGCGGCCATCGCGGCGAAGGAAGCGCCGGATGGCTATGGCCTCTTCGTCGGCTCGATCCATCATGCGGTCAACGTGACGCTGATGGGCAATCTGCCGTATGACATCGAGCGCGACTTTGCGCCAATCAGCTTCGCGGCACTGTTCCCGGTATTCGTCTGCGCGCACCCGTCGGTGCCCGCGAACAATATCCGCGAGCTGATCGCCTATGCGAAGAAGAGCGACAAGCCGCTGGCCTATGGTTCCTCGGGCAACGGCGGCGGCACGCATCTGGCCGGCGAACTGTTCAATATGGAGGCCGGGACCAAACTGCAGCATATTCCGTACAAGGGCAGCGGCCCGGCGATGAACGATCTGCTCGGCGGCCAGGTGCAGCTGATGTTCAGCGATGCGCCGACCGCGCTGCAGCATATCAAGTCCGGCCGTATCAAGGTGCTCGGCGTGGCGAGCCGTCAGCGCTCGGGCATGCTGCCGGACGTGCCGACGGTGGCAGAATCGGGGCTGCCCGGATACGAGGCTTACTCGTGGGCCGCGCTGTTTGCACCGGCCAGCACACCGAAACCGATCCTCGACAAGATCAATGCGGACTTCAATGTCGCGGTCAACGATCCGGCCGTGCGCCAGCGCCTGCTGCAGGCTGGTGCCGAAGCCGACCCGGGCACGCAGGAGCAGATGCGCCAGCGTCTGCATGCCGAGATCGAGAAATGGCGCAAGGTGATCAAGACCGCGGGCATTACCGCCGGCTAGGGGGCCACAGGCGCGGGCCATTGGAACAGCGGTGGCGCTTTCTCCTTGAAGCGCCGCACGGCCTCGCGGTGATAGTCGGTGGTGAACGCAATGCCCTGACCCAGCGACTCCAGTTCCAGCATCGCGCGCAGATCGCTGTCGAACGATTGCAGCATGGCGCGCTTGGCCAGGCCGAAGGCCGTCGGCGAGGCCCCGCCGAGCGCGCGTGCCAGGGCATCGGCGCGCGTGTGCAAGGCTTCCTGTGGCGAGATCTCGAGGACAACGCCCAGCCGCAGCGCCTCCTCGGCGCCGACCTCACGCGCGCTGAACACGAGTTCGCGCGCGCGGGCCATGCCGACGACGCGCGGCAGCGTGTATAGCGCACCGCAGTCCGGCACCAGTCCCACTTTCATAAATGGCATGCAGAACCGGGCGCGGGGAGAGGCGACGATAAAGTCGGCCAGCAGCGCGAGGCTGAAACCGGCGCCATAGGCCACGCCATCGACGGCCGCGACCACGGGGCGGTCGAGGTCTGCAAGCTGCGCGATCCAGCCATGCATATCGTCGAGCCGGTCGCGGCCGGCACCGGCGGCCGTGACATTCATGGAGCGGATATCGCCGCCGGCGCAGAAATCCGTGCCCGCGCCGCGCAGCACGACGGCACGGACGCCGCGATCGGCGCGGATACGGTACACCGTTTCGCGTAATGCATCGCGCATGGCAACATCGAGTGCGTTCTTCTGCTGCGGACGGTTCAGCGTGAGGGTTGCCACGCCGTCGTCGATGGCCACCTGCAACGGTTCATGTTGCTTGTGGTCTTGCGTGTGGCCTTGCTTGTTGTCGTGCGTCTGGTCTTGGTTTGCCTGTGCCATGGGATGCTTCCGCCAGTGATCGGACGTACAGCTTGAACGAAGCCATCGGCCGGTGCAATTTGCATCTTTCGAGGCAGGCGTTTCATATAGGCGAAGATCGCACGCGATGCGGATTTCGGGTAATTGCGGGCATCGATCGAGGGGGCTTTCGGGAGATAATCGACGATTATTCGGGAGACGACCGTCATGCGCTTCGATCTGGTGGATCTGAATCTGTTCACGCATATCGCGGAGGCCAGCAGCGTGACCCGCGGTGCAGAACGCTGCCATCTATCGCTGCCCGCCGCGAGCACCCGGATCAAGAACCTCGAGGAGCAGATCGGCGTCAAGCTGCTGAGCCGCAGCAGCCAGGGCGTCAAGGTCACGCCTGCCGGGGAAACGCTGCTGGCGCATGCGCGCCGCGTGTTGCGGCAGATCGAGCAGCTGAGCGGCGACCTCCAGGAATTCGCGTCGGGCATCAAAGGCCATATCCGCGTGTTCGCGAACACCACCGCGATGAGCGAGTTCCTGCCCGGCGTCCTGCGTACCTACCTCGTCAATCACCCGAACGTGACCGTCGATATCCGCGAGCGGCTGAGCCCCGACGTCGTGCGGGCCGTACAGGAAGGCATGGTCGATATCGGCATTGCGGCCGGTGTCATGCCGAACGAGGGGCTCGAGGTCATGCCATATCGCGTGGACCGGCTCGTGCTGGCCACAGCGCTGAGCCATCCGCTGGCACGCGAGAAACGCGTGCGGTTTGCCGATACGCTCGAATACGACTTCGTGGGCCTGCCCGAGGAAAGTGCGATTCACAATTTTCTGAAGCGCGCGGCCTCCGATTTGCAACGCACGCTGCATTGGCGCATTCAGGTCAGCAACTTCGAGACCGCGGGGCGCATGATCGAGGCCAATGTGGGGATCGGCGTGCTGCCGGAGAGCACCGCGCGGCGCCATGCGCAGACGATGGCCCTCAGCATCGTGCAGTTGCAGGACGAGTGGGCAGAGCGCAACCTGCAGATCTGCGTGGCCGATCTCGATGCGCTCCCGGTGTTCGCGCGCAAGCTCGTGGACCTGCTGGTCGAAGACGGGATGCGCGGTCCCGCCTAGATCATCTCGCGCACGAGCGTACGCAGCTGGTGCTTGTGCAGCTTGCCGCTGGGCGTCGTGGGAATGGCCGCTACGCGCACGATGCGCGCGGGCCGCTTGTAGGGCGATAGCCGCTCGGCCAGATACGCGAGCAACGCCGGTTCATCGAAGGTCTCGCCCTCGCGTAACTCCACGAACGCAATCACTTCCTCGTTGCCATCCACGGTGGCATTGCCCACCACGGCCGACAGCCGCACCGAAGGATGCGAATTGACCACCGACTCCACCTCGATCGGGTAGACATTGAATCCGGACCGGATAATCAGATCGCGCGTGCGTCCAACGATAAACACCGCGCCATCGGGGGCGATGCGGCCGATATCGCCGGTATTGAGCCAGCCATCGGGCCGCAGTGCCTCGGCCGTCTGCGTGGGCTCGCGGTAATAGCCGCGCATCACGCCCGGCCCCTTGACCCATAGTTCGCCGGGCGTTCCCGCCGGCAGCGGTTCCCCGTGCGGGCCGACCACGCGCAGTTCCGCGCCCTCGACGACTTCTCCCGCCGCGCAGTCGTCGCGCGGACGATCCATACGCGTGATCACAAGCGAGCCTGCATATTCGGTCATGCCGTAGCCATGGTGCAGCGGCTGGCCGAACATGGCCTCCACATTGCGCTTGAGCGTCGGCTCGAGCGGGCCGCCGCCGGTATAGAGGTAACGGAGGCGTGGCGAAGCGAGCCGTTCGATGCCGTGCTTGCGCAGATGCGCGAGGATGCGGCTGAACATCGCGGGTACGCCCTGCAGGATCGAGATGGCGTCGCGTTGCAGCGCGGCGCACGCGTCGGCCACATTGAAGCGCGGCACGAGATAGAGACTGCCGCCGCCCTGGAACGTCGCCAGCAGCAGTGTCGCCAGCCCGAAGATATGGGACATCGGCATGACCGCGTACGCGCAGTCGCCAGGGTGCATGCGGCGGTTTTCCACCGTGACACCCGCATAGTGGAGCAGCCCGCGATGCGTGACCATCACGCCCTTGGGCTGTCCGGTCGTGCCGGACGTATAGATCAACGCGGCCACTTCGTTGGCCAGCGCTTCGGGCTCGGCCACGCTGCGGAGATCGGGGTCGGCGGCCATCACGGGGCCGAGGCCCGCCGGCGCGATCTCGCGCGCGCGGTAGCGCAGGCCGTGGCGTAACGCATCGGGGGAGGCGGCATGCGTGAACAGCATCAGCCGCGGCGTGCAATGCGCGCGAATCTCCTCGACCTCGCGTGCCGTCAGACGCGGGTTGGTCACGACGGGCCAGGCCCCGAGCTCGGACAGCGCGAAGATCGTGGTCACCACGGCGAGGCAGTTTTCCGCGACGATCATCACGCGATCGCCGCGGCCAACGCCCTGCGCCTGTAAATACTGGCACGCATGGCCGATGTCGTCCCACAGCTGGGCGAACGTGACCGTGCGCTCGCCTTCGAAGGCGGCCACATCGTCCGGCGCGCGCGCGGCGCGATGGCGGGGGATGTCGCTGATCCGATGCATCCGTGGCATCTCGTCGATGTCCTTGTGGAGAGAATGCGTAGCAGTGTATGAGCGGCGCCCGCGCAGGGCAATTCGTCTTCCGGAAAGAGGTACTTCTCGGGCGCCGAACCGAGTCGGCTATTCCACTTCGATATGCGCGGTCTTCACCACGCCCCCCCACAGCGCCAGTTCCTTGCGGATGCGCTCCTGCAGCGCGGCCGGTCCCGAGACATTGAGGTCGTACCCCACGCCCGACATGCGCTCCCGGAACGTGGGCTCCTGACCGACTGCCTGCTGTGCCTTGACCAGCCGGTCGGTGACGTCGGCGGGCATGCCCAGCGGGCCGATCAGCGCATACCAGCCCGTGAGGTCGTATTGCTTGAGGCCGGACTCGACCATCGTCGGCACGGTCGGCAGCGCGGCATTGCGCTCCTTCGAGGTCACGGCGAGCGCGCGGACCTTGCCGCCGTTGACGTGGCCGACCGCCGTGCCCGTGATGTCGAACATAAAGGTGACCTTGCCGCTCATCACGTCCGCCATGGCCGGAGCGTTGCCCTTGTAAGGCACGTGCAGCATCTTCACGCCCGTCATCTGGGCCAGCAACTCGGCCGACAGATGATTGGACGCGCCGACCCCGGCCGAGCCATAGCTGACCTCGCCCGGATGCTTGCGCGCGTAGGCCACGAGCTCGTCCACGTTCTTCGCGGGAAAGTCCTTGTTGATCAGCAGGACGTTCGTGTAATCGGTAATGAGACCGACATAGGTGAAGTCCTGTGCGGGCTTGAATGTGACGGATTTCTGCACGAGCGGCGTCATCGTCATCGTCGGGCTCGCAACGAAATAGAGCGTATATCCGTCCGCCTTCGCATTTGCGGTCATCCCGGCCGCGATGGCGCCGCTGGCGCCGGGCCGGTTATCGACGATCACGGGCTGCTTGAGCACGCGTCCCAGATAGTCGGCGTAGATCCGCGCCGCGGTGTCCACGGGCCCGCCTGGCGCATAGCCGACGAGCAGCCGCACGGGGCGGGACGGATAGGTATCGGCCAGCGCCGCGCCATGCAGCAGCGCCACCATCGCGGCGCCGAGCATGCATCGCAGCACGGGTCTCAGTATCGATCGCAACATGTCTCCTCCTGTTTTTCGGCATCTGCCGTTCTTGTTGAGGCAGAGGAGACTGTGCGACACGCCTGCCATGCAGGCAATTTTCATTTGTGGAAGGTCACCTTCGAGGATGCGATAAACGAAGGCGGATCAGGCGGCCTCCGGCAGCAGGCCGCCGCAATCGGCCGGATACCCGGCCGCCGCATATTGCCGGGCCTTGGCCGCGAAATACGCACGCACCCACGCATACCGCTCGCCGTCCTTCGGCAGGCCCACGGCCTCCGAAATGCTCGCCAGGCTGATGGTCCGCCCGCGCGCGCCCCAGTTGCCTTCGGTCACCTCGTCGATGACGACGAGGACGCTGGACCCGGCATCGGGGTGATCTTCACCGCCCAGCACGCCGAGGATCGCGCCGTTGACCGCGGCATGCACCTCGGTCTTGTGCGCCGCATTCATATAGCCCTCGGGAATCGTCACGTGGACGAGGAACTTGCCAGGGGGCGCGACAAGGCTGTCGTCGGTACGGCCATCGATCCACCAGTCCTGCTCGTGGACCTCGTGGAACAGGACCCACGCAAAGGCACGGCCGCCGCGCGTGCGGGCATTGCCTTCCATCACGAGCAGGACTTCGTTGAGGGCCTTCGCGAGGGCGGCTTTCTGGGCGGGGCGCAGCGCGCCCTCCACATGGGTGACGTGCATGATCGGCATGACGGTATCCTTCAATAGGTGGTTTCGACGACAAGAATGTCGGTATGGCCGGGGCCGGTGCGGAACGCAAACGCTTCGCCGCCGAACAGGGCCATGCTGTCGCGGCGCGTGAGCGCGACGTCCGCGCATTCGGCGGACCCCTCGATGACGAAGAGGTACACGCCATGACGGGGGGAGGACGGCTGGTAGCGCTGCAGCATGGGACCGTCGGCGCTCAGCCGCGAAACGCGGGCCGTCCTGCGGAATCGGCAGTGCGCCCGGTGTATCGCCAACGAGCGTGACAAGGCGGTTGCGCGAGGTCTCCGCGGCATACCGCGCGCGGTGGTAGGACGGCGGCAGCAGCAACTGGCCCGGCAGGAACCAGATGTAGACGATCCGCATGTCCTCGCTCCTGATGTTCAGCTCCGCATGCTTGCCGCCCGCTCCGGCCGAGAATACGTAGTAGTCGCCCGCATGGAGCTGATCGACGTTGCCGACCGTGTTGATGTGCGTGAGCTCGCCTTCGAGCACGAACGCGCAGATCACGAAGTCGTGGTGCGGATGCATGTTGTAGCCGCAACCCATGCCGCTGAAGGTTTCCTCGCCGAACATGCGCATCGGTCCGAACCCGCGGCGACCCGACTGGTAGTCGGCGAAGTTGAAACTCGAATGCCGGCTGATGACGGCGTTCGGATGCCCGGCCACGTACGACGAGGTCTCGCCCGTCGACAGGTATTGGTGGAACCCGCGCTCGCTGTCGCGCAGCACGAAGTTCTCGGGCGGTCGGGTGGGAACGGGTGCTGCTTTCTCCGCGGTGGCCGGCACCGGTTCATGCGCGTACGGCAGCTCGACCATTTCAAACCGCGCCTTCGGCGTGCCGCAGTCGGGGCAGACCCAGTCGTCGGGCACATCCTCCCAGCGGGTGCCGGCCTGCAGTCCGTGCTCGGGCAACCCCTCCGCCTCGTCGTACATAAAGCCGCAGCCCAGGCAGACGAGCCGCTTCCAACGTTGGATATCCATGTCTTTCTGACTCCACATTCGTAGGGTGCGCACCGAAATCAGTAGCGCGTGACACGTTATAGGATGTGGCTGCACCCTAGGCAAGGGCGACCGTATGCACCGCGGAAGGGCGCGCATTTGTCGGCATTTATCTCGCGTAAACCCTGATGCAGCCTAGCGTACTACCCGCTACCATGCGCTCAATACGGAAATATGATGTGTGACGCGCTACTAAGATGACCAAACAAGTTGCCGGGTACTGCACGCTGTGCCGGTCCCGCTGTGGATCGCTGAACGAGATCGATGAGGAGCAGGGTCGTCTGGTCCGGGTATTGCCGTTGCCCGGACATCCGACCGGGGGCGCGTTATGCGCCAAGGGACGGGCCGCGCCCGAACTCGTGGCGAGCCCTTTGCGGCTGACGCGGCCGCTGCGCCGGACCACGCCACGCGGCGCCGCGGATCCGCAATGGCGGGCGATTTCGTGGGACGAGGCCCTCGACGAGATGGCGGAACGTCTGCTCGCGGCGCGCGCACGGCATGGCGCCGAGTCCGTGGCCTTTGCGGTGACGACGCCGAGCGGCACGCCGATGGTCGATAGCTTCGAGTGGGTCGAACGGTTTATCCGATGCTATGGCAGCCCGAACCTGCTGTATGCGGTGGAGGTCTGCGGCTGGCACAAGGACTACGCGCATGCGCTGACCTTCGGCCGCGGCATCGGCGCACCGGACCTGGACCATGCCGACGTGGTCGTGCTCTGGGGCCACAACCCGGCCCGCACGTGGCTGGCGCAGGCATCGCGCGTCGCGGCCGCGCGGCAGCGGGGCGCGAAGATCGTCGTCATCGACCCGAAGCAGGACGGCTCCGGCCAGCAGGCCGATCTGTGGCTCCCCGTGCGGCCCGGTGCCGACGCGGCGCTGGCGCTCGGCGCGATCCGGCATCTGATTGCCACGCAAAGCTTCGACGAAGCGTTCGTGCGGACATGGACCAACGCGCCGCTGCTCGTCGATCTCGATACGGATCGACTGCTGCGCGCGGACGAGTTGTGGGACGAGCAGGGCGAGGGCGGGCACTTTGTCGTGCGCGCGCATGACGGTACCCCGCGTCCGTTCGACCCCGCCTCGCGCAACGATCCCGATGGCGTCGTACTGCGGGCGGAAGGCGAATGCCTCGACCGGCACGGCCACACGCGCCGCTATGCCACGGTGCTCCATGCGCTTGCCCGGCACGTGGAGGCCTATACGCCCGAACATGTGGCACGCCTGACATGGATGACGCGCGAGCAGGTCGAACAGTTCAACGCGCTGTTCATGCACGCGCCGCGCCTTGCCTATCACGCGTGGACCGGCGTGGGACAGCACACCAACGCCACGCAGACCGAACGCGCGATCGCCACGCTCTACGCGCTGACCGGTGCATGCGATCGCGAAGGCGGCAACCTGTGGACCAGTCCGCCGCCGTATCGCACCGTCAACGACTATGCGGAACTGCTGCCGCCCGAACAGCGCGCCAGGGCGCTGGGCCTCGACGAGCTGCCACTGGGCCCCCCGCGGCTTGGCTGGATTACCGCGCGCGATCTCGCGCGTGCGGTGCTGGACGGCGATCCCTATCGGGTGCGCACGCTCGTGAGCTTCGGTACCAACCTCGTGGTCACGCAGGCCGATGCCGCGCGCAACCGGCGCATGCTGGACGCGCTCGACTATCACGTGCACGTCGATATGTTCATGAACCCGACGGCGGAGCAGGCGGACCTCGTGCTGCCGGCCAACCTGCCGTGGGAGCGCGAGGCGCTCAAGTGCGGGTTCGAGATCACGCAGGCGGCCGTCGAGCACGTGCAGCTGCGCCCGCGCATGGTGCCGCCGCCGGGCGAGGCGCGGGCCGATTACGAGATCGTGATGGCGCTGGCCATGCGTATGGGCATGCGGGATGCGATGTTCGGCGGCAGCATCGAGGCCGGCTGGAACCATCAGCTGGCGCCGCTGGGCATCACCGTGGACGATCTGCGGCGCCACCCGGAAGGTCTGCGTTTTCCGCAACCTGCGTCGCGCGAGAAATATGCCGCCACGCGCGCCGATGGCGGTGTGACGGGCTTTGCCACGCGCACGCGCCGCGTGGAGCTCTATGCGGAAGCATTGCAGGAGATCGGCCAGCCACCGTTGCCGACGTTCGTCGAGCCTGCCCAGCATCCGGCCGCTCGCACCGCCTACCCGACCGTGCTGACCACCGCGAAGAGCGGCTGGTACGTGCATTCGTCGCACCGGCATGTGGCCACGCTGCGCCGCAAGGCACCGGCCCCGCAGGTGCAGATCGGCAAGGGGTTCGCGGCGACGATCGGCGTGCACAACGGAGACTGGGTGCGCGTGGTCACGCGGCTGGGCGCGGTGCGGCTCAAGGCGCGCGTGGATGCGGCGCTGCACGATCACGTGGCCGTGGCCGAGTTCGGCTGGTGGCAGGGATGCGAGCCGCTCGGGCATACGGATACGGCCGCGCATGGGAGCGCAACGTCGAACATCAACGCGATTCTCGGCGACGACGAGCGCGATCCTGTCAGCGGCTCTGTACCGTTGCGCGCGACGATGTGCCGCATCGAGGCCGATGTGGCCGCCAATCGCGGGGCATGGCCCGGCGCGCGCGCGTTCCGGCTCGTGGCCAAGGCGCGCATCGCCGAGGATGTCGAGCGCTTCGACTTCGCGCCCGAGGACGGGGGGCCGTTGCCGGACTTCCTGCCGGGACAGCATGTGGTCGTATCGATGGCGGACACCGACACGCGCCGCGCGTACTCGCTGATCGGCCCCAACGTGGCACCGCGCGCGTTGTCCATTGCCGTGCGGCTGGCCCGCTCGGACGATCATCCGCCCGGACGCATGTCGTCGCGGCTCCATGCGCTGGAGACGGGGGCAATCGTGCAGCTTTCCACGCCGTCGGGCGTGTTCACGATTCCCACGCAGACCCGGCGGCCGATCGTGCTGGTGGCGGGCGGTATCGGCATCACGCCGTTCGTCGGCCATCTGGAAGCGCTCGCGCAACGCCGCGCGCAGGGACACGCCACGCCGCCGGTCGTGGTTGTCCACCTGGCGCGCCCCGGCGTGGCGCATCCGTTTGCCGATGTCCTGCATGCGCTCGCCGATCGCCTTGGCAACGTGCAACTGACATGCGTGCATGGCTCGGTCGCGCCGGATTTTTCGATGCTCGACGCGGCACTGGTCGCGCGCCGGCCGCTGGCCTATCTGTGCGGCGCGCCGGGCTTCCTGACCAGCGTGCGGGCGGCACTGCAGGGCAGGGGCCTGCCCGATTTCGACATCTTCGAGGAAACGTTCTCCGCCGACGTGCAGATACCGCGCACGCTCGCGCCGCAGCCGGTGCGCATTCTCGACGCCGATGCCACGTTCGAATGGACGCCCGCGCGCGGCACCGTGCTCGATGCCGCCGAGCAGGCTGGCATCCGGCTGCCCAGCGGCTGCCGCGTGGGCCAGTGCGAGAGCTGCGTCATGACGGTCGTCGAAGGCAAGGTCGCCCATATGTCGCCATGGGATGGGCCGCCCGATCGCTGCCTGACCTGCATGGCCGTACCGCTTACCCCCGTCACACTGCGCCGTTAGCCACGGCGCCCGAGATCCCCCCACCACGCTTATCGCAACGAGGCAAACCATGTCCCAACCGCAATCCCGGCCCGCCGCAGACCTGGCGCCACCCACTACCTCCATGGAGCGCTTCTCGCAGGCCATCGTCGCCTGGGCCGAGAAGTGGTTCCCGGACGCCTATGTGTTCGTGGTCGTCGCCTGTGCCGTGGTCGGCCTTGGCGCCGCGTTGCACAGCGGCAATCCGATGGCCGCCAGCAAGGCGTTCGGCGACGGGTTCTGGAGCATCATCCCCTTTACGATGCAGATGGCGATGGTCGCCGTCACGGGCTACGTGCTGGCCATGTCGCCGCCGGTCGCCGCGCTGCTGCGGCGGCTCGCGCAGATCCCGAAGACCTCGCGCGGTGCCATCGTGTTCGTGGGGGTGCTCAGCATCGGGCTATCGCTCGTCAACTGGGGCCTCAGCCTGATCTTCTCGGGACTGCTCGTGCGGGAGATGGCGCGCCGCCGGTCCCTGATGCTCGACTATCGCGCCGCGGGCGCGGCTGCGTATCTGGGCATGGGGTGCGGCTTCACGCTGGGCATGAGCTCGTCGGCCGCGCAGCTGCAGGCCACGCCCGCGAGCATTCCGGCGTCGCTGCTGCCCATTACCGGTGTCATCGGGTTTGGCGAGACCATCCTCACCTGGCAGAACCTGCTGGTGATCGTGCTCGTGACCGTGGTGTCGGCGGTCATCTGCCATATGACGGCGCCCAGCCGCGGCGCCACGCGCACGGCGGAGGACCTTGGCGTGGAGCTCGAGGACGACCAGATGGCGCCGGCCCAGCGCAAGCGCCCCGGCGACTACCTCGAATTCAGCCCGCTGCTGACGATCGTCGTCGTGCTGCTTGCCGCGGGCTGGCTGTGGAATGCATTTCGCAGCGGCAATCCGCTCATCACGATGTCGCAGCTCAACACGTACAACTTCGTGTTCCTGCTGCTGGGCCTGCTGCTGCACTGGCGTCCGCGCAGTTTCCTGGAAAGCTTCGTGCGCGCGATGCCGAGCGTCGGGGGCGTGCTGCTGCAGTTTCCGTTCTATGGCGGCATCGGCTACATGCTGACCAAGGTCGGCAATGCGCAGGGCGTGACGCTGTCCGACGAGATCGCGCACTGGTTCGTGAGCCTGGCCCATGACTCGGGCATTTTCTCGGTGCTGGTCGGGATCTATTCGGCGGTGCTCGGCTTCTTTATTCCCTCGGCCGGCGGCAAATGGGTCATCGAGGCGCCGTACATCATGACGGCCGCGAACGATCTGCACGCGCACCTCGGCTGGACCGTGATGGTCTACAACATCGCGGAGACGCTGCCCAACTTCATCAATCCGTTCTGGATGCTGCCGCTGCTTGGCATTCTGAAGCTCAAGTCGAAGGACCTGGTCGGCTACACGGCCGTGCAGTTCCTGATCCATACGCCGATCGTGATCGCCGTGGCGGCGCTGCTGATGGCGACCTTCAGCTACCACCCGCCCGTGATGCCCGCGCATTGATGCGGCATTGCCGACCTTTCCATCATGACCACCATGAACGCTTGTTTCTCCGCCGGCCTGCCCGTCAATGAACCCGCGCTCGGCTACGCGTGGGGCACGCCCGAACGCGCGGCCCTGCGCGGCATGTCGATCGCGCGCGGGCCGATGGGCTGACGGCGCAGGGTTCGGCTCAGGATCTGGCTCAGGCCTGCTGGGCGAGGGCGGAGCGGAACAGCGGTTTCCACGCGAGGATATGGCGGCTGATCAGTTCACCGATGGCCGCCACGTCCTGGCGAATCGCCAGGTCCACCATCTGATAGTGTTCCTGCACGGAATCGCGCTGGCGCTGCTTGCCTTCTTCGGAGTCGATGCCGTAGAGGCGCATATCGTCGCGCAGCTGCATGATCAGGCGGGTGAGCAGCGGGTTGCCGACCTGCGACACCAGCGCTTCGTGGAACGCGCGGTCGGTGGCGATATAGGCGGCCACATCGCCGCGTTCGACGGCGCGGCCCACGGCATCGGCGAGTTCGCGCACGGGTTTCGGATCCTTGAGGCCCTGCCGCGCGAGCGATTCGAGCGCGAACCGCTCGAGCAGTTCGCGCATCGTGAACAGATTGTCGAGGGCCTCGAGCGACAGTGCCTCGACGCGGAAGCCGCGATTGCGCATGGGGACCAGCAATCCGTTCCGGCTCAGTTCGAGTAGCGCTTCACGGACGGGCGTGGTCGATACGCCAAGGTCATTGGCGAGGCCCGGCACCGAGTAGACCGTGCCTGCGGGCGTGCGCCCCGATACGATCTCCGACCGCACACGTTCCACCACCTGCTCGCGCAGGTTCGTGGCCCGAAGCTCTTGCATGGACTCCATTGTCTCGACTGGATGTGAACACGAACGATGGCAGTGTACCCGAGTTGGTGCAGTAGTGCGTGACGCGTTTTGGTGCGAAATCTCGCTGTTCGGCGTTGCCCGGGTGCGACGGTCTCCACAAATGGGTCACGACGGCGTGGCATCGGATCGCGATAATGGGGACTTCTCATGCCGGAGACCGGCTGCCGCCGGATGCCGATGCCTGAAGCGAAACCACCCGCCGCGCCGCCGCCGCCGCCGCCGCCCTCGTTGCCGTTGCCGCCGATTGCCTACCGCGAAGTCATGCTCGGCACGCGGCCGCGCGAGGAGCATGTATTCGTCGCGCCCGACGACCCGCAGGCGGACGCGCGGCATCGGATCGACGCGCTGGCCTTTCGCCGCTACCTCGAGCGCGCGTTCTCGCATCCGCGGCCGGAGATGCTGCGGTTCGAGGTGCGCGGCTTCGACGTGGTCGCGCTGATCGCGCCCGGCGAAGGCGAAATCTGGTTCTCGGAAGCCGCGGTGCCCACCCGCTGGGACTATGTCGCCGTGACCGAGATCAGCATCGCGCTGTTCGAACTCGAGCGGGCCGTGCCCGCCGGCGCGGCGGACACCAGCTACGACACGCTCGAATCCCCCGAAGAAATCGCCCAACGCCGGGCGGCAGTCATCGAGCGGCTACGTGCCGCCAACGACAAGGTCCGCGCGGTGGCCAACGCGCGCCAGACCATCGTGCGCCGCGCGATGCGGCGCGGGCCACGCGGCGGTCTGTGAGGCGCGCGGGGCCCGGTCGCGCTTATCCGGTCGTCTTACTTGGTTGTGTACCCGCCGTTAATCAGAATCGTCTGCCCCGTGATCCACCAGCCGTCGCTGACCAGATGGCGGATAAAGGGCACGACGTCCTCGATATCGGTCAGCCCGGTCTTCGAGAACGGCGAGAGCGCGGCGGCGGTCTTGTGGTAGGCCACGGCGTCCTCGCCCTCGGCGGGGTAGAAGAACGACGTGTCCATCGGGCCCGGTCCGACGGCCGTCACCGAGATGCCGCGTGCGCCGAATTCCTTCGCTGCCGCGCGTGTGAAATGTTCCACCGGTGCCTTCGTGCCCGCGTAGGCCGCATAGAAGGGCGTGAACGCCCCGAGCAATGACGTGACGAGCGTGACGATCTTGCCGTTGTCGTTCACATGCCTGCCCGCCTCCCTGAGGAAGAAGAACGCCGACTTCGCATTTACGGCGGTCATATCGTCGTATTCCGCTTCCGTGATCTCGACGAACGGCTTTTTCAGGACCTTGCCCACGGTATTGATGGCTATGTCCGGCCGGCCGATGGCCGCGGTCGCATCCGCAAAGAGTTTCTCGATGGCACCGGCCGAGGTCAGGTCGCCCTGGAACGCCACCGCCCTGGCACCCGATGCTTCGATCGCGGCGCACGTCTCGTCCGCGGCGGCCTTCGAGCTCGCGCTGTTGTAGTGGATCGCGATCGCTTTCGCGCCCTGCGCGGCGAGATCGCGCGCGATCAGGCCGCCGAGGTTCTTTGCGCCGCCCGCGATGATCGCCGTCTTGCCCTGGATGCCGTGGTCCGCCATGTCTTTCCCCCAAAGTCGAGGCCGCCCCCTTGCGGCTGCTCGTTCCGGACGATGATATATTCCAGAAAATTCAAATAAATCATCTGTTTCTGACTTCACTGGTCAGAAAATACGACCAATCGAGCATGGACCGAATCGACCTGTTTCGCGTGTTCGCGCGCGTCGTCGAATGTGCGAACTTCACCCGCGCGGCGGATACGCTTGGCATGCCGCGCTCGTCGGTATCGGCCGCGATTCAGGAACTGGAGGGGCGGATGGGCACGCAACTGCTGCATCGGACTACGCGCAGGGTATCGCCCTCCCAGGATGGTGCCGTCCTCTACGAGCGGTGTCTGCGCCTGATTGCCGACGTCGAGGAAACCGAGAACCTGTTCCGGCCGACGTCCATCGGCCCGGGCGGCGCGCTGCGCGTCAACGTGCCGGGCCGCATCGGCCGGCTGATCGTGGCCCCCGCATTGCCGGAATTCCTCGCCGCCTATCCGAGAATCGACATCGCCCTCGGCATGACCGATCGCGCGATCGACCTGATCGAAGAGCGCGTCGATTGCGTATTGCGTGTCGGCAAGCTGCACGACTCCGGGATGGTCGCGCGGCCGGCCGGCGACCTTCCGCTGATCAATGTCGCGAGCCCGGCGTATCTGGCCCGGTACGGCACGCCCCGCGAGCCCGGCGACCTGGCGGACCACCATGTCGTCCAGTACGCCTCGCCCTCGTCGGGGCGCCTCGCGCCCTGGGAATGGCACGATGGCCAGTCCACGAACACCGTGGCCATGCAGGGCCGGGTGACCGTCGACAGCGCCGAGGCATATATCGCGTGCTGCCTCGCGGGTCTCGGCCTGATCCAGATTCCCGCCTACGACGTGCAGCAGCATCTGCAGGCCGGCACGCTGATGGAAGTCATGCCAGACTTCCGGCCCGCCCCCATGCCGATGACCATGCTGTATCCCCATCGCCGCCACCTGTCGCGCCGGGTCCAGGTATTCGCCGACTGGCTCGATGCGCTGCTGAAAGCGCAGCTCGACACGACAAGGCATCACGCAACGGAATAGGAAATGACCACAGGACACGTCTTTATCGCCACGAGCCTCGACGGCTTTATCGCGCGCCCCGATGGGGACATCGGCTGGCTGCTGGAGCGGGACGATCCGGCCGAGGATCATGGTTACCCGGACTTTATCGCCGACAAGGACATGATCGTCATGGGGCGGGGCACCTATGAAAAGGTGCTGACCATGGGGGAATGGGCCTACGACAGGCCGGTGCTCGTGCTGTCGCGCAAACTCGCGGGTACGCCCGTGCCGGAGGCGCTTCAGGGAAAGGTGCGGTTCTCCGATAGCGCGCCCGCAGTCGCGATGGCGCAGCTGGATGCGGAGGGCGTGCGTCGCGTGTACGTCGATGGCGGTCAGGTGGTCCAGTCCTTCCTGCGCGAAGGATTGATCGCGGACCTCGTCGTCACCACCGTGCCCGTCCTGATCGGCGCTGGCCGGCCGTTGTTCGGCAGCCTCGCGCATGACGTGAGTCTCACGCTTGCCTCGATCCGGCATTTTCCGTCGGGACTCGTCCAGTCGACGTATCGCGTCATGCGGTAGACAATCCATCGGATGGATACCGAGATGCACCGATACAGGAGAAGAACTTGAACGACGAGGGCAGTGCGGCGGGCCGGTCCGTGGCGATTTACTGGGATTTCGAGAATCTGCATGCCGGACTCGTCGAAGCGAAATATGGCGAGGGCGCCTATGCGAAGCAGGACAACCGCTTCAAGGCGCAGGAGCCGTTGATCGATGTACAGGCGCTGGTGGAGCTCTGCGCATCCTTCGGCACCATTGCCATCAACCGGGCCTACTGCAACTGGCAGTTCTTCGGCCGGTACCGCGATGCCCTGCTGCAGGGGGCGGTGGAGCTTATCCAGCTGTTCCCGCCGGGCCCGTCCGCCAAGAACGGGGCCGATATCAAGCTATGCCTCGACGCCGCGGAGGATATGGGCCGTTTCAGCCATATCGGTACTGTGATCGTCATCGGCGGCGATAGCGACTTCATGCCCGTGTCGCAAAAAATCAAGGCCGCGGGCCGCACGCTGATCGGCATCGGTCACCGCAAGAACACGAACCGGTACTGGGCCAGCGCATGCCACGCGTTCCACTACTACGACAGCGTGGTCGATCCCGATCTTCCGGTTGCTTCCAGCCTCGCGCCTGAATGAATAGCAACCGAATCGCCGATCATGTCACCGGATTCCCCGGCTTCAGCGCGGGAAACTGAATCTCGAATTCCGTGAATTCGTGCTCGACGGACCGGCACGTAATCGATGCGCCCCAGCTACGGAGCACGTCCTTGCAGAACGCCAGTCCGATACCGGTGCCCCGGTGGGCCGGGTACGAGAAGAACGGCTGGAACATGCGCGCAAGCACGTGCGGCGACACGCCCGTGGCCGTATCGCGAAACAGCACATAGATGCCATCGTCCCGCGCGTCGCAGCGGATGTGGATGCGCCCCTTGCCCGCCCGCTTGATGGCCTCCAGCGCGTTCTTCGTGAGGTTGGTGATGACCAGTTCGAACAACTGCGCATTGCCCATGACATGCACGGGCTCGCACGACTCGACCGTCACGATGCCCTCGTAGGCGGGCTCGAACGGAAAGCGGCCGAGGCTCGCGCGAATCGAATCGGCGAGTTCGAACGCTTCCTGCCGGGCCGACTTGGGATCCTTCGAATTCGCCACCAGCAGTTCGATGCTGCCGTTGACATACGCCACGTCCGTCTGCAGCCTGGCAACGGCCTGCAGCAGCGCATCGCGATAGGGCGACTGCGCGTCGAGCGCCATCGGCAAGCGGTCCCTGAGGCCGACCGCGGTCATCGCCAGGCTCGTCAGCGGCGTACGCAGTTCGTGCGCGACCGTCGCGAGTGCCACCGCCATGCCACGCCGTTTTTGCTCCACGAGCAGTTGACGATCGAGCTTGATGACGATGAGCACGGCAATGACGAAGGCAATGATCGGCAACTGCAACAGCAGCGACTGCCATGGAATGCCCGCAAGCGAGTGGCCGGCCAGCACAAACAGCGCAAACGCGGCGGCCGCGCCGGAGAGCAACGCAACGGTCGCAAAGCCGGAACTGAAGTGGTAGAGCACCACGATGGCGATGATGACGGATTCCGCCCACACCAGCGAACCGTGATTCTCCAGATAGAGAAAAATAAACGCGAACGGCATGCCCACGGTAATCGCGAACAGCGCATACATCGGCAGCCAGCGCTTGTGCGACAGCGCGGAGGCGAACAGCAGCGGAGCGAACAGGATCGTGCAGACGAGCCGCAGCCACAGGTTCTCGTAAGGCTGCGGGAAGACGTAGGACCAGATGATGTAGTAGAGCGGATGCCCGATGACGCCGAGCGCGCCGACCATCTGGATCCGGCGCAGACGCACGACGCTTTCCTCGTCGAGCAGCGTGGTACGCGAGGCCCGCTCGAACAGGGCGCGCCATGTATTTTTTACCAGCCGTCGTGCACTGGATTCGCCGCCTGCCTGCTTCCGCGTTGCTTCCATATCCAGCCTGCACTCCTTGAGGGATTGTGGGGATCGTGGCTATGCCCCGCCGGCCGGCCCCGATGTGCCGCGCCGCGCCCTGCGCGTCGACGACCATTCCTCGAGCCTGACTTCATCCCGGATCGCCGCCAGTACCGCGACAAGCCGCTCCACATCGGAAGGCGTGAGTTTCGCATGCAGCGTTAGGCGCATCAATGCCCTATTCTTGGGGGTGGCGGGCGAGCAGAACACCGCGCCGAAGATCCCGCGCCGTTGCAGTGCATTGCGTAGCGTCATCACCTGCGGCTCCGTTCCCGCTTCGAGCCCGATGATCTGCTCGCTGCCGTCGCTGATGTTGTAGCCCAGATCGGAGATGGCCGCCCTGACGGACCGCGTGATCGCGTGCAGCTGCTGCCGGCGGTCTTCCGCCTGCGCGATAAAGTCCGTGGCGGCGTCGAACCATGCAATCTCGTGGCGCAACAGGCCGGAACTGAAAATCGCCGGCCGCGCTTCCACGGCAAAGAACTCCTTGAACTGGCTGGAACAGGTGACGAAGCCCGCGCGGCCGGCGAACGCCTTGGCCAGCGACGCGGTACGGAAATGGACGCGTTCCGACAGGCCGAGGGCCGGTACCAGTCCGCCGCCGCGCGGGCCATGGGTGCCGAGCGAGTGGGATTCATCGACCACGATCACGCTTTTCGTGGTTTCGGCTACCCGGACGAACGCCTCGAGCGGGGCAACGCTGCCCGTGGTGCTGTAGACCGAATCGACCATGATGACACCGGGCCCGATGCGCTCGATCTGGCGTTCCGCATGCGCGAAGTCGTTATGGCGGATCGGCACGGCCTGCGCCCCGGCCGCGCTGATGCCCTCCCACAGCGACGCGTGCGCGTTCATGTCGATATAGACGGGCACGCCGGGGCCCGCGATGCATTGCACCAGACCGACGTTCGCCGCCCAGCCGGACTGGGCGATCAGGCCGTCTTCCGCCTGCATCAGGTCCGCGAGCTTGCGCTCGAGCCGCTGCTGGGGCGTATCGCCGTGCCGGAACACCGAGGACATCAGCAGTTCGGGCTGCTCGTCGAGCAACGCGCGCGCCTGCGCCTGTACGAGCCCGGGCTCCCCCAGCAGGCACAGATAGTCGTTGCTGCTCAGATGCAGGGCATCGGGGTCCGGCGTGCGGCCATGGAGCAGATGGTCGCCGCCCCAGAGCTTCTCCATCCGGTCGACGAAATGGGCCTCCATCCGATTGGCAATCCACGTCGGAAGCGGCGCGGACCGGCGATTGCGGGCAATCGTCGGCGTTTCTTTGACATCGGCAAGCGGCATGAAGGGTTCTCCAGGGGGTATGCGCAAAGGGGGACACAGACACAACGATCACGAAAAGCTTGAGGCCTACTGCCAATATCCGCAGGATCCCCACTTTCGTGGGGACGGGCGTCCGCGGGATCTCTGCGGTGAAATGTTGTCATGCGGCAACAACGGCCGGGCGCATTTTCGGCTCATCGAGGCGTCCTGCCATGCCAATCGTCGGGATGACACCTGGCCGCTGGCCTGCATCCCCTACAGCGGCGCGGACTACGGGGAAGTCGCCGCCATCGCCCGCGAGGTCGATCATGGTGACGATGGGGTTTTCCACAATGCCTGGATGCGCGCTGCCGAACGTATCGCGCGGGATGCTGGCGAAACCCTCGCCCGGGGGCAGCGCGCCATGGCCGCCGCGCGATGGCAGAAAGCAAGCGTGTGTCATGCCACGGCGTACCACCCGATGTACGGCACGCCGGCGATCCGAGCCGGAATGCCGCGCCGGATTGCCGCGCGGACCAGGGAGACCGATGCGTTCGATCGCGCGATGGCGTTACGCGATACGCCCGCGCAAAAGCGCGATATCCCGCCTGGCGACACTGTACTGCGGGGCTATCCGATCCGCTCGGCCTCGCATCCGGGCGATACCCGGCCGCAGCTGATCCTGAACAACGGTTACGACGCGACGATGGCTGACATCTACTATATGGCGGCGGTGTCGGCACGGGCGTGCGGACTGGGGAACGGTGATCCACGCCGCGGTCGATGTCGCTGTGACGCTGCCACGTATCGATGCGCGATTATTGGCGCTTTCCGGGCGCAGGTGATTGGTTTTTGGGGTGGATCCCGCTGAAACGCGATGGAGCGAGGTGGATGGTCGCGCGGCGCGGTGTGGCGTGGCGGCCGCGCGGAGGCCATTTGGTGTCCGATGCCGTTGCCGCAGGCCGAGGAAGACCCGCTAGCACGGTGTACGGCGGCCTGTCCGCGCAGCGCTGCTCCTGCGCGTGTCAGAGGTACTCGACGTTGCCGTCCACGCTGATGGCCTGCCCGGAGACATTGCGTCCGGCGGGCGAGGCGAGGAACAGCGCCATGGCGGCCACATCCTCGGCCGTGACCATGCGCCGTAGCGAGATCTTGCTCAGGTACTCGGCCTTCATCGCGTCGAAGCCGATACCGCGCTCGTCCGCGCGCGCGGCGATCACGCGGTCCATGCGCGGACCTTCGACGACGCCGGGCAGGATGGCATTGACGCGGATATCGTCCGGGCCGAGCTCGATGGCCAGCGATTTCACGAGGCCGACGATGGCCCATTTGGTCGCCGCATAGGGCGTGCGGTAGGCATACCCGAGCCGGCCCGCGACCGACGACATCGCGATGATGGTCGGACTGTCCGACGTGGCCTTGAGCAGCGGTACCGCCTTGCGCAGGAAGGCATGCTGGCTGTTCAGGTTGGTCGTGACCGTCTGTTGCCATTGCTCGGGGGTGATGGCGTCCACCGCGCCGGTGGGGCCGGCGATGCCCGCGTTGTTGACGAGCACATCGAGCCCGCCAAGCGCTTCGCTGGCGGCGTCGATCACGCGGTCGACCTGCGCGGCGTCGGCGACATCGGCCACGCCCGCGAACAGGCGCGGGTGACGGCTCGCGGCACGTGCCACGGCCTCTGCATCGATATCGCAGACGTAGACCGACGCGTCCGCCTCGAGGAAAGCGTCGGCGATTACCGCGCCGATGCCCGAGGCGCCGCCCGAGATCAGCACGCGCAGGCCGGCGCGGGGCTTGAGCATGTCGAGGATGGTCATGGTGAGTCTGTCTCCTTTGTCGTGCCGGGCCGTTACAGCGTCATGCCGCCAGAGACCTCAAGCACCGCGCCATTGATATAGCTCGCTTCGTCGCTTGCAAGAAACGCATACACGTTGGCGATCTCCTCGGGTTGGCCAAGGCGCCGCAGCGGCACGTCATCGCGCATTTTCGCGAGCACCTCGTCCGGCACGGTGCCGAGGATTGGCGTCTCGATAAAGCCCGGTGCCACCGCATTCACGCGAATGCCCTTGGGACCGAGTTCGCGGCTCCAGGTCTTGGTGAAACCGATGACGCCGAACTTGGCGGCTGCATAGTTGGTCTGGCCGTAGTTGCCATACACGCCCACCACGGAACTCGCGTTCAGAATCACCCCGGCGCGCTGGTCGATCATCGTATCGACGACGGCCTGCGCGACGTGGAAGACCGCGCGCAGGTTCACGTCGATCACGTCGTCGAACTGCTTCGCGGTCATCTTCTGGAGGCGCGCATCGCGCGTGATGCCCGCGTTGTTGACGAGCACGTCGATGCGCTGCCAGCGCGCCAGCACACTCGCCACCATCAGGTCCACCGCGTCGCGATCGGTCACGTCCACGGTATAGCCGTGCGCATCGGCACCGGCCTCGCGGCAGGCCTGAACCACCGCCGATATGGCCTCGGGATTGACGTCGCAAACGGCCACGGTCGCGCCCTCGCGGGCGAACTTGAGGGCGGTGGCGGCGCCGATGCCCTGGCCCGCGCCCGTGATGATGGCTACCTTGCTGCTGAGTCTCATGAACCTGCTCGTTGTCGTGTGGTGAGGAGTGGAGATTATTACGCGCGCTGGGGAAGACCGCCTTCGGTACTTGCCCGACCGGCGTCGGATTCATTGTCGATGGCCCGCGCCAGCAGCGGTACGATCAGCAGGCCGAGCAACGCGGCGCCGATGATCACCGCAAAGCCCGATGCGCTGCGCCCCGTGGCGGCCTCCGCCATGCCGAACAGGTAAGGACCCGCGAAGCCGCCCAGCAGACCGATCGTGTTGATAAAGGCCAGCCCCGCCGCCGCGTGGATACCCTGCAGGCGCTTCATCGCAATGGTCCAGTAGGACGGGAGCACGCCGCCGCCAAAGAACGCCGTGCCCGCTAGCAGCACGATCTGCAGCGTCTGGTTCGACGTCAGCAGGATGCCCGCCGCGGTCAACGCGGACCCCGCGGTCAGCACCCACAGGAACTTGCAGTCCGACTGCGTGCGGCGATGGATGCGCGGCAGCGTGAGCACGCCGAGCAGGAAGCCGATGCCGACGCTGCCGGACAGCACGCCGATGAGCAGCGGCGAGGTGACGTGCATCTGCTGGATGATGGCCGGCGTAAAGAACACGAGCCCCACGAACGCGACCTGATTCAGGAAGTAGATGAGGCCGATCAGCACGGTGGTCGGACGCTTGAGCGCCGCCATCCAGTGGGCGGAAGTCAGGTGCGCATGGTCGTCGATGACCGCGCGGGACTCGAGCGACTGGGCTTCCGCGCGCGACAGCCAGCGCGCGTCCGACGGCCGCTCCGGCAGCTTGAAGTACAGCAGGATGCCGACGAAGATCGTGGGCAGCCCCTCGATCAGGAACATCCATTGCCAGCCATGCAGGCCGCCGATGCCGTCCATCTGCATCAGCGCGCCGCCAATCGGGTTGCCGATGACGAGCGCGATGGCCGGTGCCGTGTAGATCCAGCCGACCGCGACGGGACGATCCTTCGGCGCGAACCACAGCGTCACCATGTACATCAGCGCCGGAAACAGCCCCGACTCGGCGATGCCGAGCAGCACGCGCAGCACGTAGAACGACCATTCGCCCTGCACGAACATCATGCCGGCCGACAGCGCGCCCCATGTCACCGCGATGCGCGCGATCCAGCGGCGCGGCCCCACGCGGTGGGCAATCAGGTTGCTCGGCACTTCCAGCAGCGCATAGCCGATAAAGAAGATGCCGGCGCCGAGCCCGTAGATGGCGGCCGTAATGCCGAGGTCATGCGCGAGCTGCACCTTGGCCAGCGCGACGTTGGTGCGGTCGAGGTACGACATGAAGTAGATCGCGCACATCAGCGGGATCAGATACCGCATTGCCTTGCGCGTGGCTTCGGCGTGGGTCGTGTCACTGCCCGAATCGAACGAAGGGGTCACCATTGTTGTCTCCAGATGGTTGTTGTCGTGAGGCTCAGAAAGTCACCGCGGCCGCGCCCTTGAGCCCGAGCATCTCGCGTGCTTCGTCGGGCGTGGCGATCTCGAACGACAGTTCCTCGAGCACGCGGCGGATCTTGCGCACCTGCTCGGCGTTGCTGCGCGCTTTCACGCCCTTCGACAGATAGACGCTGTCCTCGAGGCCCACGCGCACGTTGCCGCCCAGGATCGCGGCCATCGTGACCAGCGGCATCTGGTGCCGGCCGGCGCCGAGGACGGAGAAGTGGTAGTTCTCGCGCCCGAAGAGGCGGTCCGCGGTATTGCGCATGACCACGAGGTTTTCGGGATCGGGGCCGAGGCCGCCCAGGATGCCGAGCACGGTCTGGATGAAGAACGGCGGCTTGACCAGCCCGAGGTTCATGAAGTGCGCGAGGTTGTAAAGATGGCCCACGTCGTAGCACTCGAACTCGAAGCGCGTGCCGTGGTCCGCGAACTCGGTGAGGATGTTGCGGATGTCCCGGAAGGTATTGCGGAAGATCATGTCCTCCATGCCTTCGAGGTATTCCTTCTCCCAGTCGAAGCGCCAGCCATCCTCGCGGTCGATCTTCTGCGCGATGGGATGCAGCGAGAAGTTCATCGAGCCCATGTTGAGCGAGCACATCTCGGGGCGTGCCACGCGCGGATAGGCCAGGCGCTCGTCGAGCGTCATGCGCGTGCTGCCGCCGGTGGTGATGTTGATGACCGCATCGGTCTCCCGCACGATCTCGGGCACGAATTCGCGGAAGACCGCGGGGTCCGGCGTGGGACGGCCATCGACGGGGTTGCGCGCGTGCAGATGGAGGATGGCGGCGCCGGCCCGCGCGGCCTCGATTGCCTGCGAGGCGATATCGGCGGGCGTCAGCGGCAGGTAGGGCGACATCGAGGGCACGTGCGCGGAGCCGGTGACGGCGCACGAGATGATGACTTTGCGGGCGTCGGAACGCTTGGGGGTAGGTGTCACGGTGGCTGTCTCGTTATATGGCTCGGGCGAGCTTGTGGAGGGGATGATAGTTCGGTAGCATGCCCGGCGTAAGGTCATTTCCGGACACGGTCATGTCCAAAGAGGACAGATTGAGGGCTGGGCGGGGAAGGACAGGGAAGAACTGGGAAGGACAGAGGAGACAACCGTGCCGCCGAGATTTCCGCTGCACAACGAGCGCATCCATGCGCCGTACAAGATCGCCGCGCTGGTGGAGGTACTGGCCGAGCAGGGCATCGCGCCCGAGGACAGCCTGCGCGGCAGCGGGCTGGCGCCCGAGGCGTTATCGGACACGTCGCTGCTGACGTCCGTGCGGCAATACATCGCCGTCTGCCGCAATGCGCTGGCCTTGTCGCATGACCCCGCGACGCCGTTCGTGGTGGGCGGACGGCTGCATCTCGCGGCGTACGGCATGTACGGGTACGCGCTGATGTCGTGCCTGTCGCTGCGTGATTATTTCCGGCTCGGCGTCAAATACCATCGCCTCGCGACACCGACGGTCGCGATCGAATGGACCGAGTATCCGGACCGGATGGTGTGGACGTTTCCCGATGCCATGGTGGCCATCGCTTCGGACGAATTGCGCCAGTTCCTGATCGAGCAGCAGTTCACGCAGCACGTGACGCATCTGCAGGATGTGGCCGGGCAGCGTTGCCCGCCCGTTCTCGCGCGCTTTGCCCACCCGGCGCCCGCGCACGCGAGCCTGTATGACCGGTATCTGGGCTGCCGCTGCGAGTTTGGGCAGCCCGAATATGAACTCATCTACGACAGTGCGATCCTCGGGCAAAAGCCGCAGCTTGCGCATCGGCATTCCGCGGCGCTGATTCAGGAGACCTGCGACCGGCTCGTGGGCGAGGCCAAGACATCGAGCGGCGTGTCGGGCGAGGTCTACCAGATCCTGATGCGCGAGCCGGGCGTGTTTCCGGGGATGGATGCGGTGGCGGACGCGCTCGGCATGACGAGCCGCACGTTGCGGCGGCATCTGGCGGCGGAAGACACGTCGTTCGGCGCGATTCTCGACGACGTGCGGTTCTCGCTCGCCACCGAGTATCTGAAGACCACGCGCATGAGCACCGACGATATTGCGCTGCTGCTCGGCTTCAGCGATGGCGCGAACTTCCGCCGCGCGCTAAAACGATGGACCGAAGCCGACGATGCGCGCTCAGGTCGCTAGGCGCGGCGCCTGCGTGCGCGAGGCAAACGCGAACGCGATCTGCACGGCGCCCACGCACAGCCCCATCGCCGCCCCCAGCTTCCACGCCGTATCGTAGTTGCGCGCGAGCTCGTACAGCCAGCCACCGCCGAACGCCCCGATAAAGCTGCCGATCTGGTGGCTGAAGAACGCCACGCCCGCGATCATCGCCTGCCAGCGCAGGCCGAACGTCTGCGCAATCCACCCCTGCACCAGCGGCGACACGCCGAGCCACAGGAAGCCCATGACCGACGCGAAGATCATCGTGGTCTCGGGCGTCGGCGACGCATGGAAATACCAGAAGAAGCCCGCCGACCGCAGGATATAGATGCAGCCCAGCAGATGCAGCTTGTTGATCCGGCCGCCGGCCCAGCCGAAGAACAGGCTGCCGAGCACGTTGAAGCCGCCGATCAGGCCGAGCGCCTTGGCGGACAGCATCGGATCCATGCCGCACAGGTCGAGGTAGGCCGGCAGGTGCGTGGTCAGGAAGACGAGTTGCATGCCGCAGACCGTATAGGCCAGCGCCATGACGACAAAGGGCGGATGGCGCAGCGCGCTCATCAGCGCATGGCGGCCGCTTTGTTCGACGGGAGCATGGGTGGGCGTGGCCTGGCGCAAGGCATCGACGCGGCCGGCGGACCACGCGGCGGGCAGCATGATCAGCGCGAGAATCACGAACGAGGCCACGCCAAGGCGCCAGCCCCAGCCCTGCGAGATCGCCTGCCCGAGCGGCGCGGCGATCATCGCCCCGAGCGATCCGCAGGCCGACACGAAGCCGAGCACGAGGCTGCGCACATGCGGCGGCACCGCGTTGGACGCGGCGGCCATCGACATCGCGGTGCCCGTGGTGGCCATGGCGGCACCGATCAGCAACCCCGCACCGAGGATCACGGTCCAGAGCCCCTGCGACGTCGCCAGCAGAAGCAGGCCGACGAGATACAGCAGCGACCCGCCGATCATCAGTGGCCGGAACCCGACCCGCACCGCCAGCGCGCCCGCGAACGGCTGCAGGACACCCCACGTGAGGTTCTGCACGGCAACCGCGATCGTGAAATCGCCCACGGAAATCCCGATATCGCGCGTGAGCGGCGGCACGAAGATCCCGAGACTTTGCCGGAGCCCCATGGCGAGGGACAGCATGACGGACGCGCCGACCAGGATGGGCAGCGCGGAACGGAGGGGGTTGGACATGTCGTTGGCGTCTCGGTGTCGTTATCTCGAATGGCCTCTGCGGGCCTCCGAGATTGTAGCCAAGTCAACGAATTTCCACAGAACGACCGTGTGGCGGGGGAACGGTCGCGTCAGGGCCGGTACGGTTCGAGGGTCGCGTCCGTCATCCCATACCCGGCATCGCCCATCATGGTCTCCGCGCGCTCCACGCGCATGACGCCGCGGATCCAGACCGTGTCCATCGTGCGCAGGCCGTCCAGCGGGCGGTTGGTGCGCACGTGGACCACCTGGTTGGAAGGCGGCGGCGGCAGATGGATGCAGGCGCCAAAGTAGGGGACCAGCAGGAACTCGCGAACGGCCTCGCCTTCGCCGTCGAGCGAGACGACGAAGCCGGGCAGGCGGACCGCGGTGCCGTCGAGCGACGGTTCGACCGGTGCCGATTGCCAGTACTTGCGGGCCTTGTCCATGGCGATCTCCGCGCGGGGATCGTTGTCTTCCATGTCGTCGAGCTTCAGGCCCTTGAACGGGGCCATCGGGTCCCAGCCCTTGGGCAGCAGGGTTTGCCAGTCGATCTCGCGATAGTTGCCGACGGGCGCGTCAGGCTGCGCTACGACGGGTGCCTTCGTATCGGCAATCGGCGCGGGCGACTGGGAACGCAGCCAGTAACCGCCCCCCACGGCAGCGGCCGTGCAGACGATGACGGCGGCGGTGGCCAATAACGGCGCGGACAGGCGTCGGCCTGGAGACTTCATCGGCAACTCGCATCAACGGACATGGAGCTCGACGCTCGCGTTATGCAACGCATAACCGGCATCCCCCATCGCCGACGTCAGGCGCTCGACGCGCAGCGTGCCCGTGGCCCATACCGCGCGCATCACGCGGAGCGGCGTGCGGGAAGGTTTGTCGAGCTTCACATGGACGATCTGGTTGGCCGGCGGCGGCGGTACGTGGATGCATGCCCCGAAGTATGGCACCAGCAGAAACTCGCCGATGATGCGCGCATCGCCGGACATCGGCACCACGTAGCCCGGCAGCCGCACGCGCGCGCCGTCGAGCGATCGTTCGACGGGCGCCGACTTCCAGTAGTCGCGTGCGCGCGCCAGCGCTTCCTGCGCGCGCGGATCGCCGTCTTCGAGCTTGTCGAGGTCGAGCCCCTGGAACGGCGCTTTCGCGTCCCACCCGGCGGGCAGCAGTTCGCTCCACTTGATCTCGCGGACGTCGTTCACCGCGCGCGCGGCGGGCAGCAGACAGATGCCGCTCAGGGCGGCGATGGCGTGCAGGGTCCGGCGTCGTGTGGTCACTGGCAAGGGCTCAGGTATTCGGGGTCAATCCATCGGCAAGGCTGATGCGGTACGCGCGCCAGCCCGGCAGCAGCGAAGCCACCGCACCGGCGGCAACGATCGCCCCGAGCAACGGCAATTCGCTGGCCTGCGGCCAGGCCACGGGCAATGCGATGCCGAGGCTCGCCTGCAGCCACGGTGCAATGGCGACGGACACCGCCGTCAACAGCATGTAACCGGCCAGCGTGCCGGCGAGCATCAGGCAGAAGCCCTCGGCCGCCAGCAGCAACAACAGATCCAGCGGCCGCGCGCCCACCGCGCGAAGAATCGCGAGTTCGCGGCGCCGTTCGCCCAGCGCGGCGAGGATGGACGATACCAGCCCGGCGAGCCCCACGGCAACGACCAATGCCGACATCAGCATCATGCCGGTCTCGGCCACGCCGATCATGTCCCAGAGTTCATCGAGCGCGACACCGGGCAGCACCGCCATCAGCGGTTCGCGCGTGTCGTCCGCAATCTCGCGCTGTACGGCAAACACCCGCGAGCGCAGCTTCAGGCCAACCAGTAGCCCGGTCACGTGCTTCGGCGTCAGATCGAACTTGCGGACGAGTTGCTGCGGAATGGACATGCCCGGCATCGGCGCGCCCGCCTGCCAATCGAGATGGATCGCCTCCATCGCCTCCAGCGTGATGTGCACGGTGCGATCGACGGGCGTCCCCGTGGGCGCCAGAATGCCGGTGACCACGAACGGCTTGTCCGCATGCTCGTGATGCTCGGCGAGCGGCCCATGATCATGCTCATGGGCATCGTCATCGCCATGGCTGAGCACGATGCGGTCGCCGATCCGGTAGTGAAGCGTGCGGGCAACCTCGGCGCCGATCACCGCGTCGAACAGCCCATCGGGCCGCGCATCGAGCGGTTTGCCCTCCGCCAGCCGCAGCGCATGCTGCGCGCCATAGCGGAAGTACTGGAAGTAGTCGCCATTGGTCGCCAGCACCGGAAACCCGCGATGCGAATCGCCAAGCGATACCGGAATGGTCCACGCGACCAACGGATGCGCGGCGATACGTCGCGCGCTATCCCAGCGCATGTCGTTGGTGGCGCTGCCGAGGTGGAACACGGTGTAGAGCATCAGCTGCATGGGGCTGCCCCGCGCGCCGACGATCAGATCCGTGCCCGACACCGATTGCGAGAATCCCGCGCGCACCTGCTGCCGGATGCGCTCCACGCCGAGCAGCAGTGCCGTGGACAGGGCGATGGCCACGACCATCAGCAGCAGGTTGTACCGCCGGTTCCACGCGCTGCGCGCGGCAAGACCGAACAACGTCATGCGATGGCCTCCGCGGCAAGCGCCGGCATTGCCATGGACGGCATCGGGAACCGCCGGTCGAAATGCGCGGCCAGCCGTTCGTCGTGACTGACGAAGATCAGGCTCGCGCCCACGGCGCGGCATTCGCGTTGCAGCAGATCCATGAACGCGGCCTGCCGCGCGGCATCGAGCGCGGACGTCGGCTCGTCGGCCAGGACCATCTGTGGCCGGCCGAGCAGTGCGCGTGCCGCGGCGACGCGCTGTTGCTGGCCGACGGAAAGCCGGGACGCGGGGCGCCGCCACAACGCTTCGGGCAGATCGAGCCGGCCAAGCAGCATGGCCGCCGCGTCGGCCGGCGTGTCGCCCTGCTCGCGCGAACGTTCGCGGCGCGCGGCCGAGAAGCGGCAGGCGAGCAGGACGTTGTCGAGCACGGACAGATACGGCAGCAGGTTCAGCTGCTGGAAGATGATGCCCATATGGTCCGCGCGAAAGCGATCGCGCCGCGCGCCGGCCAGCGTATGCAAGGCGGTGTCGCAGATCGTCACCGTGCCTTCGTCCGGCACGAGCACGCCCGCGAGCAGGCCGAGCAGGGTGCTCTTGCCACTGCCGCTCTCGCCCGAGACGAACACATGCTCGCCCGCCGCCACGTCGAAGCGGCCGATGCGCAGGCGCGCGTCGCGTTGTCCGGGCCATGCAAAGACCACGTCGTGCAGGGCGGCCACTGGCGGTGGCGCGGCGCGCGTATCGGGAGGAGGCATGGAAAACTGCTCGCGGAAGGTGGAAACAGTCGGCAAGCTTAATGCAACAAAGTTGCAATGTCGAACACTATCTGCTTACAAAACTGCGCTTTGAACGCGTCATGGGCCGGTCGTATGCTGCTCGGGGGAATTCACCCCAGGGAGACACGACGTGACAAACAAGAACACGATCTGTTTGTGGTACGAAGGTGATGCGGAAGCGGCCGCCAATTTCTACGCGGCAACATTTCCGGACAGCCGCGTCGTCGCGGTGCACCATGCCCCGAGCGACTATCCGTCGGGCAAGGAAGGCGACGTGATTACCGTCGAGTTCACGGTGGCGGGCATTCCGTGCATCGGCCTGAACGGCGGCCCCGAGTTCAAGCACAACGAGTCGTTTTCGTTTCAGATCGCCACCGACGATCAGGCGGAAACCGACCGGCTCTGGAATGCGATCGTCGGCAATGGCGGGCAGGAGAGCGTCTGCGGCTGGTGCAAGGACAAATGGGGCATCTCGTGGCAGATCACGCCTCGCGTGCTGACGGAGGCGTACACCAGCAAGGACCGCGCGGCGGCCAAGCGGGCGTTCACGGCGATGATGTCGATGACGAAGATCGACGTCGCGAAGATCGAGGCCGCGGTGAAAGGGTAGGAACCAAGGGATAGGGTATTCCCTCGGTGGGGACCGATGTCCCATGCGCGCGGGCGTATTCCCGATGTTCCCACCCGAAACCGGGACGCTCGCCTCATGTTCGTATCCGTTCGATTTCCGACAATGGCTCCACGGTTTGGCCATGCCAGCCGTTTCCGTTACCGATTGGAGTTCGATGTTGGAGTAGTCGCGATGTCTACGAAGCTTGCCAAGACCCTGTTTGTTGTTTCCACGATGACCTTCGGCCTGTCCCAGGCCGCGCACGCCGCATGGAGCGAAACTTTCGTTCCGGCCAGTGCGTCCACCAAGCATGCGGGCACGACCACCTGCAAGCAGGGCGGCTTCGATCCGTTCACGGACGGCGCGCGAATGGGTCCGCGCGACCCCTACACCGATGGCGGCAACCATATCGGTATGCGTGATGCCTATACCGATGGCGCGCGCGGTCTTGGTGCACGCGGAGAGTGCGCGTCGCATATGGCCTGAGGCGTCATCCCCGACTGACCGCTGAGTCACCGTCCGCCGGCGCAACCACCTGTGCCGGCGGATGCGTGCGATGTGGCGCTGGGGCCGCTCCCGCGCGATTCACGACATTTGATCCGCGTTTACGCACCCTACGTCGCCGAGTCGGAGTAACGTTCATGCTGGTGGCCCGCGCCGACAACCTGCAGGGGAGCAGCGATGACCAGCAAGACGACCAGCACGACGAACGAAGCGACAACCGGTGCGACGACCGGTGCGACAACCGGCGCGGTAGATCGGGACATTCCAGCCTCCATGATGTCCCGCCATCATCAGATGTACATGCGGTTCTCCGAACCCGAGCTTGCCCGCATCGGGCGGTTCGGAACCCTGCGCTGCTATGCCCCCGGCGGACACCTCGAGTGCACGGGCGTGCGGACGGCGGGGATGTTCGTCATCCTGACCGGCACCGTGCAGATCAACCAGCGCGACGGGCTGGGCAATACGCGGCCGTTGACCCAATTTACGCGCGGCGACTTCGCGGCCGAACTGGCGGCAATGTCGGGCAAGCCGTCGCTTGTGGATGCCGTGGCCATCGATCACGTGGAGACGCTGCTCGTCACGCCGCAGGAGTTGCGCGCGCTGATCGTCGCGGAGGCGGACCTGGGCGAGCGGCTGATCCGCGCGCTGATCCTGCGCCGCGTGTCGCTGATCGAATGGGGCGAGAGCGGTCCGGTGCTGATCGGCCGCCCGGGCTCGGGCGCGCTGCTGCATCTCGAGAGCTTTCTGCGCAGCAATGGCGAACCGTATCGCGTGGTCGATGCACGCGAGGACGCCGGTGCCGCGGCGCTGATCGAACAATATGGCGCGGCGGCCGGCGACCCCGTTGCCGTCTGTCCGGGCGGCGCGGTGCTCGTCAATCCCACGGAAACCGAACTGGCCCGCTGCATGGGCATGGTGGAAACCGACGAGCGGCACGAGATCTTCGACGTCGCCGTGGTGGGTGCCGGTCCCGCGGGACTGGCCACCGCCGTGTACGCCGCCTCCGAGGGGTTGCACGTCGTCGTGCTCGACCGCCGCGCTTACGGCGGACAGGCCGGGGCCAGTGCCCGCATCGAGAACTACCTCGGCTTTCCGACCGGTATCTCCGGTGCGGCACTGACGGGCCGCGCGCATGTGCAGGCCGAGAAGTTCGGCGCGGAGCTATGGATTCCGTCGGAAGTCCGCCTGCTCGACTGCGAGCGCACGGGACCCGACAACGTGATGCATATCGAGCTGACCGACGGCCGCCGGCTGCGCGTGCGGACGGTCGTGATCGCGAGCGGGGCGCGCTATCGCCGCCCCAATGTGCCGATGCTGCCCGACTTCGAAGGGCGCGGCGTCTGGTACTGGGCCTCGGCCATCGAGGCGCGCAGTTGTGCGAACGCGGAGGTGGCGCTCGTGGGCGGCGGCAATTCGGCCGGGCAGGCGGCGGTATTCCTGTCGCAGCACGCGGGCAAGGTCAATATGCTCGTGCGCGGGCCGGGACTGGCGGCGACGATGTCGCGCTACCTGATCGATCGCATCGCGGCCACGCCGAATATCGAGCTGCTGCCGCACACGGAACTCGTCGCGCTGCACAAGGGGTCGTGCGATGGCCTCGTGGGCGTGTCGTGGCAGAACCGGCAGACCGGCGTCGAGACGGAACGCAATATTCGCAACGTGTTCCTGTTCGTGGGCGCCGAACCGGAAACGCGCTGGCTCGAAGGGTGCGATGTCACCACCGATCGCTCGGGCTTTGTGCGCACGGGCGCGGCCGCGGTCGATGGACCGTCGGACCGGCTGCCTGCCGCGCTGGAGACGTGCGTGCCCGGCGTGTTCGCGGTGGGCGATGTGCGATCGGGCTCGGTCAAGCGCGTCGGTGGCGCGATCGGCGAGGGCGCGGCCGTCGTGGCGCAGATCCACGAGTTTCTGGCGATGTCGTCGGCGGAAGCGGCTGCCACCGCGACCGTCTCCGTGTCGATACCAGCGACCGTGTGAGCTAACGCGCCTTCAGGATCGTCTCGATCTTCTGCGCGGTGACCCGTAGCGCCGGCAGAAAACGCTTCTCCAGAAACGCCTGATCGCGGCTGCCGAGCACCATGCTCAGGCCCACGCCGGCCACGACCTTGCCCCCCTGGTCGTGCAGCGGCACGGAGATACCCGCGAACCCATCGACGAGCTCGCTGATCAGCGTGCAGTGCCCCGCGCTGCGAATCTCCGCGAGCTTGCGCGCCAGCGTCTGGCGCGACGTCACCGTGAACGGCGTCAGCTTGCGCAACGCCGCCTGCTTCAGATACGCCTCGCGCGACGCGTCGTCGAGCCCGGCCAGCAACACGCGGCCGAGCGAATGCGCATAGGCCGGCATGCGGCGGCCGATCGCCATATCCACGCGCAATAGCTGACGCGGTTCCTCGCGCGCGACGAGCACGACCGATTCGTGATCGAGCATCCCGATCGAGCAGCTCTCTCCTACCTCCGCGCACAGCGCCTGCAGATAGGGCCGCGCGATCTGCGGCAGGTTCATCGACGCGAAGTACGCATAGCCGAGGTCCATGACCTTCGGCGTCAGAAGGAACCTGCGGCCGTCCTGCACGAGGTATTCGTTATGCACGAGCGTCAGCAGCAGCCGGCGCGCAGCCGCGCGCGTGACGTCGAGCTGCTCGGCCACTTCCTGCATCGTCAACCCGTCGACGCCCGTTGCATAGAGGCGCAGCAGTGCGAGCCCCTTGGTCAGGGAATCGAGCAATTCGTCCTTCTTGGGCGCCTCGTTCGGGACGTCGAGGGCGTCTTCCTTGTCGGCGGAAACGGCACGTGGCATGTCGGGAATGGGTGGTGTGGGAGACGGGCTTGCATCTGGCCGTGCGATCCGTATGATAGTCGTTTTCCGAACAAATGTTCGCAGATTACAAAATCGGGAGACAGGCATGAAGGTCATCACGGCCAGCCAGGCGGCGGAACTCGTCCAGAGCGGATGGACCGTCGCCAGCGCGGGCTTTGTCGGCGCGGGCCACGCGGAAGGCGTGACGGAGGCGCTGGAGCGGCGTTTTCTGCAGAGCGGAATGCCACGCGATCTGACGCTCGTGTATTCCGCGGGGCAGGGCGATCGCGGCGCGCGGGGTGTCAACCATTTCGGCAATGCAGGCATGACGCGCGCGATCGTCGGCGGGCACTGGCGGTCGGCCACGCGGCTCGCGACGCTGGCCATGCAGGAGGCATGCGAGGGCTACAACCTGCCGCAGGGCGTCATCACGCATCTGTACCGTGCGATTGCGGGCGGCAAGCCCGGCGTGCTGACCAAGGTGGGGCTGCATACGTTCGTCGATCCACGCACGGCACAGGATGCGCGCTATCACGGCGGTGCCATCAACGCGCGTGCCCGCGATGCGATCGCCGCGGGCAGCGCGAACTGGGTGGAAGCGATCGACTTCCGTGGCGACGAGTATCTGTTCTATCCGAGCTTCCGCATCGATTGCGCGCTGATCCGCTGCACGGCCGCCGATCCGCGCGGCAACCTCAGCACGCATCGCGAGGCGTTCCACCACGAACTGCTCGCGATGGCGCAGGCCGCGCACAACTCGGGCGGCATCGTCATCGCGCAGGTGGAGTCGCTCGTCGATTTTCACGAGACGCTGCAGGCGATTCATGTGCCGGGCATCCTCGTCGATTACGTCGTGGTCAGCGAGGCCCCCGAGCATCATCAGATGACGTTTGCCGAGGTCTACAACGAGGCCTACGTGCGGCCATGGCGTGGCGAAGCCGCGCATGCGGCGGAGGCGCTGCCGTCCGCCCCGGCATCGCTCGATGCGCGCACGATCGTGCAACGCCGCGCCGTGATGGAACTCGCGGCCCGCGCGCCGCGCGTGGTCAATCTCGGCGTGGGCATGCCCGCGGCCGTGGGCGCGCTCGCGCATCAGGCCGGGCTCGATGGCTTCACGCTCACCGTGGAAGCGGGCCCGATCGGCGGTACGCCGGCCGATGGCCTGAGCTTCGGCGCGTCGGCGTATCCGGAGGCCGTGGTCGACCAACCCGCGCAGTTCGACTTCTACGAAGGCGGCGGCATCGACCTCGCGATACTCGGGCTGGCCGAACTCGACGGGCACGGCAACGTGAACGTGAGCAAGTTCGGCGAGGGCGAGCGTGCGCTGATCGCGGGCGTGGGCGGTTTCATCAATATCACGCAGAGTGCGCGCGCGGTGGTCTTCATGGGCACGCTGACGGCGGGCGGACTCGAGATCGCGGTGCGGGACGAACGTCTGTCCATCGTCACGGAAGGGCGCGTGAAGAAAATCGTGCCCGAGGTCTCGCATCTGAGTTTCAACGGGCCCTATGTCGCATCGCTCGGCATTCCCGTGATCTACGTGACCGAACGCGCGGTCTTCGAAATGCGCACCGATGCGAACGGCGAGTCCCGCCTGACGCTGGTCGAGATCGCGCCGGGCATCGACCTGCAGCGGGACGTGCTCGATCAATGCGCGACGCCGATTGCCGTCGCGGACGATCTGCGGCAGATGGATGCGCGGCTGTTTCGCCCTGGCGCGATGACGCTGCGCGGCAGTACCCCACAACAACGATAAAGCAACGTCATACACCGGAGGACACAACATGAAGTACCGTCAAGCGCGTCGCACGACGCTCGCATCGCTCACCACACTTGCCATGGCGGCGATGGCGACCGCCCTGCCGATGGCCTCGGCCATCGCGCAGGCGCCATTTCCCGCCGACAAGCCCATCCGCCTCGTCGTGCCGTTCCCCGCGGGCGGGCCGACCGATACGGCCGCGCGCATCATCGGCCAGAAAATGGGCGAGACGCTGAAGACCACGTTCGTGATCGACAATCGCCCGGGCGCATCGGGCACGATCGGCACGGAAACGGTCGCCAAGGCCGCGCCCGATGGCTACACGCTGGTCATGCTGGCCACGCCGACGCTGCTTGCGCCCCATCTGCTGCCGCGCAAGGGCTACGACATCTTCAAGGACTTCACGCCGGTCGGCAATGCCTACGAACTGCCGATCGTCATGGTGGTGAACCCCAACGCGCTGCCCGACGTGATGGACCTGCAGCAGTACATCGCCAAGGCCAAGGCGGCGCCGGGGCAGACCAACTATACGAGCGCGGGCAATGGCAGCTTTGGGCACCTCTCGACGGAATTGCTGAAGAACCTCGGCCACTTCGACGTGCAGCACGTGCCGTACAAGGGGAGCGCCCCGGCCATCGCCGATCTGCTGGCGGGCCAGGTCCCGATGATGTTCTCGGACATGATTGCCGCGCTGCCGCATATCAAGGCCGGCAAGCTGCGCCCGATCGCCGTGGGATCCAGCAAGCGCGTGTCGTTTGCGCCGGACGTCAAAACCGTGGCGGAGCAGGGCTTTCCGGGCTTCGATGCATCGTCGTGGGGCGGGCTGCTGGTGCCGGCCGGCACGCCGAAGGACGTGGTGGCCAGGCTGTCCGATGCGCTGAAGGGCGCGCTGGCGGATGCGGCGGTGCAGCAGAAGATGCTGGGCGCGGGCACCATCGCGTCGTATCTGCCGCCCGACCAGCTGACGTCGCGCATGCAGGGCGATTACGCAAAATGGGGCAAGGTCATCAGGGACAACAACATTCGCAGCGATTGATGTCGAAGGTGTGACAGCGCTACGGATGCGCAATACCGCCCAACGCCATACACTTGCGGGTTGGAGCAGTTTTCGTCGCACGACAGTTCAACGAGGATGACCATGGCAATGATCGATGTGAAGGTTCCCCAGCTCTCCGAGTCCGTTGCGGAGGCAACCCTGATCCAATGGAAAAAGAAGGTTGGCGAGGCGGTAGGGCAGGACGAGATCCTCATCGAGATTGAAACGGACAAGGTCACGCTGGAGGTGCCGAGTCCCGCGCCTGGCGTGCTGGCGAAGATCGTGCAGCCCGATGGGGCAACGGTACGGGCGGACGAAGTGATTGCGGTGGTGGATACCGAGGGCAAGGCCACGGCCGCCGCTGCACCGGCTCCCGCGGCCGCCGCGCCGGCTGCGAAGCCCGCCGCGGCCCCGGCACCTGCTGCCGCGCCCGCCGCTGCCGGGTCTTCGGTGAGCGCATCGGCCAAGGTTGACTACGACGTCATCGTGATCGGCGGCGGCCCCGGCGGCTATATCGCCGCGATTCGTGCCGCGCAGCTGGGCCGCACCGTGGCATGCGTCGAGGAATGGCTCGACGACGCTGGCAAGCCGCGTCTCGGCGGCACCTGCCTCAATGTCGGCTGCATTCCGAGCAAGGCGCTGCTGGCCTCGTCGGAGAACTTCGAGCAGGCGCAGCACGGCATGGCCGAGCACGGCGTACGCGTGCAGGGCGTGACGCTTGATCTGCCGCAGATGCTCAAGCGCAAGGCCGCGATCGTGGACAAGTTCACGGGCGGCGTCGAATTCCTGTTCAAGAAGAACAAGGTGACCTGGCTCAAGGGCCATGGCAAGTTCAACAAGCGCGCGGCCGACGGCGCGTTCGTCGTGGACGTGACGGAAGGCGACAAGACGCAGTCGTACGCGGCGCGCGACGTGATCATCGCCACGGGGTCGAAGGCGCGGCATCTGCCGAACGTGCCCGTGGACAACAAGATCGTGTCCGACAACGAAGGTGCATTGTCGTTCGACTCGGTACCGAAAAAGCTCGCCGTGATCGGCGCGGGTGTCATCGGGCTGGAGCTCGGTTCCGTCTGGCGCCGGCTCGGGTCCGAGGTCACGCTGCTGGAAGCGCTGCCGAGCTTCCTCCCGACCGTCGATGAGGGCGTGGCGAAGGAAGCGGCCAAGAGCTTCAAGAAGCAGGGCCTGACGATCGAACTCGGCGTCAAGATCGGCGACATCACCACATCGGCCAAGGGCGTCAAGATCGCCTATCAGGACAAGGACGGCAAGGACCACAAGCTCGACGCGGACCGCCTGATCGTCTCGATCGGCCGCGTGCCGAACACCGACAACCTCGGCCTCGACCAGGTCGGGCTGGCGGCCGATACACGCGGCTTTATTCCGGTGGACGACAAGTGCCGTACGTCGGTGCCGGGCATCTATGCGATCGGGGACGTCGTGCGGGGGCCGATGCTGGCGCACAAGGCGGAAGACGAGGGCGTACTCGTGGCCGAAGTCATCGACGGGCAGAAGCCGCATATCGACTACAACTGCATTCCGTGGGTCATCTACACCGAACCCGAGATCGCATGGGTCGGCAAGACGGAAGCCCAGCTGAAGGCCGAAGGCCGCGAATATCGCGCGGGGCAGTTCCCCATGGCCGTCAATGGCCGCGCCCTGGGGCTCGGGCATGCGGAAGGCTTCGTCAAGATGATCGCGGACGCGAAGACCGATGAAATCCTCGGCGTGCATATCGTCTCGACCAACGCCTCCGACCTGATCGCGGAAGCGGTGGTGGCGATGGAGTTCAAGGCGGCGTCCGAGGACATCGGCATGATCAGCCACGCGCATCCGTCGCTGCCGGAGGCCATGCGGGAGGCGGCGCTGGCGGTGCGGAAGCGGTCGTTGAATATGTAAGGTGGCGTAGCGCGGCGCACGCGCGTACGTTCGGTTGGGCGTACGCGCGGACTTGGCGGGAATGGACCATCAGCCCGGCACGGCGAAACCATTCGCCGGGACGTATGACATCTATGATTTCACGTGATTGGTCATGTCGTCATCCTTCCCATCACTGCCATGTCAGAGAACCTGTTCGCCGATGGGGCTTCACCCATCGTTTACATCATCGACGACGATGCCCTGATCCGCGCGTCGCTCGACTCGCTGCTTCGCTCCGTGGGATTACGCATTCGCTCGTTCGAAGGCACGGAAGCGTTCAAGGCCTCGACCGTCGAGGACGCGCCGAGCTGCCTGTTGCTGGACGTCAGGCTTCGTGGAGAAAGCGGTCTGATGTTCCTGCAGCGCCAGCAGCCGGCGTTGCAGATGCCGATCATCTTCATGAGTGGGCATACCGATATGCAGGCGTGCGTCACGGCCATGAAAGCGGGCGCCGTCGACTTCCTGACCAAGCCCATCGCCGAACAGCAAGTCATCGATACCGTCATGATTGCACTGCATCGGGACGCGCAAAGGCGCGAGCAGGTGCGGGCACGCAACGAGGCGCTCGACACACTCAAGACGCTGACGCCTCGCGAGCTCGAGGTGTTCGTTCGGGTGGTGGCGGGTTCGCTGAACAAGCGGATCGCGGCAAGCCTCGGTATCAGCGAGATCACCGTCAAGGTTCACCGGGCTTCCGTCATGCGAAAGATGAATGCGCGTTCATTGCCCGATCTCGTGCGCACCTCTCAGATGGTCGGCATCGTTCCATTGGATTGCTGAGCATCGTGTCTGAAAACATCGTCGTAAATGTCGCCATGGACGCGGTGGGATTGAGGCACCATTGATGATGATCCACATTGGGCGCGCGAGATGGAAAAGCCAAACACGTCGATCCGGCGCTGGTCCACGGACGACGTCGAACCCCGGCTGAGACGGGAGTACTGGATCGACGCGATCGGTCACTCCCTTGCCAGGAGCGACATCGATATTTCCGACTCCGAGCGCTTTCAGGCGAAGCTTCTCTCTGGCGATTTCGGGCCGCTCCGTATGAGCAGGACCATGGCGACCGTCGGCAGAAGGGTGCGGAGGACCCGGCGCAATATCGCGCTGGATTCGCGGGACTCCTATCACCTGGTCACGTCTCACAACGGTCCCTGGTCGGTGCATACCGAAAGAGGCTCGGTGGATCTGCGTGGCCAGGACGCGGTACTGCTGAGTTCGGGGCGGGAGTATGCGATTCACCTGCCGGACGAGTCCGATCTCATTCTTGTCGGATTGCCGTCCCACTGGATCGAGGGCTGGATCTATCGGGCCGACGATCATGTCGGTGCGCATATCGATGCGTCGGCGGGCTGGGCGCGAGTCCTTTGCGCCTTTATCCGGCAGATGTTTCAGGACTTTCAGGATTCGGTTGCCCATGACGCGTCATTGCTCGCCAGCGAGCTCGGTGCGTTGGCGGGGCGCGCACTCAATCCACCCAGCGACATCCAGCTGAGCCGCTCGTCCGAGCTGGCCGGGAAGATCCAGCGTTGCATCCGCGACAGGCACCGTGAAGCAAGTATCGCCGCGGTCGATATTGCGACGGATCTGGGGATGTCGGTCAGAAGCCTTCACCGCCATCTCGCGGTACTGGGCGTCTCGATGGCGAAATACCTGATGGAGACCCGCGTCGAGTCCGCGAAGGCCATGCTGACAAGCCGCGCGTTTCGAAACCTCAGTGTCGCCGAGATCGGCCATCGATGCGGGTACGGCGATGCCTCGCATTTCATCAAGCAGTTCCGTCGAAGCACCGCGATGACGCCAGGAACGTTCCGTAAGCGTATGTCTTCCGTTTGAGATCGATAATGAGAATGTTGACCCTTTCCCTGATGCTCGCCGCCGCGTTGAGTATCGTCGCCGAGGTCGCTGTGGCGGCACCGACGCTGCATGTTGTGGCCGAGAGCGACAGCATGATCTGGAACGCCACGGCGATCGACGATGCCGGTGGCATCTACGTGGCCGGCCCGCGCTGGACGGGCTCGCTCGGCCCATCGGTGGCCCGCGTCGGCACCGACGGGGCGCTGGTACCGTTTCCGGACGCAGCGTGGAACGCCGACGCATCGTCGGTTGCCGTCGAGAACCGCTTCGTCAACGTCAATGCGCTCCGGCGCGACGGCGCGGGACAGCTATGGGTCGTCGATACGGGGGTGACGGCCTTTGGCGGGACCGTGGTGCCGGGCGCGGCGAAACTGGTCGCCATCGATCTGGCTACGGGGCAGGTCAGGCGGGTTGTTCCACTTGGCCCGGACGTCGCGCGCACCCATAGCTATATCGATGACATTCGATTCCATGGCGACCATGCCTATCTGACCGACGCGGGGGATCCGGGCCTCATCGTGCTGGATATGCGATCGGGTGTGGCGCGACGGGTGCTGGAAAGCGAGCGTTCCACGACCGCTTCGGCCGGGCGGGATATCGTCGTCGATGGACGGATCTTGCGTGGTCCGGACGGACGTCCGCTGCGTGTTCACGCCGATCCGCTGGAGGTCAGCCACGATGGCCGCTGGCTGTATTTCGGCCCGCTCGAGGGGCCGTGGTCGAAGATCGAAACCCGCTGGCTGAACGACGTCGCCCTGACGCCGGCCCAACTCGCGGGCAAGGTGCAGCCCTGGCTGGACCTGCCGCCCATGGGTGGCTCGGTCATGGATGCCGCGGGCAATTTCTATTACTCGGACCTGGCGTCCGATTCGCTGAAACGGATCTCGCCGGACGGTGTCACGGAAACGGTCCTGACCGACAAACGGCTGCATTGGGTCGATGCGCCCGCATTCGACGGCCAGGGCCGCCTCTATCTGCCCGTGCCCCAGCTTGACCGCATTGGGTTGTTCAATGGCGGGCAGACGCGTCTGGAGCGTCCTGTCCGGCTATATCGGCTGGATCTGCCGCACACGCGCATTCCCGAGTGAAGGGCCTGCAGCCGTCCATCGCAGATGATCAGGAAGTTGCCAGCCGGCTCGTCGAAGGGATCGTGAATCGGATCGCCAATGGCGAGCATCTGGGCCGGGTACATGCCGAAGCCCGTATCGCGATCGAGGCGGCGCGCCGCGCATGCGACAGAGCGACGGAACTGGTTGTCGGCGCCCAGCTTCGGCTGGTGCGGGACCTGCGCCACGACAATCCGGTGCGGCGCCCGATTCCGTTCTCGCTGGCCGCGGTCCTGCCCGCCGACCAGAAGTTGACGGGGCGTTTGAAGGAAACGCGGCGACTCGTGCATCTCTACTCGGGATTGGCCGCATTCTTCGACGACGATCTGCCCCTGGCTACCGAACGGTTTCGCGCGGCGGAAGCACTGGCGACGGATACACCCGGCCGGGCGCCCCACCGAGGCGGTCCATGCCTGGCATTCTTCGGTGCCATCGCCAGACTGAGCGTGACGTCCAGGGGCACGATACCGGCCGAGGTCAGTCCTTCCATCGTTGACGACATCGAGACGAGACGCGCGTTGCTCGAGCAATGGGGCGCGACGGTACCAGGACTCGGCGGAAAGGCGTTGCTGGTCGGCGCCGAGCTGGCGCGCGCACGCGGAGAGCACGTTCTTGCCGCACAGCTTTATTCCAGATCGGCATCGGCCGCCAATGTCAGCGGGCAGCTCATGGTCGAATCGATCGCCTGGGAGTTCTCTGCGAGGCATCACCAATCCCAGGGGAGCGTCGAACTGGCGCTCGAGCATGCCAGGCGGGCACGCTATTGCTATGGAGTTTGGGGGGCGCATGCGAAGGTGCAGCGCTTGATCGTAAGCTACCGTGCGCTTGCCGATGTCTCGGAAGGCGGCGCGGGCGCGCTGCTGCACCGGAGACAAGACATGGAAAACGATTTGCACCAAGGCATGCGGGCGGTTCAGGCATTTTCCGAAGAGATTCTGCTGGAGAAGCTGGTCGAGCGAGTGCTGGACACGATGATTCTTCAGGCCGATGCGCAATATGGTGTGCTGCTATTGATGAGAGGGGGCGAGCCAATCGTCGAATCCATCGGTACGTTGCACCATGGCAGGATCGTCTTCCAGACCATGGCCTCGGCACCCACCGACGCGATCCTCCCGCTGGCGATCCTCAACAAGACGATCAGAAGCCGGCGGCTCGTCGCGTTCGTTGACGCGGGCCAGGCGCTGGCGTCCAGTCGGATGGTCGGGCGGGCCGCTCGCCCCGTGCGCGCTGCGATGTGCTTTCCGCTGATGCGGCAGGGCACGATGGTCGGCGTGCTTTACCTCGAGAACAATCGCCGCACGGAAGCGTTCAGCGCGGACAGGGCGGCGCTTCTGGAGATGCTGGCGCAACATGCCGCCAATTCCATCGTGACCGCGCGTCTGTACAGGGAACTTGTCGATGAGAATGAACGGCGCGCCGAAACGGAGGCCGCATTGGTGAAAGCGAGAGCAGACCTCGCGCGAACCTCCCATTTGACGGCGATGGGCGGCATGGCGGCGTCGATTGCGCATGAAATCAACCAGCCGCTCGCCGCCATCATCAATTGCAGCGGGGCAGGGCGCCGCTGGCTCGCCAGGAGCGTCCCCGATGTGACGGAGGCCGTGGCGGCCTTCGATCAGATCAACAGCGCGGCGGCGCGTACGTCCGAGATTATCCGCGCGCTGCGGGCTCTGGCAAAGCAGACTCCGGCATCGCTGGCACCGCTTGCCATCGATGAAGTCCTGATCAGCGTGCTCGAGCTCATGCGGCCCGAGATCGACGATCGCAGGGTGAGACTGTCGATGTCCTTGTCGGCCTCCGGGAAGGCCGTCTTTGGCGACGGCGTCCAGTTGCAGCAAGTCGTGCTCAACCTGATCACCAACGCGCTGGAGGCCATGACCGAGACGCCGGCGCCGGCCCGCAAGCTTGCCGTGTCGTCGCAAGTCGAGGGCGGTTATGTCTGCGTGAAGGTATCGGATAGCGGAACCGGCATGGATGACACGACCCTCGAGAACATCTTCGATCCGTTCTTCACGACAAAGAGCACGGGGATCGGGATGGGGCTGGCCATCTGCCGCTCCATCATGGAGGCCCATGGCGGGACGCTCGAAGCGTCTTCCGAACCCGGCCACGGTAGCACGCTGACCTTCAGCATTCCCGTCGCGGCGCGAATCTAGAAAAAAGACGCCCGCGCGAGCGGGCGTCCGGATGTGCAGAGAATTGCCTCAAAGCATCGACTTCCCCTGCGCCAGGATCTTGTCGCACACCTGCCTGGTGACCTCGGCCTTCAGCCCGCCCCCGCTCAAATCAAACTTGCTGCCACTGCTGGTGGAAAGAATCCCGCGCGAGCCGTCGCTGTAGTTGCTGTCCCGGGTCCCGCCGGACACCGAGCCGAGCAGCTTGTCCTTCACCGCCGAAGTGGCCGAGTCGGCGTTGAGATAGTTGTTCTTGACGCAGAACTCGATGACACCGGCTGCATTGCCGGCCGAACCGGAACTCAGCGACGAGAGCGACGATAGCGACGATAGCGACCCGCCCCCAGGCGAGCCAAGGCCGCCGAGCGCGCCAGTGGCACCTTGGCCGGAACTGCCGCCTAGCGGCGAGGATTTCAGCATGTCGCCGATCTGGGCGTTGGCGGTGCCGGAGAGCAGGAGCACGGATACCGAAGCGAGCAATGCCGCGCGGCGAGAGAAAGTGGACGCAGTCATAGGGACTCCTTGTCAGGTTTCGCTGTGAATGGCGTCTCCACTATACGCCCCGTACTCGCTCCCGGTCGTGACGTTATCGTTGCGGCATGGCGGGTGCGCGCGGCGAGATGCCGGATCGGTAGCTGAACCACCCGAGGATCGCCACCCCGCCAAGCGCGATAAACGCCGCGCTATAGCCGAAATGATGCGCGATCCACCCGGCGAATGCGGGGCTCAGCGCCGCGCCGACGCCCTGCACGGCCATGACGGCCCCGAGGCCGGCGTTGACGTGGCCTGTGCCTCGGAGGATGCCGGCAACGAGTCCCGGTAGCGCGACGCCGAGCAAGCCTGCTCCGATCCCGTCGAGCGCCTGAACGGGGAGCAGTGCCCATGGCGATGCCCAGGTCCCCGCGATGAGTCCGCGCAGGGGCAATACCAGAAGCGCCGCGACGATGAGCACGCGGTACCCGTGGCGGCTCGCGTAGCGGCCCGCGCCCAGCGCGGCGGGAATCATCACCAGTTGCGCCACGATGACCGTCGCGGCCGTGAAGACGCTCGGGTTCACCAGCCCATGTGCCACGATCGACTGCGCGAACCAGGGCAACATCGCGGCATTGCCGAGATGGAACAGCAGCATCGTGATCGCGAGCATGCGCAGCTCGCGCGATTCGGCCAGCACGCGCAGCGTCGAGGGGGGCTGACCGCCGTCATGCGCCGAAGCGGCGGACGGCGAGCTATCGCCGCGCGCGCGCTCATGATCGATGTCCTCGGGACGGATGCGGATGAGGCAGACGAGCCCCGCGAACGCCATCACGGTCAGCAGCAGGAACACCGCCGACAGCCCCCACAGATAGCCCGCCATGCCGGCCAGCGCTGCCGCCACGACATTGCCGGCGTGGTTCCACGCTTCATTGATGCCCAATTGCCGGGGCAAGTCGTCATGGTCCACGATCCCCAGCGTCAGGCCCATGATGCCGGCGCCCAGCAGCGCGCCCGCAATGCCCGTCACCACCTGAGAGGTCATGGCAATGCCGAACGATGGGCTGGCCCATAGCGCCGCGGTCGCCAGCGTGAGTCCGACGGTGCCGGCCGCGAGCAGCAGCCGCTTGCTGTGCGACCGGTCGACCCATGCTCCCATCGGTGTGGTCGCAAGCATGCCGGCGGCACCGCCGGCCGCCATCACGTAACCGATGTCGTCGGCGCGCCAGCCCTGGCTGAGCAGCAGCACACCGAGAAAGGGCCCGAGTCCGTCGCGGACGTCCGACAGAAAGAAGATCAGGCCCGATAGCCAGTTGCGGGAGCTCACTCGCGTTCTCATCGCGGCACGCGGCGGCGTTCCGTTACGGTGCGGAGCGATAGAGCGGCTGGAGCGCGGAAAGCGCCGAGCCCATGCTCACCGCTTCCAGCGCGGTGCCGTACGCATTGCGCGTGCCGAGTCCCGACGCGGCAAACGGCACGCCCGTCTGCACGGATTGGCGCAGGCTGTCGGGAGGAAAACGAACGATGGTGCCGTCGCCGAGGATGACACCGTTGGTTTCGCCGCGCCGCCCGCTCAGCACCATCAGCACACGTCCTTCGGCCTGCAGCGGCTCCAGGCGCTGCGCCCGCAGATGCGGCGGCAGGGGGCGGCCCTCTCCCAGCGGCGGCGGCTGGTCGTACAAGGTGCGGCCCGTGGCCGTCTGGACGATGGCATCGGCCCGGATCGTGCCTGCCGCCTCCGGCCGGCCGATGATGCGGACGGTGTCCCCGACCTTGACAAGGGACGTCAGCGATGCGGACAGGTGAGGCGGAAACCTGGCGATGGTACCGTCGCCCAGTCGCAAGCCGTCGACTTCACCGTATGGGTTGATGAGCATCTGCCGAACCTGGCCCTCCAACGGGTATCCACCGATCGATACGGGAGATGCCGGCCCCGGAACCGGCGGCGTCGGCGCGTCGGCGGGGTCGGGCGGCATAGCCATCGCACTTGCGCCGCAGAGACCGAAGGCAAGGACTGTGGAGATGGCGATCGTGTGCTGGGACATGGGAGGCTCCTCGTGGTTGGGATGCCTCTATGCGGCGCAAGGACCGTGCCGCGATCTAACTCGCGTGAAATCAATGGGTTACGTTTCCGCCCCCGGTGGGACTGTCCGCCGCCGGGACAGCCATCTGTCACAGATTCGGACACCTGCGTGGCCACCTGCGCGCGGAACGTTCAATCGATCCGGAGCTCGGCAAGCTTGCGGTATAGCTGCTGCCGGGACAGTCCGAGGCGACGCGCGGCCTCCGCCCGGTTGCCGGCGGTCGCCGCCAGTGCGCGCACGATCATTTCCCTTTCGACGCGAGCGACGGCAAGTTCCATGGGGCCATCCCAGTCGATATCGAGCGCCGTGACGGACCGCGCCTGCGCCTCCAGTCCGATATGTTCGACCTCGATGACGGGACCATGGCTGAGAATGGCCGCGCGTTCCATGGCATTGCGCAGTTCCCGCACGTTACCCGGCCACGCATGCGACAGCAGCAGCCGGGCAGCCGGGGCACTCAAACGTTTGGGAGCGTCGCCGCCCAGTTGCCGCAGAAAATGCTCGGCCAGCAGCAGCACGTCGCCCAGTCTGTCGCGCAGCGGCGGCAGCCAGAGCGGGACGACCTGGAGGCGGTACCAGAGGTCCTCGCGGAAGCGACCTTCCTTGACCGCGGCGGGAAGGTCGCGATGCGTGGCGGCGACGATACGGACATCCACGGGCTGGACGCGACTTGCGCCAACGGGCGTGATCTCGCGCTCCTGTAGCACCCGCAGGATCTTCGCCTGCGTGGATAGCGGCATGTCGCCGATCTCGTCGAGAAAGAGCGTGCCGCCATCGGCCTCGCGGAAGCGTCCGATACGATCGCTGACGGCGCCCGTGAATGCGCCCTTGACGTGGCCGAACAGCTCGCTCTCCATGAGTTCGGGAGGGATCGCGGCGCAATTCACCGCGACGAACGGTCTGGCCGCCCGATTGCTGTTGCGATGCAATGCGCGCGCGACGAGTTCCTTGCCCGTGCCGGTTTCGCCAAGGATGAGGACCGTGGCGTCCGTGTTGGCGGCAAGACCAATGCGCTTGAACACCTGGCGCATGGCCTCGCTGCTGCTGACCAGCTCGGTGTCATCCGCGGGCGTGTTGCCGGCAGGCGTGGCGGCCGCTGCCTCGTTGGCTTCACGCCGCAATGCACGCTCGAGCGTTTCCACGAGCGCGGCCCGTGCCACGGGCTTGGTCAGATGGTCGAACGCCCCCAGGCGCATGGCCTCGATCGTGTTGCCGCCGCTCGCGTAGGCGGTCAGCATGATGCAGGGCACGCTCGAGAAGCCGCTTGCGCGACGCAGGAATACCAGGCCATCGTCGCCCGGGAGTCGCAGGTCGACGATCGCGGCATCGACGGCCTCGGTACGGAGCCTGTGCAGCCCCGCGTCGGTGGTCTCCGCTTGCAGGACGAGATGCCCGAGGTCGCGAAGCATCTCCGCCAGGCTCTCGCGGAACGCGACGTCGTCGTCAACGATCAGGATTTGGGCCACGGGAGCTCCATCTCGATGCGTGTTCCCTGCGGCGAGTCCGCAAGATAGATACGTCCATCATGACCCTGAACGATCTCGCGGACGAGCGCCAGGCCCAGTCCCGTGCCTCCCGCACGGCCGGTAGCGAACGGTTCGAACAGCGTGTCTCGCAGGTCGGCGGCAATGCCAACGCCATCGTCGGCCACCCACATGAGCAAGGTGCCGCGGCTCGTGCGACGTGCGCCCAGTTCGATCTCGCCGTCCTGTCCCGTATGCGCGAGGGCATTGAGTACGAGGTTGTCGAACACGCGCACCATCTGCGTCGGGTCGAACAGCGCGAGGCCATTGGCGGCCGAGGCAAGCGCCGGGTCGATGACCAGCCCGATGCGTATCCCTCGCGCATGGGCCGCGTCGGCATGGGCGCTGCGGCGTGCCTCCAGCCAGGCGGCCAGGTCGACGCTCTCGCGCTCGACACGAAACGGCTGCGTCAGGGCCAGCAGGCTCGATACCAGTGTTTCGAGGCGAGCCGTCTGCGTCAGTACGGATTCGAGCGCACCATTGACCCGCGCTTCGCGCAGCTCGGCTGGCGCGGCCATCGCGTTCTCGGCTTTCATGCGCATCGTGCCCAGAGGGTTACGAATCTCGTGCGCAAGCCCCGCGGAAACACGTCCAAGGGTGGCGAGCCGTTCCGCCTGCGCAAGCTGGGTTCGCAGCTGGACGGCCTGGCGCTGCCACCGGGAGATGACCCATCCGAGCCACGCGCCGGAAACGATGACGAGCGCCAGCAGCAGGCTGACCGCGAGCATCAGGATATTGAGCGTTTCCGCGGCAAACAGCGGTACGCGCACCAGCGTCCAGGCGATCAGCCGGCGATCGCCGGCTTCCACCGGACAGGCGGCGAACGCAACGGCTTCACGCAAGCCGGGACGGACGTCGGTCACGAGGCCCGAAGCGTCCTGCGCGCGCTGCGCCATGGAGGCAATGCGGTCGAGTTCGGCGCTGGGTGGATCTCGCTTGATGCCGGTGCCGTCGTAGGTCGGAAACGCATACGCGACCACGCCCGCGCTCTCGCGCCAGAAGCCGCCCTCCACGCCGGGCTGGTCGCGCAGTGCGAGATCGAGAATGGCCTGCGCCGCGGCGGGAGTCAGGACATCGGGGGCACCGGCCGTTGCGGAAGGCTGGCGGTAAAGGCGCGCGGTGCCCGCCTGCAGTGCCTGGCAACTGGTCGCCGTGACCTGCCGCGCATGCGCGATCTGGCGACCCGCGCCCTGGCGGCTCAATAACAGCAGCAGCCCTCCCAGCACGAGGGCCGCCGCCGAAATGGAGAGCCACAGGATCAGCAGGTCGCGTCTGACGACCGGCTCCAGCGAGAGACCGGGTTTTCGTTTGATATCGAACACCGATGGCGTGCAAGCGTTGAACGTTGTTGGCGTTCGATTGTAACCATTCGGTTGGGTCCGGTCAGTGGAACGGCACCCACATCATCTTGACCTCGACGTTGAGCAACCCCGACTTCACGGTCGGATCGTCGTTCGCGATGCGTGTGGCTTCCGCCAGGTCCTTCGCCTTGAAGATCGTCATGCCGCCATCGTCGAGCACGCCCGACAGGCCGCCAGCCTCTTTCATGAACGGGCCGCTCAATACGGTCAGGCCCTGGTCGTGCATCTCGATCATATAGGCCACATGCACGCCGAACTCTGGCTGCTCGTTGTACTTCACGCCCGGTACCCACTTCGGGCCGGGTGTCTGGAATGCGACAAAGTAATGGGGGCCGTTTTCGTCAACCATTTTCCGCTCCTTGCGGTGTCATCGTTGGAGCAAACATCGTTGGAGCAAAGATAGGCGCGCGGCGGGCCGGCCGGTAGAGGGCCCCGGGGCATAGCACGTATGCCCGCGAAGAATAGTCTAGCAAATGCGGTCTAGCGAATGCGGTCTAGCGAATGGCGGTCTAGCGGACGGCGAGCAACGGGTCTGCCGCGAACGTCTCGGCGAGGAAGTCGATGAGCACGCGCGTGCGGGTCGGCAGCCGGCGGCTGCCGGGCCATACGGCGCTGATCGGAAAGGGGGCGGGGCGAAAGTCTTCCAGGAGCGGGACAAGCCGGCCTGCCTCGATATCGCGGGCATAGAGCCAGCCCGCGTTATGGCCGATGCCGAGGCCGGCCAGGACCGCGCCGCGTACGTACTCGGCGTCATTGCTGCGTGCCGGTCCCGCGGGCACATGTTCGGTCGTGCCATGCGGGGTGGCGAACGGCCACGGACGCGGTGCGTCGCGCGACATCATGGCGATGCACGCGTGGCTCGCCAGATCCTCGATGGACTGCGGCGTGCCCGCGCGTGCGAGATAGGCCGGCGATGCGACGGTCGCGTATTGCGTACTGCCGATGCGCCGCGCGATCTCGGTCGAGTCGGTGAGGGGCCCGATACGGATCGCGAGGTCGATACCGTTCTCGATAAGGTTGATATAGCGCTGTTCGACGCTGAACTCGACCGATACCTCGGGATACCGTTCGAAGAACCGCGGCAGATGCGGCACGATCATCATGCGGCCGAATGCCGGCGACAGCGCGACGCGCACCACGCCGGATGGCGCTGCCTCGCCACGGACGACGAGCGATTCGACCTCGTCCACGCGTTCGACGACATCGACGGCGCCTTCGTAGAAACTCTGCCCTGCCTCGGTGAGGCTGAGTCCGCGCGACGTCCGGTTCAGCAACTGCGCCCCCAGCCGCTCTTCGAGGCCCGCGACGATCTTGCTCGCGGTCGGCTGGCCGATGCCCGCGGCGCGCGCCGCCTTCGAGAAGTTGCCCGTCTCCACGACGCGGATGAACAGCCGCATGACATCGATCCGATCCACAGCAGGCTCCCCATTCGCCGTCGCACTGGCGGCTACCTTAGCACCGAAGTGTCTCGTTGTGCCTATGAATGGTGCACCGCGATGAAAAGACTCAAGCAAACAGAAAACGCTCCGATATCCGGGGGAAACCCGTCACCCCAATTTCGTTTTCGTTCTTCTTGATCGCCCCCCACATGAATCGCCTGACCCTGCGTAAGAAACTCTGGATCCCTCTCGTGCTGGCCTGGCTCGGCCTGTTATTGCTGACCGTCACGCATGCGTTCCAGACGCGGCAACTGCAACTGGCCGACCGTCGCGGCGAGCTCGCGAGTGTGGTCGATATGTCGATGTCGCTGATCCGCGACTACGCCGAGCAGGCGCGGCAGGGCAAGATCAGCGAGGCCGATGCCAAGTCGCAGGCCACGGCACGTATCGCCGCGCAGCGCTATGGCAAGGATGGCTATATCACCATCGTCGGGGCGGATTCGGCGGTGGTCATGCATCCGACCAATGCCAAGCTCAATGGCAAGAACATGCGCGATTTCAAGGATGCCAAGGGGTATCCGTTGTACGTGGAGATCGCCGCGCGTGGCGAGTCGTCCGAGGGAACGGGGTACCTGGAATACTGGTGGCCCAAGCCGGGCAGCGACGAACCCAGCCCCAAGATCGGGTATGTGTCGCGCTTCAAGCCGTGGGGCTGGGATCTGATTGCCGGCACGTATATGGATGACATCGAATCCCAGTTCCGCAGTTCGCTGTATCAGTCGGTGGGTCTGCTCGTGCTGCTGGGCATCGCGATCTCGGTGGTGGCGACGCTCGTCATTCGCAGCATCCAGCGATCGGTCGGCGGTGAACCGCCGGTGGCCGCCGCGCTGGCATTGCGCATGGCGAGCGGCGACCTGACCGTGCGCGCGGAAACGCGTGCCGATGATCGCAGCAGCCTGATGTACGCGATCGGCCATATGCGCGACCAGCTCGCCGGCACCGTGGCCGGCATCCAGCAATCGGCCGATGCGATCAACGCGGCGGCGCAGCAGATTGCCGCGGGCAATACGGATCTGTCGAGCCGCACCGAACAGCAGGCCGCGTCGCTGCAGCAGACCGCCGCGAGCCTCGAGCAGATTACCGCCGCCGTGCGCCAGAGCGCGGACAACGCGGCCGAGGCGAGCCGGTACGTGGCGGACGCCGCGCAGATCGCGGAGCGCGGCGGCAGCGTGGCCAGCGAGGTGGTGGACAAGATGCGCGGCATCACCGCGAGCTCGCGCAAGATCAACGACATCATCGGCGTGATCGACGGCATTGCGTTCCAGACCAATATCCTTGCGCTCAACGCCGCGGTGGAAGCGGCGCGTGCGGGCGAGCAGGGCCGTGGTTTCGCGGTGGTGGCGGGCGAGGTGCGGAGCCTTGCGCAGCGCAGCGCGGGTGCGGCCAAGGAAATCAAGACGCTGATCCTCGAGTCGGTGAACGAGGTCGATAGCGGGTCGATGCTGGTGGAGCAGGCCGGCCAGACCATGGCCGAGATCGTTACCGCCGTGGGCCGCGTCACGGCCATCATGGATGGCATCGCCACGGCAACGGCGGAGCAGCGCACGGGCATCGAGGAGGTCAACCGCGCGGTGTCGCAGATGGACCAGATGACGCAGCAGAACGCGGCGCTCGTGGAAGAAGCTAGCGCCGCGGCGGCGTCGCTGGAGGACCAGGCGGGGGCGCTGCATCATGCGGTGTCGGCGTTCCGCGTGGCGGCGTGATCCGACGCTCGTTGGGCGGGCAGCAATAGGCAGGGATTCGGCAGATTCGGAGGTGCCGAAGGGAGTCCGGACGTGTATCGTGCAGTCATGACGCCGCCGGCGGCCACACCCTCAGGATCCCTGCATGCTCGACCACGTATTCCTCACCGTCAGCGACATCGATCGCTCGATCCGCTTCTACGAAGCGGTACTGCCAACCCTCGGCATCACCGCCCGCCACGACTACGACGGCAAAGACGGCCCGCCCGGACATCCGGACCTGAAGGGCTTCGGCGCAAACGGAAGGCTGTTTTTTTGGCTACGGCAGGGTGAGGCCGCCCCGGCTGCCGCGCATGTCGGCTTCATCGCAGACTCGGAAACCGCGGTGAACGCCGCTCATGCGGCGGCACTGGCGGCGGGCGCAACCGAAATCCATCCACCGGGCCCGCAGTTGCACTACGACCCACGCTATTACGCGGCACAGGTCAGGGACCCGGATGGATACAGCCTCGAGTTTGTCTACAAGAGCTGGCAGCACGGGCATTGAGCAGTGGCTCAGGCTGGCGATGTTCGCACCGGCCCCCGGTACCCTCGCGCATAATCCGGCGTCGCGATGCCCGGCTTCAATCGCGGGCAGTCGCGGACCTCGCCGGGGACGATGCGTAGCGGTATGACGCCCGCCCACATGTCCAGGTCGTAGTCGCCGTCCACCTCCTTTACACCGAGGTCGCGGACCTTGGCGGAGACTTCGTCGAGGGCGAAGCGCAGGATCAGCGTGGCGCCGATCTCGCTGGTCTTGTACGGGCGGACGCGATGCCCCGGCAGGAACGACGCGATGACGGCGTCGAGGACCCGTACCTTGTCTTCGCCATCGACGACCTCGCCATGGCCGTAGATCACTACCGAGCGATAGTCCACGCTGCAGCCGAAGCCCGATCGTCCCGCGACGATCGCGTCTACGTGCGTGACCGTGATGCAGGCCGGCGCGCCCGCCGCCAATGTCGTGAGCATGCGGTTCTGCGGGCTCCCGTGCAGGTAGATCGCATCGCCGATGCGCACGATGGTGGTGGGCATCACGCGCGGCATGCCGTCCGCGACGAAACCGACGTGGCAGACCAGCGCTTCGTCGAGGATGGCGTGCACCAGCGCGCGATCGTAGTGCCCACGTTCGGGCCGCCGGCGGATGCGGGTGTTCTCGGTGGGCGTGTAGCTGTCCACGTCAGGCTCCCTGCGCCGCCAGCGCGGCGCGCAGCGCGTCGTCGCCTTCATATGCGTTGCGCTTGCCCGTGTACGTGCCCGTGCTCAGTTCCTGTAGCGTTTCGTACAACGATGCCGGTACCGTGACGCCGTGTTGCACGGTGCGTTTGCGCGCCTCGTAACGGCGGTCCGACGGCAGCCGCGTGCCCGGTTGTTCGAGGATCTTCGAGAACAACTGCTCGCCATGCGCGAGTTGCGCGGCGCGATCGCCGTTGGCCATGCACCGCACGGGATCGATCGCAATGATCAGCTCGCCACCGCACGGCGCGCCGGTATTGGCCACGTCCTTCTCCCCGGCCTCGTAGCTCAGCAGATCGCCGACGAGCGGCCCCGCGAGCAGTTCCACCATCATGGCAATGGCCGCGCCCTTGACGCCGCCGAATGGCAGTTGCGCGCCCGCGAGCGCCGTCGCCGGATCGATCGTCGGTTGCCCATCGGGCCCCACGGCCCAGCCTTCCTCGAGTTGCCGGCCATCGCGCAGGCGCACCTGAATCTCGCCGCGCGCGCTCGCGCTCGATGCCTGATCGAACACTACGGGCGGATGATTGGCGCGCGGCCAGGCGAACGCCATCGGGTTGGTGCCATACAGCGGCCGGGTGCCGCCGGCCGGCGCGACATACGGGCTGGCCGCGACGAACGCAAAGGCCACCAGACCCCGCTCGGCAAGACGCTCCACCTCGGGCCACAACGCCGCCACGTTGAGCGCATTGTTGACGGCCATCGCCGCGATGCCGGTCTCGCTCGCCAGTTTGGCCAGCGGGGCATCGGCGACTTCGAGCGCGAGCGGAGAGAACCCATAGTGCGCATCGACCTTGAGCACGCCCGGTGCCAGCACGGACAGCGTGGGCTCCGCATCGCCCGACGCCTGGCCCGCGCGCAACGCGTTCACGTAGAACGGAATGCGGAACAGGCCATGATGGCGGCACTCGTCGCGTTCGGCGGCGGTGACGGTGTTGGCGATGGCCTGCGCGTGCCGCGCGCCGAACCCCTGCGCCTGCAGCAGGCGTTTGGCGAGGGCATGGACGTCGTCGAGCGTCATCGTGATGGCGTGAGGCATAAGGGGTCTCCTGTGGGTGTCGATAAGGGCGGGGGCGTACTTACTTGCGCACGAGCGGGCAGGCGCTGGCCGCAAGCGGCTGAAACGCTTCGTTGGCGGGAACCGTGTCGAGGATGCGGTAGTAATCCCACGCGGCCCGGGACTCGGCGGGCTTCTTGACCTCGACGAGGTACATGTCGTGCATGACCTGGCCATCTTCGCGAATCCAGCCGTTCTCCGTGTACATGTCCTTGACCGGCATCTGGCGCATCTTTGCCATCACGGCCGTGGCGTCATCGGTCCCGGCGGCCTCGACGCCCCTGAGGTAATGGCGCACCGCGGAGTAGACGCCGGCCTGCGTCATCGTGGGCATGGCCTTGCGCCGCTCGTAGAACTTGCGCGACCACGCGCGCGTGGCGTCGTTGCGGTCCCAGTAGAACGCGGTCAGGAACTGCAGGCCCTGCGCGCTCTTGAGCCCCATGCTGTGGACGTCCGTGATGAACACGGCGGGCGCGGCGAGCGATTGCTTGCGCGTGACGCCGAATTCCGCGGCCTGCTTGACGGTGGAGGCCATGTCGCTACCCGCGCTGGCGGACACGATGACCTTCGCGCCGGAGCTTTGCGCCTGCAGCAGATACGAACTGAGGTCGGGCGAGTTCAGCGGGAATTTCACTTCGCCGAGCATCTTGCCGCCCGACTCGAGCACGGTCTTGCGGATATCGGCGGCGAATGCGTGGCCGAACGCGTAATCGACCGTCATCAGATACCACGAGTCGTAGCCGCGCTTCGACAGCAGCTTGGCCAGTCCATGACCATTGCTGTAGCTGTTGTAGACCCATTGCGTCGAGTACGGCGAGCATGACTTGCCCGTGAACTCGCTCGATGCGGCCGCGACGAGCGTGATTTTCTTGCGCTCGGCCGCAAGGCCCTGCACGGCCAGGCCGACGCTCGAGTTCGAGAAATCGGCGATGACATCGACCCCTTCGCGATCGAACCACTGGCGCGCTTTCGTGGCGCCGACGTCCGCCTTGTTCTGGTGGTCGCCGGCGACGATCTCGATGCGGCTGCCCGCGACCTTGCCGCCAAACTCCTCGACGGCCAGCCGCGCCGCCTCGACCGAGCCCTGGCCGGACAGATCCGAGTACGGGCCCGACTGATCGTTGAGGATGCCAATCTTCACAACGTTGTCGGAGATCTGTGCGTGGGTGGCGAAGGGCGCGAGCAGTGATGCGCAGAGCGCGAGGGGTCCGATGGCAGGGCGGATGGTGGGCATGGGGGCCTCCAAGGTGAATTTGCGTGAGGCGCAAGTTGATTTGCATCGTACACAAATTTCATGGGAGGCAAAAGAATTATCTTGAACGCACCATTTCGGCTCAAAATTTGCCCCACAGGCAATATTGCTCGCCGTTTCTGTGCATTCCGGATAAACTCGCGTGCACACAACCGACAACAACAGCCCATGAACGTTGAGCAACGCGTCGAGGCGGTGTCCCGGCAACTCGGCATGCGCATTCGCGCGGCCAGAAAGGCGCGCGCCATCACGCTCGATGGCCTGAGCGAACAGACCGCGCTATCGGCAGGCTTCCTGTCGCGGCTCGAGCGCGGCGAGACGAATGCATCGATCTCCAACCTGATCGTGATTGCGGATCGGCTGGGCATTCCGTTGCGGGACTTCTTCGAAGGGCCGGGCCAGGAGCCCCAGCCCGAATTCGTGGTGAGCCGCGCGGCGGAGCGCAATGCCGCCGCGGCAATGGAAGGCAAGGGCTACACCTACCGCCTGACGAGCGGCGTGCTGGCCGACCAGCAGATGAGCGCGTTCGAACTCACGTACCTGCCCGGCGAAGCCATGCACCACGAGTCGTTGAGCCACAAGGGCGAAGAGGTCCTGTACCTGCTCGAGGGCGAACTCGAATTCGAGATCAACGGACAGGTGGCCGTGCTCGGCGCGGGAGACTGCGTCCACTTCAACTGCGAAAAGCCGCACCGCGGCCGCAATATCGGCAAGACGCCGGCGCGGCTGCTGATGGTCGTTACGCCGGTGGATTCGCTGGCGCCGTAGACGCAGGGCGGCGCGTCCGCGCCGGTTTCTGCACGGCCGCCTCGGCGCGCATCGCATCGAGGATGGCCTCGCTCTTGTGCATCAGGTGTGTCTTCAGAATGCTGGCCATGGCTGCCGCATCGCGGCGCTGCAGCGCATTGAGCATGCCTTCATGCTCGGCCATCGCGCGCGACCAGATCTCTTCGGTCATTGGCGAATCGAAGCGAATGCGACGAATGCGCGCGTTCAGCTGCGCGTACTGCGTCTGCAGTATCGGGTTGTGCGTGGCCGCGACGATCGCTTCGTGAATCCGCCGATTGGCATCGTAGTAGGGCGCCAGATCGCGCGCGCGGAATGCGGTCCGCAGGTCTTCATGCACGGCTTCCAGCGCGGCGAGCGCCGCCGGTTCGATGCGCTTGCAGGCCTGCTCTCCGGCCAGCGCTTCCAGCGCGCCGGCGACGGCGAACAACCCGTCCACCTCCTCCAGCGTCAACACGTGCACGCGCGCGCCGCGGTTGGGCAGCAGTTCCACATGCCCCTCGGCGGCGAGCACCTTCAATGCCTCGCGCAACGGCGTCCGGGACACGCCGAACCGTTCGCATAGCTCGGCTTCGGGGACCTTGGCGCCAGGCGGCACATCGCCGCGAATAAAGACTTCGCGCAGGTTGTCGAGGAGGGAATTGTGGACGAATTCTTTGCTCATAACCGCGATTATGCATGCATTTTCGGCGGTATGCATGTCCAGGCGCCGATTTTTGACCCGTGTTTACCCGATCCTGCATGCAAATGGCTTGACCGCGCGCGACGCGGACTCCTACAGTGACATGCATTCACTTTAGCGATTAAGTGGATTTTCAACGAGATCGAATCAGGAGATAGGCTGAAAATGAATGCATTCCAACAGGGTATCCGCGAGATCGACGGCTCGACGCACGACGCGCAGCGTTATGTGAACGCGCTGGGGCCGCGCGGCGTCATCGGCATCATGACGCCGGGCCCGAACGTCAACGTCGAGAACGAGATGATGGACATGCGGCCGCGCGGCATCATCAACGCGGTGGACCGCTACTACGTTCCGAACCAGAAGATCGAGCAGAACGAGGATTGGTCGATCATCATGCGCAACGTCACCGCGAACCTCGACGACTCGGTGCGCCGCCTGCGGGAAGCGTTGATCGATCATCTGGTGCTGGGCATGTCCTCGCAAAGCTATATGGGCGGGGAGCGGGGCAGCTTTGCGCTGCTCGAGCATCTGGAAAAGATCTCCGGGTTGAACGTGACGATGGGCGCGCAGTCGGCGGAGCAGGCGTTCAAGCTGTGCGGTGCCAGGAAGATTGCGTTGCTGACGCCGTACTATCCGGTGATCGAGCAGAACGCGATCGACTACTTCACCGCTCGCGGATTCGAGGTGGTCCACGTGGAGGGGCTCAAGTGCAAGAGCATCATCCACGTTGCGTCGCAGACGTACGAAGAGCTTGCGGCCGCGACGATGCGCTGCGAGGCGGCAAAGCCCGATGCGATCCTGCAGCTCGGTACCAACCTTGCCTACGCCCGCGTGGCCAACGATGCCGAGAAGTGGCTGCGCAAGCCGGTGTTCGCATCGGGTCCGGTGATCTACTGGTCCGCGCTGCGAAAGATGGGCATCAAGGACCAGATCGACGGGTTCGGCAGCCTGATGTCACATCACTGAGCGCCAGCCAGCACGAGGAGACAGGACGTGAAACACATCCAACGGATCGTGCTGGCAGCCGCCCTCGGGCTGCTGACCGGCGCGACATATGCGCAGGACACTTATCCCGCGAAGCCCATCACGCTGCTGGTCGGCTTCGCGCCGAGCGGTGGCACCGACATCATTGCGCGGCAGCTGGGGCAGAAGCTTGGCGAGATCTTGAAGCAACCCGTGGTCATCGAAAACCGAGCGGGTGCCAGCGGCACGATCGCGGCCACGGCGGTCGCGCGGGCGAAGCCCGATGGCTATACGCTGCTGCTCGGGCATGTCAGCTCCAACGCGATGGTCCCGGCCATCACGCCGAAGCTGCCCTACGACCCCGAGAAGGACTTCACGCCGATCGTGCTGATCGGCACGGTGCCGCAGGTGATCGTCGTGCCGGCCAGCTCCCCGGCAAAGACGCTGGCGGACTTTATCGCGATGAGCAAGGCGAAGAAGGGGGCGGTGAACTATGCCTCGTCGGGTGTCGGCACGCAGCAGCATTTCGCCGCGGAGCTGTTCCAGTCGGCGACGGGCGCGACCATGACGCATGTGCCGTACAAGGGCAGCGGCGCGGCGCTGACGGATCTGCTGAGCGGGCAGGTAGACGTGAACTTCGACACGGTGCCCACGGTGCTCCAGTACATCCGCAGCGGCCGCCTGCGCGCGCTGGCCGTCACGACGCCCACACGAGTCGCGTCGCTCCCCGATGTGCCAACGGTCGCGGAGTCGGGCATCCCCGGATTTGCGATCAGCGCCTGGTACATGCTGATGGGCCCGCCCAACCTGCCGGACAGCATTCGCGACACCCTGAACCATGCCGCCAACGATGCGCTGAAATCGCCCGACCTGCGGGAGAAACTCGGCGCGCTGAGTACCGAGATCAGCGGCGGGACATCGGCGTCGGCGCGCGACTACCTGAAGGCGGAGGTCATACGCTGGCAGCGCATCGCGGCGGAGAAGAAGATCGTGGCGGAGTGAGGGGGCGGGCGAGCGTGTCCGGGCTTGGCATAATGGCTAGACAACATCAAGCGCTGGCTGATTTGATCCTATGCGCGCTCGGCAAGCCATTCACTGTAGGCAAACGCCGTGCGCGCATCGGCAATCAGCCGGTCCAGACGTGCGGCGTCCTCGCTGATCGGCATCGCGGCCTGGCGGAGCATCGATTCCCAACGGCTGGCCACGAGGATTGCGGTGGCAGAGATCCAGTCTGCGGCGGTATCGGTGTCCACCCCGAAATGCGATGCGGCGTCGATCAATCGTGCCGCGCTTGTGCGGGTGCCACCGTCCTTGCCTGTCGCCATGGCAAGTGCGGGTCCTTCGCCGATCGGCTGCGAAACAATGTTCGCCGCGGGCGTGATATCGAACGCCGGCGACAGGTGCCAGCCTTTCTCCAGGGAGCCGTCGTGCAGCAGGCCATGGTTGAGCGGATGATCGTCGATGTTGCCGACCAGCGCGTTGAACACCATGCGTTGCCAAAGTTCGCGCAGTTGCCGCGGCAGATCATCCCGGCCTCTCGCCCATACGCGCACGCGATCGCCGAAGGCGAGATACGACCGGTGAGGGTCGCCGCGCACGGCATCGAGCCGTAAGCCGAGTACCGTATGGGCGCTCGCGTAGAGCTTGCGCTGTGGTCGATAGGGATCTCCAGCTCGATCGAAACGCTCGGCCAGCAATACCTGATGCGATCCAAACGTGACCAGTTCCACTGGGGCGACGTCTAGGCCCGCCGCTCGCGCAAGTTCCATCGTCACGAATTCGCGCGCGGGCAACGCAGGGCGGTCGCCGCGATCCTGCATCTTTGCAAGCCAGAGGCGACCGTCATGCACTAGTGTCGTCTTTGGACGCTCCCCACCAGCACTGGTCGCAAGATCCTCGTTCAATCGGCGCAATGCCCTGCTCGACGGCGCTGCGGCATCGAGTTCCTCCGCCAGCGGCCGGAGTTCCTCGAGTCCTTTCGGCCGCCACGCGAGCTTGCGTTCGATATCGATGCATGCCTCGACCGCGCCGACGCCATCGGGCACCCCGAGTTCCAGAAGCTGCAGGGCACTCAGCGGGGTGCCCGCTTGTGCGGCGAGTCTGTCCGCACCGTATCCGGCGGGTTTCGCATCGCGTATGACGCCGGGCAAGCCGTCGGCACCGCGAATGGCGATTCCGCGGGCGCTACGTACCGGGCGAAGTTCGAGAGGGTCGAGGGGCCGTGCCTCGGCGCGATCGAGATAGTCGGCACAGTATGCAAAGCGAGACGATGCCCGGTCGACAGTCAGGTCTGCCGCATGCAATGGCGCGTCCTGACCCGGTGGCCACGCCCAGATCGGTACGGTCGCCATCAGCCTTCTCCCAGTTGTCGCGTTGCGAAAGCAACGAACTCGGGGTCGTTCTGCGGCGCCAGCAGGTCTTCCAGCTGATCCAGAAGCCCCAACCCCTGAAGCACCTTGAGCAGGTTGCCGGTCGATACGCCATCGCCGCCGTTTTCGATCGTGCGGAGGGTCGATAACGAGACGTCGGAAAAATGGGCCAGTTGCTCCTGCGTCATTTCGCGGACCTTGCGGGCCCTCACGATGCGGGTGCCAAGACGCTCCAGCGCGGTCTGCACGAGAACGGGGGTGTGCTTCGGTGGGCGGCGAGGCGGGCTCATCACCGAAGTCTAGATAGCAATCGCCATAATATCAACGATTTATGGCAAAAAATCGTTGACAGTATGACGATTATAAGACGTGGCGAGCCTCATAAGGCACATGCATCTCGAGGTTACTCGAACCGATGCGCCGCCAGTTCCAGTGTCTCTGCCATCTGGGCCGAGTTCATCTGGAAGCGGACCACGCGGTTGATGTCCGGGGCGTACCACGCCGTGGCCGAGTAGGGGTGGCTGACAGTGCCGCCGCCGCCGCCGATGACGCGTTGGACGTAGCCGCGATAGGTGATGCGGATGGTGCGGAACTGGCCGGCGGGCGTGGAGATGTCGGATTCGCTGCTGGCGATGCCGTCGATGTTCGTCAGCGTGCCGCCCGCCTGCTTGTACGAGAGTTTCCAGCGCTGGCCGACCTTCACGCCCGCGGGGACCCAGCCCGTCGGGGGCGATGCCGCGTCGAACTCGCCGCCGGCGGGCGTGACGATGCGTTCGAGGCTGCCGTCGGGGCGTTCGATGCGGCCGCCCTGGTTGATGATTACGCGGTCGGCTTCGATGCGGTCCACGCGGTATCTCACTTCCGACTGGCGGCGCGTCAGATTGTCCGTCAGTACGTATTGCCAGACCTCGCCGACGCGTGGCGAGCCGTCCGATGCGGCGGCTTGCGGGGCAACCTGGGCGCCGGCCGCACCGGTGCCGCGTGCCGAGTCATTCGCGGAAGGCTGATAGTTTGCCAGCGCCGTCGCGCCGCGCGCGTTGATATCGCGCACCCATGCGGCGGGTACCGCGCGCTGGCGTGGCGGCGGATTGCCTGCGGACGACAGGAGGATGCCAACCAGTCGGCCGCCGTCGTCGAACAGCGCACCACCGTTGGCCGCCGCATCCTGCGGTACCCCCAGCTCGATGCTCGACAGCTTGTAGTCCGTCCCCGCCTGCAGTCCGGTGACCGCCGATTCGCGCACCGCGACCGCGCCGCCGGCCACGGATGCCAGCACCATCTTCTGGCCGAGCGCCGGCGCCGTATTGCCCGCGGCGAGGGTCACGCCCGTGCCCGGCAGGTTCGGCACCTTGAGCAGGCAGAGATTGCGTTCGACATCGGGCGCGGCGAGCGTGGCCTCGTAGGAAACGTTGTCGCGCACGACGGCAATCGATCGCGCGCCGGCGAGCGCATTGCATGCCGTCACCACCTGGTTCTGGCCGATGACGACGCCCGAGGTATTGGCGATGGCATTCCCCTGTGCGCCAACCGCGCGGACCGCGTAGACGTTGGTCGTGATCTGTTCCAGGCCGATGGCGCTGGCTGACGTGGCGGTGGCCGCGAGCGCGGCGAGCAGCAGGGTGCGGTGAGACATGCGGATAGATGCGGAATATTCTTTGTCGTGGGCTCGCCCGCACTGCGGCGGGTCGCGCGTAATGTATCAAGCCGGACAAACCGGCAGGCCCCCGCGAAGGTGGGGTGGCGGTAACCATCCCGGCACGGACCGCATTTGCATCGTCGGAAACCTTCGTGGACCCGTGGCGGCGTGCTGCCTAGACTGGGCGCTTCCCTGACTCAGTGCCGCCAACATGAAACGACGCCACGTTCTTGCCTCGATTGCCCTCGCCCTTGCCGCAGTCGCCACGACCACCGCCGCCCACGCCCAGCGCGCCGACCGCCCGCTCAAGGTCGGTGTGCGGGGCGGCGTGGACGAGGAGATCTGGGAGGTGGTCACCCGCGTGGCAGAGAAGCAGGGTCTCAAGGTGCAGATGATCATCATTACGGGCACCGCCAGCCCCAACGAGGCGCTGAACAACGGCGACCTCGATGCCAACTCGTTCCAGCACATCCCGTTCCTGCGGGACCAGATCAAGCAGCGTGGCTACAAGATCGTCGATGTCGGCCATACGCTGATCTCGCCCATCGCGTTCTACTCGAAGAAGTACAAGTCGCTCGATGCGCTGCCCAACGGCGCGCGCATTGGCCTGCCGAACGATCCGAGCAACCAGACACGCGCGCTCGTGATCCTGCGCGACAAGGGCCTGATCAAGCTGCGCGACGGTTTCGATCCGTTCACCGGTACCGTGGGGCTGGCGGACATCACCGCGAACCCGAAGAAGTTCGAGTTCATCGAGACCGCCGGCGTGGTGCAGCCGCGCGCGCTGCCGGACGTCGATGCCGCGGCCATCGTGAATACATTCGCCTATCAGGCCGGACTGATCGCCACGCGCGATGGCATTGCCGTGGAGAAGAAGGAGAACAACCCGTACGTCAACGTGATCGCCGTGCGCGAGAAGGACAAGGCCGCGCCTTGGGTCGCACCGCTGGTCAAGGCCTACCACTCCGACGAAGTGCGCCAGTTCATCCTGACCAAGTTCCAGGGCTCGGTGATCCCGGCGTTCTGATCCGCCATGTCCAATCTGCAAACAAGCGACCCGCATATCGTTTTCGACCGCATCGGCAAGACGTATGCAAGCGCCCCGGCGCCCGCACTGGCCGAGATCTCCTTCAGCGTCGCGCGCGGCGAGATGTTCGGCATCATCGGCCGCAGCGGCGCGGGGAAATCCACGCTGCTGCGGACCATCAATATGCTGGAGCGGCCCGATACCGGACGCGTATCGATCGACGGCCGCGATATCGGCGTGCTGGACGACGATGGGCTCGTGGGTTTGCGCCAGCGCATCGGCATGATCTTCCAGCACTTCAACCTGCTGTCGGCGAAGACCGTGTTCGAGAACGTGGCGCTGCCGCTCCGTGTGGCCGGCGTGCCGGCGAAGGACATCGCGCCGCGTGTCAACGAGGTGCTGGCGCTGGTCGGCCTCGAGGGCAAGGCAAAGGTCTACCCCGCAAAGCTGTCGGGCGGCCAGAAGCAGCGCGTGGGCATCGCCCGGGCACTGGTCAACCATCCCGAGATTCTGCTTTGCGACGAGGCCACGTCCGCGCTCGATCCGGAGACCACCGAGCAGATCCTCGCGCTGCTGCGCGATATCCATCGCAAGATCGGCCTCACCGTCGTGCTGATCACGCACGACATGGCCGTGATCCGCGAGGCATGCGATCGCGTGCTTGTGCTCGATCATGGGCGCATCGTCGAACAGGGCACCGTGTGGGACGTCTTCACCGAGCCACGCGCCGAGGCGACCATCGCATTGCTGCGCCCGTTGCGTCCCCTTCGCCCCCCACGGCCGGCGCAAGGCCGTGAACCGCATCCATCCGCCACACCGCAACCGGAGCCCCCACGCCATGTGGCTGCCAGTCTTTGACAAGTACGTAAAAGCTTTCGGCGAGACGCTGCTGATGACGGGCGCCGCCTGCGCGGTGGTGTTCGTCGCCGGCATGGCGCTCGCGCTTGTGCTGACCGTGACCGCGCCGCGAGGCCTGGCGCCGCGTCCGCGCCTGCACCGCGTGCTGTCCGTGCTCGTGAACATGTTCCGCGCGATCCCGTTCATCATCCTGCTCGTCGCGATGCTGCCGGTAACGCGCATGATCGTGGGCACGACCATGGGTACCTGGGCCGCCGTCGTCCCGCTGAGCGCGCATCTGATTCCGTTCTTCGCGCGCGTATCGCAGGTCGCGCTCAACGAGATCGATCCCGGGCTCGTGGAGGCCGCGCGGGCGATGGGCTGCCGCCGCTGGCATATCGTGCGGCACGTGCTGTTGCCGGAAGCCTTGCCGGCGCTGCTCGGCGGCGCCACGGTGACCGTGATCGCGATGATCGGGTCGTCGGCGATGGCCGGCGCCGTCGGCGCGGGCGGCCTCGGCGACCTGGCCATCCGGTATGGATACGAGCGCTACGAGACGTCGGTGATGTTCAATGTGATCGTCATTCTCGTGGCACTCGTCACGCTCGTGCAGTTCAGTGGCGAACGGCTGGCGCGGCACTTCGATCGCAGACGCTGATTCAGCTGGCCGCGCCGTGCGAGGCGAGCACCGGATCGCCTTCCACGGCCACCGACGCACGGCCATCGGGCCCTACCGGCACATCGCCGACGAGCGTCACGCGATAGAGCTGCCGATCGAAGTCGAGATCGAAGATATCGGTCGGCGCCAGATGCGCGGTGGACCGGTTGTCCCAGAACGCGACGCTGCCCGGCTCCCACTTGAAACGCACCGTGAACTCGGAGCGTATCGCATGTTCCCAGAGTAATTCCAGAATCTGCTGGCTTTCGCGCGGCGCGAGGTCCTTGACCGATTTCAGGAAGGACGGGCTGACGTAGAGCGCGCGCTCGCCGGTTTCCGGATGCACGCGCACGAGCGGATGCTCGCTGACGAGCGACGCGCGATTGACCAGCGCGTCGAACTCGCGCGTGCCGCTGGCGCCGGCCGGGGCCGTAAAGCGATGAATGCCGCGCAGCCCATCGACAAACGCGCGCAGCGGCGCCGACAGCGCCTGATAGGCGGCGACGAGGTTGGTCCATTGCGTGTCGCCGCCATACGGCGGGATGGTCACGCCGCGCAGGATCGATGCGGCGGGCGGATTGACCGCGGCCGTCACGTCGGTGTGCCAGCCGGTCCAGGGCCGCACGTTCGTCTGGCCCTGAAAGCGGTTGGCCTTGCGATGCTTGCCGATCGAATACACCTCGGGGTGCCCCTCCACATGGCCGAACACGGGGTGTCCCACGGTCAGCTCGCCGAATTGCCGCGCGAACGCGACCTGCGTATCGTGCGTCAGCGGCTGGTCGCGGAAGAACACGACCTTCCAGCGCAGCAGCGCGCGGCGAATCGCGGCGACCTGCGCGGCGGGGAGCGGTTGCGTGAGGTCGGCGCCATGAATCTCCGCGCCGATATGCGCGGACAGCGGGGCGATGCGAAGCCCCGCCTGGGCGGCGCCCAGATTCGCATCGCCGGGGGCGTCGGACAGGTCGGTGACGGCGAGTTGGGTCTGTGTCATGTGTGCACCTCGGTTTGGGGTGGGGTGGTCGGTGTCAGATCGACATGGCAGGCCACGCGATGCGCGGCAGTCGAAGCGTTCGGCCCGGCGACCTCGCGCGATACGGGCTTTTCCTGCCGGCAGCGCGCGGTGGCATACGGGCAGCGGGCCTGATAGCGGCAGCCGGCGGGCAGCGCGACGGGCGACGGGATGTCCGCGGGCGGTGCACCGGCGGTCGTCGAATCGACGCGGGTCTCGCTCGCGGCGATTAGCGCGCGCGTGTAGGGATGTGCCGGGCGGCGCAGGATCTCGTCGCGCGGGCCGATCTCCATGAACTCGCCCAGATAGAGCACGCCGATCTGGTCGCTCATATAGGCGACCACGGCGAGATCGTGCGAGATCAGCACGTAGGTCAGCGCCTGTTCGCGCTGGATATCCTTGAGCAGATTGAGGATCTGCGCCTGAATGGAAACGTCGAGCGCGGAGACCGGTTCGTCGAGCACGAGCGCGCGCGGCGAGAGGCCCAGCGCGCGCGCGATGGCCACGCGCTGGCGCTGGCCGCCGCTCAGCTGGTTCGGATATCGCGTGGCGAGCTCGGGCATCAGGCCGACCGCCGCGAGCAGCGCGCCCACGCGCGCCTGCAGGACCTTGCCGCGATACAGATCGTGCACGCGCATGGGTTCGGCGACGATATCGCCGATACGCATCATCGGGTTCAGCGAGGCGTAGGGGTCTTGCAGGACGGGTTGCACGAGCCGGTGGAACGCCTTGCGCTCGCGCGCGCCGCGCAGCGATAGCGGGGCGCCATCGACGCGGAGCGTGCCGGCCGTCGCGGGTTCGGCCGCGAGCAGCAGCCTTGCGAGCGTGCTTTTGCCGGAGCCCGACTCGCCGACGAGGCCGAATGTGGTGCCGGCGGGCACGTCGAAGCCGACGCCCGACACGGCGTGCAGCGTGCGGCTGGCGCCAAGGAGGCCGTTGCGGACCTGGTAGGTTTTGTGCAGATCCCGAGCGGAGAGAAATGCCGGGTGTGCCGTCATGCAACCCTCCTGCGTGGATGGGTGGCCGCGTCCGCCGGTACGTCGGCGGCCGGCCCGATGGACCGTTGCACGCGCTGCACCGTATGCCAGCACGCCACACGCCGCCGACCCTCGTCCCATTCGAACCAGTTGGGATAACGCGCATGGCAGCGTTCATCGGCCTCCCCGCAGCGCGCCGCGAAGCGGCAGCCATCGGCCCATGCGCGCGCAAGCGGCGGTGTGCCGGGAATCGTGCGCAGCGCGGCATCCCGATCGTGCAGCGAGGGCACGGCGCTCAGCAGGCCCTCCGTGTACGGATGCACGGGATGTGCAAAGACATCGGCAATCGGCCCGTGTTCCACCACGCGGCCCGCATACATGATGGCCACGTCGTCGCAGAACTGGGACGCGAGCTGCAGATCGTGTGTGACGAAGACGATAGTGAGGTTTCGCGATGCCTGCAGGGACTTCAGCAGACCCAGAATCTGCATCTGCACCGTGACATCGAGCGCGGTCGTCGGCTCGTCGCAGATCAGCAGGTCCGGCGCGCACGCCAGGTTGATCGCGATGCAGACACGCTGCCGCATCCCGCCGCTGAACTGGAACGGATAGCTGTCCAGGCGCTCCGTCGCGGCGGGAATGCGCACGGCCTCGAGCGCTTCGATACTCAGGCGCCGCAACGTGGCCCGATCGGTAATGCCATGGTGCCAGCGAAAGACTTCGGCAATCTGGTCGCCGATCGTCAGCAGCGGATTGAGCGCCGTCATCGCGTCCTGCAGCACCATGCCGATGCGCTTGCCGCGCAGCGCGCGCAATTGCCGTGGGCGCAAGCGCACGAGGTCGACGCCGTCGAACAGCACTTCGCCCTCCACGATGCGGCCGTTGGGCGGCAGGAGGCCGAGCATCGACGCGCAGGTCATGCTCTTGCCGGAGCCCGACTCGCCGACGAGCGCGAGGATCTTGCCGCGCCGGACCTTGAGGTTGACATGATCGACGGCGGTCACCGTGCCGCCCTGCGTCACGAGCTGGGTGGTGAGATTGCGGGTTTCGAGAAGAATGTCCATGGTGTCGTCCTGTCACCAGCTTTCGGGAATCACGGGGTTCAGCTTTTCCCGCAGGACGTCGCCGAGCTGGTTCACGGCCAGTACCGTGACGATGAGCACCGCGCCGGGCAGCACGCAGATCCACCATGCATTGCTCAGATGGCTGCGGCCCTCGGCGATCATCGATCCCCACGACGCGAGCGGCGGCTGGACACCGAGGCCCAGAAAGCTCAGCGTGGCTTCCAGCACGATCACGCTGCCGAGGTCGAGCGTGGCCAGCACGATCAGCGTGCCCAGCACGTTCGGCACGATATGGCGGCGCAGGATCCATCCGGTGCCCGCGCCCGCCAGGCGCGCGAGCAGTACGTATTCGCGCGATTTCAGCGAGAGGACCTCGCCGCGCGTGACGCGCGCGAAACGGGCCCAGTTGGCCAGCGTGAGCACGATCACGAGGTTCGTCATATCGACGCCGATCACGCCGGCCAGCACCAGCGCCAGGATGACGGCCGGGAATGCCAGCTGCATGTCGGTCAGGCGCATGATGAACGCGTCGGCCGCGCCGCCGAGATAGCCGGCCACCACGCCGAGCGTCGTGCCGATCAGCCCCGCCAGGCCGACGACGATCAGCGCGACGGTCAGCGAGACGCGCGCGCCGGCGATCACGCGCGACAGGATGTCGCGGCCGAGCGGATCGGTCCCCATCCAGTGCGTGGCGGAGGGCGGCTGGAACGTGTCGGCGAGCGAGATCGCCACGGGATCGAACGGTACGATCAGCGGTGCCAGCAGCGCGCAGAGGCCGATCACGAGCACGGCGGCGATGGCGGTCCACTTCTGCACGCGCGCGGCAAGACGGCGTGAGCGCGGAGGGGCGGCGGGCACCGCAATGGGCTCCGACGGCAGTTCTCGGATCAGCGGGAGGACATTCCGCGGCAGCACATCAGGCATAGCGAATCCGAGGGTCGATGACGGCGTACAGCAGGTCCACCGCCAGGTTGACGAGCGCGAACACGACCGCCGCGATGGTCACGGCGGCCTGCACGATCGTGTAGTCGAGGTTGTTGATCGAATCGAGGATCAGTTGCCCGACGCCGGGCCAGGCGAAGACCACCTCGACCGACACCGCGCCGCCGAGCAGCACACCGAACTGCAGCGAGACGAAGGTGATGACGGGAAGGATGGCGTTGCGCAGCGCATGCCGAAACACAATGACCGGTTCGGGCACGCCCTTGATGCGCGCGAACTTGATGTACTCCGAATGCAGGACCGTGGTCATGCTCGAGAGCGTCAGTCTTGCCACGCCCGCCGCGGCGTACCAGCCCAACGCGCACATCGGCAGGATCAGATGCGCCACGGAGCCATAGCCGCCGGTCGGAAACCAGCGGAATTCGAGCGAGAACAACTTGACGAAGATGAGGCTGAAGAAGAACGGCGGCGCCGCCTGCCCGAGCACGCCAAACACCTTGGCGAACTGGTCGACGACGCCGTGTGGCCAGAGCGCGGACGCGATACCCAACGGCAGGCCGATGAGCACGGCCACACCGAGCGCGGCCACGGCGAGGATCAGCGTGGGCAGCAGTGCTTCCGCGACGACGCCGAGCGCGGGACGCGAGAAGCGGTACGAGGTCCCGAAGTCGCCATGCGCGAGGTCGCCGAGAAAGCTCGCGAACTGCACCGGCAGGGGCCGGTCGAGCCCCATCTGCTGGCGCAGGACGACGCGGTCCGCTTCCGTGGCCTCGGGTGGCAGCATCAGGTGCGTCGGGTCGCCAATCGCGCGGACGATCGTAAAGATCAGCGCGATCACGAGCAGGACCGTCAGCGCGGATTGCGCGAGGCGCCGGAGGAGGTAGTTGAGCATGCCTGGCTTACTTCCACGCCGCTTCGCGGAAGTTCAGGCTCCAGCCGGCCACCTGCGGCTTCCAGTCCAACTGCGGGTCCTTGACGTAGATGACCTTGGGTTCGGCCAGCAGCACGGCCTGCCCGTCGTCACGCGTGACCTGCAGGATCTGCCGGAAAATGGCGTCCCGCTTTGCCTTCTCGGGCTCGCCATCGACCTGCGTGACGAGTTTCTCGACCTCGGGATTGAAATAGTCCGACCACGTGCCGTCCTTCGTCGCCGCGCCGCCGATGACGTGAATCGGGTCGTAGATCGCGTTGCCGAAGCCCATGACGACGAGCGGGCCGCTCTGGTGCGTATTGTTGAGGCGGTTGTAGGCGACCGAGTCGATGACCTTGATCTGTGTGCGGATGCCGACCTGACCCCAGTACGCGGCCAGCGTCTCGCAGATGACGCGCGGCTGGTTGCTCGGGCAGGTGAGGCTGGTATCGAAGCCCTTGGCATACCCCGCTTCGCCGAGCAGCTGTTTTGCCTTCGCGATATCGAACGCGAACGGCTTCAGCGCGGGATTGCTGCCATACGGATAGCTCGACGGAATCAGCGAATTGAGTTCCGCCGCCTGGCCACGCAGCACGCTGGCGATCAGCGCCTTCTTGTCCACCGCATAGTTCATCGCGAGCCGGACGTCGCGCTTCGATAGCGGCGAGGCGGCGTCGTTGGAGTAGATGCGGATATGCAGCGGGCTGCCGCCATCGACCACTTCTGCCGCGAGCCCCTTGTTGGCTTGCAGGCGTTCGAGGTCGGTCGGCAGCACTTCGGTGGCCAGATCGACCTCTCCCGCCAGCAGCGCGCTGGCGCGGCTGCTGGCCTCGGGCACGACCTTGTAGACGAGGCGCGAGACCGCAGGTTTGGTGCCCCAGAAGCCGTCGAAGCGTTCGAACGCGAGCTCGCGCCCGACCTGATTGCGCACGATCTTCCACGGGCCGGTGCCGATGGGGGCCTGCGCAAAGGCATCGGCGTTCGGCAGCGATTGCGCGTACCTGTGCGGCACGATATAGAGATAGCCGGCCAGCTTGTTCAGGAACGCCCCATCCTTTTTCTTGAGGCGGAACACCACGGTCTGCGGATCCTTGACCGTCGTCGATTCGATGATCGGTGCGAAGAACGGGCGCCGCGTGCTCTTCGACTCGGGTTGCAGCACACGGTCCATCGAGAACTTGACGTCATCGGCGGTGAAGGCGTCGCCGTTCTGGAACTTGACGCCCTTGCGCAGCTTGAAGGTCCAGACCAGACCGTCGCCGCTGATATCGTAGCCGGTGGCAAGACGCGGTTCGAGGTTGCCCTGGCGGTCGAAGCCATAGAGCGCGTCGAACGCGTTCCATGCGTACTTGGCCGACTCGACGCTCGGCGGAATCAGCGGGTCGAGGTTGGCGGGCAGAGCGGTGATGGCGACGACCACCGTCTGCTTGTCGACGGCGGGCTTGCCGTCGATGGCGCCGGCGGGGAGGGTGACGGCGAGCAGCGCGGCGGCGAGGGTCGTTCCGGCGACGGTGCGGTGCGGGGAGGGGAGCGACAGCTTCATGTTCTGGACAGGGATGGACGTGACAGCGCCTTGTGGCGGAAGGGGTGGTCAGGAGAACACGACAGGGTCGGATTCGGGGAAGGCATGCGCGGCGGGCCGTTGCGCGGCATCGCGCGATACCGCATGGCGCGCCGCACGGCGGCCGCCGACGATGCATTCGGCAAGATTGCCGCCGGCCATATAGAGATGGCCAAACGCGCTCCCGAGCTCGCCGGCCGCATAAAGGCCGGCGATGGCATGACCCTCTACATCGAGCACGCGCTGGTCGGCATCGTGGACGGGGCCGCCCTGCGTGTTGATGACGAGCGGCCAGACCCGCGCGAGATAGAACGGCGCGCGCGCAATGGGACGCATGGTGGACGGCGGGCGACCGAACGCGTCGTCGTGCCGCGCGGCACACGCGTCGTTCCAGGCGTCCAGCGCCGCGGCAAGGGCGGCCTCGGGCATGTCCGCCAGCGCGGCCAGCGACGATACGGACGCCGCCTCGCGGAAGATGCCGAGCGCGAGCTCCTGCCCGTTGTCCTCGCTCCATGCAAACGCGCGCGCGGCTGCGGGCGCATCGGGCGTGACGTGGGCGATGAAGCGGCCAAGCTTGTACATGGCGAAGCCATCGGCATCGAGCACCATCCATGCCGGCAGCCGCGTATTGCGCCCGTGGTTGCCGTCGAGATGCGAGAAGTGCCGCACGCCGGTATCGCCGGGGTAGGGCTCGTACTCGTTGGCAAAGCGCCGGCCGAGCTGATCGATGAGGATCCACGGCATGACAGGCAGGTTGTCGTGTGCATGCCCGGGCGTCCACATCGGAAAGCTCTTTGGGTACAGCCCGAACGGAAACGCCGGATCCGGATGCCGAAAGCCATAAGGGCCGTGAAAGTGCCACATATGCCAGAGGTCCGCTCCGAGCGCCTGCGCCATGCGAATGCCATCGCCGGTGTTGCCGAGGAAGCTGCCATTGAGGACCTCGGCGGGCTCGAACCATGCCTGCTGCATGCGGAGGTCGGCCTCGAAGCCGCCACAGGCGAGAATGACGCCACGCGTCGCATGGACGCGCAACGCACCGTGCGCGTCCGCGAGCATGGCGCCATGCACGGGGCCGTCCTCATCGCGCAATAGCCGCGTCGCGCGCGTGCCGGTCAGTACGGAGATCGGCCGGCGCTCCACATGCGCCTGCAATAGCCCGAAAAATCGCGCCCCGGGGGGCGACAGCGCGGTCACATGGCCGGGAATGCGATCGCCGAACGCGAGGTCGTCCGGCAGCGACCGCACTTCCGCATAGCCGAGGGACTCGAACCCGGGGAACGGGTAGTTGCCGACAGCCTTGCGCACGACGAGCTCGGCGCCAATGTCGTCGGCCAGCGCACGCAACCATGCCGGAAAGTCCTGCATACCCTGCGCGAGCACTTGCAGGACGTCGTCGGGCGTGCGGCCACCACAGGTGTGGCGCAGATAGTCGAGCGCTGCGTCGGCGTCGAACGCCATGCGCGCGCCGCCGGCGGAGACCACGGACAGGCCGCCGGGCCAGGGCATCTTCTCGACGAGCAGCACGCGCGCACCGGCGTCGGCAGCCTCGATCGCCGCGGCCGCGCCCGCGGCACCGTATCCGATCACGAGCACGTCGCACGTCAGCGTCCGCATGGTCATCGCTGCCGCGTGGAATCGAAGGCCTGCCCCAGCATGGCGGCACCGATCGTCTGATGCGTGCGGTCGTGTCCGACGTGCAGGACGTGCGTGTGCAGGTCGCGGATCAGCCGTCCCAGCGGATGATCGTCGAACAGCGCGGTGGAACCCGTCAGGCGGCCCATCGTTTCGGCCGCAAGCATCGCGGCCTGCGCGCAGGTGGACTTGGCGGCCATCGAGGTCAGTTCGGCCCGCTGCACGTCCCCGGCGCGCCATATGGCAATCGCATGGTCGAGCGAGGCGGCGGCCGCCTGCAGGGCGACCTGTACCTCGCCGACGTGCGCCTGTACGAACGGATCCGCCACGCGCTCGGGAAAGTCGCGCAGCCAGTCCGTGGCCCATCCGGCGATCCCTTCGCCCATGCCCAGATAGTTGGCCGCAAAGCCCAGATGGAAACGCCCCTGCCAGCGACCGCGTACATAGTCGCCTGGGCGGCCCAGCACATGCGAGGCCGGAACGCGGACGTCGTCGAGCTGGACGCGCGGGCTTTCCGCCACGCGCATGCCGGTGGGGCGATACCAGCCCCCGATCTGCGTAACACCGGCCATCGACGGTTCCACGAGGACCATCTGCTGGTTATGGATCAGGCCGTCGGGACCGTCCACCGATGCAAAGGCGAGCCCGTAACCGTGCTCGATGCCGTTGGTCGCGTATTGCTTGACGCCCGTGACGCGGAGGCCATCGCCGTCGGCGACGGCACGCGTCTGGTAACGCGGCGAGCCCGGCGCGAGACCGGGCTCGCTGCCGAGGAATGCGAACAGCGAGAGCCGCTCGCGTTGCGGCGCGAGAAACCGCGCGTGCTGCGAGGGTGTGCCGGTCTCCCACACGGTCCATAGCGCATGGTTGTGCACCTGGAGGCAATGGGCCGTGCCCGGCGACACGCGAGCAATCGTGCGGATCGCCTGCAGATAGGTACCGGGGGCGTCCGTGCCGAGCCGGCTGTCGGCGCCACCGAGCGCGTCCGGCAATGTCAGGCGCAGCCAGCCACCGTCGTGCAGTTCGCGCAGGTTGTCGAGCGGCAGCGCCGCGTGCTCGTGCGCCAGCGCTTCACGCGCGGCGAAGCGCGTCTCCACGAGGTGGCGCAGTGCGGCGAGATCGGGGCGGGAAGATCGGCTGGCGGAAGGGGGGATACGGGAGGCAACGTTCATCGAACGCATTTTGCGAACGCGCACCTTACGGAACAAAGACTCATTTCGTATATGGATGGCGGGCGCCAACCGGTATCGACATGCGGAAATCGCGTTTAGCGCCGGTGCTGGAATTGATTACGCTAGAACGCTTCCTCGGCACCTCCCTTCTCCAGCCATGACTCAACGAAGCGGGCAAATCAGCCTCGGCGCGTTCCTGTATCCCTCCGGCCACCATATCGCGGCGTGGCGTCATCCCGATGCGCAGGCCGATGGCGGGATCGACTTCCGGTTCTACGCGGACCTCGCGCGCGCGGCCGAGGCGGCGAAGTTCGACCTGATCTTTCTCGCGGACGGCGCGGGCACGCGCGGCGACAACGTCGAGGTGCTGAGCCGCGTCGCCCATAGCTATCAGGCACAGTTCGAGCCGCTGACACTGTTGTCGGCGCTGTCGGCGGTGACGGAGCGGATCGGCCTTGTGGCCACCGCCTCGACCTCGTTCAACGAGCCGTATCACGTGGCGCGCAAGTTCGCGTCGCTCGACCATCTGTCCGGCGGCCGCGCGGGCTGGAACGTGGTGACCACGGGCAACGAGCACGAGGCGCGCAACTTCAACCTCGACAAGCACTACGCGCACGCGGACCGCTACGCGCGGGCACGCGAGTTCGTCGAAGTGGTCACCGGACTGTGGAATAGCTGGGAGGACGACGCGTTCGTGCGGGACAAGGAACGTGGCATCTTCTACGACGCGGCCAAGCGCCATGTGCTGCATCACCGCGGCGAGCACTTCAAGGTGCAGGGGCCGCTGAGCGTCTCCCGTACGCCTCAGGGACATCCGGTGGTGGTGCAGGCGGGATCGTCGGAAGCTGGCAAGGAGCTTGCGGCGCGCAATGGCGAGGTCGTGTTCACCGCGCAGCAGACGCTCGAGGAAGCCGTCGCGTTCTATGCGGACCTGAAGGGCAGGCTCGCGCGATATGGCCGTTCGCATGACGATCTGCGCGTGATGCCGGGCGTCTTCCCGGTGGTCGGCGCGAGCGAGGCGGAGGCCCGCGAGAAGTTCGAGCAACTGCAGGCGCTGATCGATCCCGTGGTCGGGCTGTCGCTGCTATCGACGATCGCGGGCGGCGTGGACCTGTCGCAGTATCCGCTCGACGGTCCCATTCCGGATCTGCCGGAGACCAATGGCACCAAGAGCCGCCAGCAACTCGTGATCGATCTCGCGCGGCGGGAGAACCTGACCATTCGGCAACTGTACCAACGCGTGGCCGGCGCGCGCGGGCATTGGCAGCTCGTCGGCACGGCGTCGCAGATCGCCGATGAGCTCGAGGAGCGGTTCCGGCATTACGGCGCCGATGGCTACAACATCATGGCCCCGTATCTGCCGGGCGGTCTCCATGACTTTATCGCGCACGTGATTCCGGAACTGCGGCGGCGGGGGTTGTATCGGACCGAGTACACGGGGACGACGTTGCGGGAGCATCTTGGGCTCAAGCGGCCCGCGCATCCCGCAACGGTGTCCGCGCCGACCCTCACATCCTCCTTGCCGCCCGCCTTGCAGCCCGCCTGATCCGATCCTGTTGCCTTATCGATACTCATCACCGTGCCAAAAGAAATCCGCATCAACGCCTTCGTCACGTTCGCCCCGAGCCATCTGTCGCCGGGCCTGTGGAAGCATCCGCGCGACAAATCGCTGCAATACCACACGCTGGCCTACTGGACCGAACTCGCGCAGATCGCGGAACGCGGCCTCTACGACGCGCTGTTCTGGGCCGACGGCATCAGTACGTATAGCGTGTACGGCAATGAGCACGCGCCGGCCATTCGCGGCGCGCTGCAGTTTCCGCGCCTGGATCCGTTGCTGCTCGTCTCCGCGATGGCGCAGGTCACGACGCACCTGGGCTTCGCGGTGACGAGCAGCACGACCTACGAGCCGCCGTATCAGTTCGCGCGCCGCATGTCGACGCTCGACCATCTGACGGGTGGCCGCGTTGGCTGGAATATCGTGACGAGCTTCGGCAGCACGGGCACGAAGGCCGTGGGCCTCGGCGAATCGCGCGGGCATGACGAGCGCTACGACGTGGCGGACGAGTATATGGAACTGCTATACAAGCTGTGGGAAGGCAGCTGGGAGGACGATGCCGCGGTACGCGACCGCGAGGGACAGGTCTTTGCGGACCCGAGCAAGGTGCACGAGATCCATCACGACGGCAAGTACTACCAGATGGAAGGCGTGCACTACAGCGAGCCTTCCCCGCAGCGCACACCGATGCTGTATCAGGCCGGCGCCTCCGCGCGCGGGAAGGACTTCGCCGCCAAACACGCGGAATGCGTGTTTATCAGCGCGCCGAGCCGCAAGGTCATTCGCGATACGGTGGAGGACACCCGCCGCCGCGTGGCGGAGCAGGGGCGCGATCCGGCATCGGTGCTGTTCTTCATGCTGCTGACCGTGATCGTCGGCCGTACCGAGGAGGAGGCGCGCGCGAAGCTCGCCGATATCGAGCAGCATGTGAGCCTCGAAGGCGCGCTGGCGCTGTTCTCGCGCTGGACCGGTGTCGATCTGGCCGGCAAGGATATCGACGCGCCGTTCACGTACGAGCGCAGCGAGGCCATGCAATCGACGATCGAGGGCTTTACCATCGGCGATCCGGACCGCGTATGGACCATCGGTGAACTGGCGCGGCATAACGCGATTGGCGGCAAGGGGCCTGTCATCGTCGGCTCCCCGGAGCAGGTGGCGGACGCGATGCAGGCGTGGATCGAGGACACGGGCGTCGATGGCTTCAATCTCAGCTACACGATCATGCCCGATTCGCATCGCGACTTCGTGGACCTCGTGGTGCCCGAACTGCAGCGGCGCGGCGTCTACAAGACCGAATATCGGCCCGGCACGCTCCGCGAGAAGCTGTATGGCGACGGCCGTGCGCTGCTCGGCGAGGATCACGTGGCGGCCAGCCATCGGGTGCGGGAAGGTGTCCGCGAAGGTGTCCGCGAAGGTGCGCGGGAAGGGGAAACCGTATGACAGCGCCATCCGCTATCCCACGCATTGCGATCGTCGGCGGCGGTTTCGCGGGCGTGGCCGTCGCGCTGCGGCTGCTGCGCCAGTCGCCGGTGCCGCTCCATATCGATCTGATCGAACCGGCCGAGACACCGGGACTTGGCGTGGCCTATGCCACGGCGTTGCCGCATCACCTGATCAACGGCATCAGCAAGATGATCAGCCTGTTCGACGACGAGCCCGGGCACTTCACGGACTGGCTTGCGCGGCAGGTGGCCGCGGGCGCCTGGACGCCGCCGGAGGGCGTGGCGCTGGGCGACAGTCTGCCGCCGCGGCGGCTCTACGGTGCCTATCTTCAGGAAACGTGGACGACCTGCACGGCGACCCACCCGGCAGCATTGCGCGAGGGCCTGACGCTCGAGCATCTGCGTGCGCGCGCGACGGGCTTGCAGCGGGTAGGCAAGTCCTACGTGGTGACGCTCGGCGACGGCCGCCGGCGGCATGCTGACAAGGTCGTGCTGGCCACGGGCCTGATGCAACGCCGCGCGAAGGATCTGCCGTTTGCCATCGACGATGCGGTGCTCGCATCGCGTGCGTATGTCCATGACCAATGGGCGCCGGGCGCGCTCGATGGCATCGCGCGCGGGCGACGCATCGTCTATCTCGGTGCGGGCCTGAGCGCGCTGGACGGTCTGATTTCCGCCGAGCATGCGGGGTTTCGGGGCGAACATGTGGCGATCTCGCGCAAGGGGCTTGCCGTCAACGAACGTCGCGCGCTGGAGCCGTGGCCCGACTTCGTCGAGATTCCAGAGCACGGCCTGACGCTGCGCGAGCTCGGCCGGCAGGTCCATCCCCAGCTGCGCCGGTTGCGCGCGCAGGGCGAGGACTGGCAGCGCATCGTGCCGACATTGCGGCTGCATGTGGATGCGCTATGGGCGCGCGCATCCGAAGCCGAACGCCGCCGCTTCGTCCGTACGCTGCGATCGCTATGGGACGTGTCGCTGCATCGCTCGGCGCCGGTGGCGCTTGCCTGGCAAACGCGCGTCAAGGCCGATGGACGCTATCGTCATGAGGCCGGGCAGTTGCTGGCGGTGGAGGCGCTGGCCGACGGCCGGCTGGCCGTGCGCTGGCGCGAGCGCGGCGGTACCGCGGTGCACACGCTCGAGGCAGACCGCGTGGTCAATTGCCTCGGTTTCGAATACGACTGGCGACGCAGCGACGATCCGCTTTGCCGCGATGTGCTGGCACGCGGGCTCGTGCTGCCCGACCCGCTGGGCTTTGGCCTGCAGGCGGCGCGCGACACCTGCGCGCTGCTCGACGCGCATGGGCACCCGCAGGCGGGGCTCCATGCCGTGGGGCATCCATTGCGCGGGGTCTTCTGGGAGTCGAATGCCGTGACCGAGCATATTCCGCAGGTCGGCAAGGTGACGCGCGCGTTGATCGCGCAACTGGAAGCCGCGCGTATCGAGGAGCGTGCGGTGGCGTAAGCGTGGCTGCGTCGACAAGTGCATATGGTTATCGGCATTCATTCGTTCCCGTGCACATACCCCGGGCCGTATCCTGCAGTCTCGTATCACGGCACTGACAGGAGCCATGGCAATCTACCTCGACGATCGGCAACGCGAAGAGCTGACGCGCGCGGCGCGGCACTGGCTCTGGCGCACGGAAATGCCGACATGGATGCTTGTGGTGGCCGTCTATGGATCCTGGTTCGGCGTCGCGGCCAACGCGGCGCGGCTGGGATTGCCGCTGACCTGCGTGCTGCTCACGCTGGCCACCACGTGGTACCTCTCGCTGCAGCACGAGCTGCTGCATGGTCATCCGACGCGCGTGCCATGGCTCAATACGTTGCTCGGTGCGGCGCCCCTCGGCGTATGGCTCCCGTACGGCCTCTACCGGCGCGCGCATCTCCAGCATCACGATGCGGAGCTCACGCATCCCGAGGCGGATCCTGAAAGCTATTTCCTGTTTCCGATCGAATGGCAGGCGGCGGGTCCGCTGCGCCGCCGGCTCTACGCCACGCGCAATACGCTGCTCGGGCGCGTGGTGCTGCAGCCCGCGTTCTCGATCTACGCGATCGCGGCGGAGGCGGCGGGCAAGGTGAGGGCGGGGGACTGGCGCGATGTGCCGATGTGGCTCGCGCATCTGTCGGCGCTGGCGGTATTGCTGGGGTGGCTGCAATATGCTTGCGGCATCCCCGTGTGGCTGGTGCTCTGCGGCATTGCATATCCGGCCATGTCGCTCGCGGCCATCCGGTCGTTCCAGGAGCACCGTCCCAGCGATTCGCATCCGGGCCGCAGCATCATCAACGATGCGGGGCTGGGCTGGCGGCTGCTGTTCCTCAACAACAACTATCACCTCGTGCATCACGATCTGCCCTCGGTGCCGTGGTTCGCGCTCGGCTGGGTGTACCGGCGTCGCGCGGAGGACTACCTGGCACGCAATGACGGCTTTTTCGTGCGGGGCTATCGGGAGTGGCTGCGGCGGTATGCGTGGCGCCCGGTGGCACCCGTCGCGCACCCGATATTTCAGGGACCGTCCAGCCATGGCTAAGCTCGAGCGCTGGGTAGCCGCACTGCCCATGTACAACGTTTCCGCCTCTCTGCGCGCCGACTGGCTCGAGCTGATCGAGCGCGTGGGCGACGCACTGGCACGCGACGGTGCGGCCGAGGGGAGCGCCATCGCCCTGCGCGCCGTGGATCCCGGCGAAGGCCACGATGCGCTGCAGGCATTCTGGCATCGCGACGATCTGCTGCTGTCGCAGACCTGCGGACTCCCGCTCGTACGCGGACTGGCGCCGCACGTGCGCCTGATCGGCACGCCGCGGTTCGACGTGCCGGGCTGTCACCGGCAACGCTATCGCAGCGCGCTCGTGGTGCGCGCGGGCGGTCCCAGGTCGCTGGCCGACTGTCGCGGCGCGCGTGCCGCCTGCAACGGCCCCGATTCGCATAGCGGCATGAATGCGCTGCGCCATGCGGTGGCGCCGCTGGTCAAGGCAGACACCGACGGCGGCCGGTTCTTCAGCCAGATCGTGCTCACCGGTTCCCATCTGGCGTCGCTGGCCGCGCTGGGCAACGACGAAGCGGACGTGGCCGCCATCGATTGCGTCACGCTGGCATTCGCGGCCGAGCATCATCCCGAACTGGTGGCCGGCGTGCGGCAGATCGGCTTTACGCGGCCCGTGCCCGGGCTGCCGTTTATCGCTTCCCGGCGCGCGAGCGTGGCGCTGGTCCGCCGCGTACGCGCGGCCTTGCGCAGCGTGCTGCACGAGCGCCCCGACCTCAGTGCGCGGCTCCACCTGGGCGACGTGGTGCGCTCCACCGTGGCCGACTACCTGCCGATTGCCTCGATGGAGCGCGAGGCGCAGCTGCGCGGCTACGCGCAACTGGCCTGACCGGCGCCGGTCAGCGCTCGGTCAGCGTTCGGTTAACGTTCGGTTAGCGTTGATACGCCGGAGGATTGAAGCCCGCAAACTTCTGCTGGGTCACGGCCTTGAACTCGGCCGACCGATACGCATCGCGGATATCGGCGACAAACGGCCGATTGATATCGGTCGTGCGCACGGCCACGAGGTTCATGTAGTAGTCCGGAATGGCTTCCAGCTTTAGCGCCGATGTCAGCGACAGCCCCGACGCCAGCGCGAAGTTGCCGTTGACGAACGCATAGTCCACATCGTCGAGCGAGCGCGGCAACTGCGCGGCCTCCAGTTGCACGAGCTTGAGCTTGTGCGGATTGCCGTCGATATCGCGCTCGGACGCGCGCACGGCGTCGGTGCCCGGCTTGAGCGTGACCCAGCCGATCTGCTGCAGAATCGCGATCGCGCGCGCAAGGTTGGTCGGGTCGTTCGGTAGCGAGACCGTCGCGCCGCTCTTCACGTCCTGCAGCGACTTGTGCTTGCGGCTGTAGATGCCGATCGGCGCGGTCGGCACCTTCACGACCTCCGACAGTTGCAGCTTGCGATCCGACGAGAACTTCTTCAGATACACCTCGTGCTGGAAGGCATTGGCGTCGATCGCCCCGTCGGCGAGTGCGAGGTTCGGCTGCACGTAGTCGCTGAACTCGACGATCGTCACCTTGTACCCGCGCTGTTCGAGAATCGGCTTGATCCCGAAGCGCACCTGATCCGCGTACGGGCCTGCCGTCGCGCCGAAGCGAATTTCCTTCTTGTCCGCATCGGCCGCATGCGCGATACCGGCCGTCTGCATGACACCGCCCGCGATCACTGCCGCCAGCAGTGCCAACGTGCGCCGGCGGTAGATCGTTCCTGCTTTCATATTCACTCCCCTGTGTTCGTTATCGAAATAGTCAGACTGCAAACTGAAACGCAAGCGGCACGTGATCGGTCACGACGTGCAGCTGCGGTGCCAGCGGCGGCGCGGCGGCTTCGGCCGGCTTGTCGCCGAATTCGCGCAGCACGGTGTCCCGGATGCGCGAGAACGCGGGCGCCGACCGTTCGCGCGGATGGGCGAGATCCACGGGCACGATGCGGCGGATACGTCCAGGCCGAGGCTCCATGACCACCACGCGTTCGCCGAGGTAGACCGCTTCCTCGACGTCATGCGTGACGAGAATCATCGTGATGCCCTCGGCCTGCCAGATGCGGTGGAGTTCCTGTTGCAGGTAAGCGCGCGTCAGCGCATCGAGCGCGCCGAACGGTTCGTCCAGCAGCAGGATGTCCGGACGCGTGACGAGCGCCCGCGCGATGGCCACGCGCTGGGACATCCCGCCCGACAACTGGTACGGATAGGCGTGTTCGAAGCCGCCCAGTCCGACGAGGTCGATATGGGACTGCACGGTGCGGAACTTGTCGCCTTCGCTGAGGCCGCTGTTCAGCAAGGCCAGCGAGATGTTCTGCTCGACCGTGAGCCACGGAAACAGCCGATGCTCCTGGAACACGATGCCGCGCTGCAGGCTCGTGCCCACCACGCGCTTGCCGTCGAGCAGGATCTCGCCGCGGTATTCGTCCTCGAGGCCGACGATCAGCCGCAGCAGCGTGGACTTGCCGCATCCGCTGGTGCCGACCACGCTGACGAATTCGCCGGGCTGGATGGAGAGCGTGATGTCCTCGAGCACCGGCAGGGCCGCGCCCTTGACGTCGTACTGTTTCGACAAATGCGAGATATCGAGTGTGCCGGCATGTGCCATCGGCATGTCTCCGAAAGAGGTTCAGTGGGCGGCGACCGAGCGGCCGCGCCAGCGCAGCAGCCGCGCCTCGATATGGCCGGCGATCCAGTTGAGGGTGAAGCCGACGAGGCCCACGACGATGACGCCGAACAGCACGAGGTCCATCCAGAAGTTCTCGCGGCCGTCGATCATCGTGTTGCCGATGCCCTTGCCGGACACCAGCAGGTACTCGGCGCCGAGCGTGGCCAGCCACGCATAGATCAGCGCCAGATGAATGCCCGCGAAGATCGCGGGCGAGGCAGCGGGCAGTACCACGCGCCACAGCGTTTGCCGGCGCGTAAAGCGCAGCACGCGCGAGACCTCGATCAGGTCCGCCGGCACGCCACGAATGCCCTCGAAGGTGTTGAGCACGACGGGGAAGAATGCGGCCAGCGACAGGAAGACGACCTTGGCGGTATCGCCGAGGCCGAACCAGACCGAGATCAGCGGAATCCACGCGAACAGCGAGATCTGCTTGACCGTGTGGAACGTCGGGCCGACCATTTTCTCGAACAGACGCGACAGGCCAAGCGCGGTACCGAACACGAGGCCGACGGTCGTGCCGATGGCGAAACCTGCCAGATCGCGCCACAGGCTCGCGGCCAGGGCCGCGAACAGCTTGCCGCTGACAATCTGCTCGACGGCGGTATCCCAAACCTTGGACGGCGCCACGAGCAGCGGCGATCTGGACCAGCCGAATGCGACGGCGGCCCACCAGAGCGTAACGAGACCGACCGGCAACACCCATCCGCGCAGCACGCGTGGAATGCCCGGCTTCGTGGATGCAATCATGGCATGTGCCTCCTCAAAAGCCCGGTTTCCGCCAGCGCAACACGACACGCTCGGCCCGCGCGAGCAGCTGATCGAGCGTAAAGCCGATCGCGCCGACGACGATGACCGCCGCGATCACCATATCGAGCTGGAACAGCTGCCGTCCGTACACGATCATGTAGCCCAGCCCCTCGGAGGAGGCGAGCAGCTCCACGACGACGAGCGCGAGCCACGCATGCGTCAATCCATAGCGAATGCCATTCCATACGGGCGCGGCCGCCGCGGGAAAGATCACGCGCGACAGCGTCTGCCATCGCGACAGCCGCAGCACGCGCGCCACTTCCAGATACGGGGCGGGCACGTTGCCGATGCCCTTGTACGTGTTGATGGCAATCGGCACGAGCGCCGCCTTGGCAATCAGGATGATCTTGAGCGCTTCGTCGATGCCGACCAGCAGCATCAGCAGCGGCAGCCATCCGAGTACGGGCACCTGGCTGAACGCCTTGAATGTGGGATAGACGTAGTCGCGGAACCGCGGCGACAGTCCCATGGCCGTGCCCAGCGACAAGCCGGCGACGAGGCCGACGCCGAATCCGGCCGCCACGCGCAGCGCGCTGATGCGCAGGTTGTCCCATAGCTCGCCGGACGCGTGCAGGTCCGCCAGCGTGTGCGCCACGGCTTCGGGCGTCGGCAGGACCTGCGGTGGAATCCATTCGAAGCGGGCGGCGATGTACCAGATGGCCAGCAGCGCCAGCGGCACGGGCCAGGCGAGCAGCACGTCCACGATATGCCGGCGGTAGCCGTCGAGGGCAACGGCGGGCCGCGGCGCTTCCAGCGCGAGCGAGTCTGTTGCCATTACGCCCCCAGGATCTTGCCGTCCGGCTGGTAGATGGGCCAGTAAGTCTGGAGCTTCAGCTCGTCGAGCGCGGTACGCAGGTAGCGCTGATCGATCCACTGGTCCACGTCGAAGCGCGCGCGGCTGAGGCGGAACCGATAGGACTGCTCCACGGCGTCCTTGTAGCGGGCAACGAGGAACGGATCGAAGTTCGGATTGAGGCGAACGCGCAGCGGTTCGCCGTCGAAGTCTTCCTTCCAGTGCTCGTAAGGCGTGCCCGCGCGCGCCCATGTCCGCAGCACTTCTTCGCGATTCTTTTCATCCGAGGCCCAGCGCGCCGATTCGACGGCCGTGCGCACGAACTGCTGCGTGGCCTCCGGATAGCGGCCGGCGAAGTCGTCGGTGACCAGGACATGGCTCTGCCGCGTATAGATCGGCGACTGGCCCTTGCTCGTATACAGCACGCGCACGGCGCCCTTGTCGCGCAGGCGCAGGATGTCCATGGCGCCGATGGCCGCGTCGATATCGCGCGTGGTCAGTGCCGCGAGATAGCCGGCGGTATCGAGGTTCAGGAGCCGCACGTCCTTCTCGGTCAGACCCTGCGATTCGAGCAGCCGCAGTGCCGGCAAATGCATATTCGTGCCCTTGAACAGCGATACCCGCTTGCCGCGCAGATCCGCCACCGTCTTGAGCGGAGAGTCCGGCGGCACGCCGATATAGATGTTGGTCCGCACGCCGGTGGCCAGCACCAGCCGCGTCTTCAGACCGGCCGCGCGCGCGACGATCGAAGGCAGGTCGCCCTGCAGCGCGAAGTCCAGCTGGCGGTTGGTCAGGGCCTCGTTGACGGCGGGACCGGCGCCCTTGAAGAAGTACCACTCGATACGCGTGCCGGCAGGCTTGAACGCTTCCTCGACCCAGCCCTTGGCGTGCGCGATGGAGAGCGAACTGCCGGCGAAGGTCGGCGGCGTGCCGGTGGCGGGCTGCGCCACGCCGATGCGGATGACGTCCGGGCGCGCCGCGGCGGATGGGGCACTGAATGCGCTGAACGGAGTGAGGGCGGACAGCGTTGCCGCGCCGAGGCCGACGCGGCCGAGCTTCCACAGGGCATCCCGCCGGGCGGGGTCGAGATACGGGTCGTTCCGATCGGGCATGGGGCGCAAATGAGGGTGGTGAGCCGACCCACACGATAAGCGGCGGTGACGCGTCCGACGAACGAAGGAATTTGCGGATCGTTATGGGACCCTGCCGCATAAGGGCATGCAGGTTTTGCGCGAGTGCCGATAAGGTCTTCGGCCTGTTCTGACAGCACGTTGCGCGCCTGTCCTACAAAATCCGGGCGCCGGTTTTTCTACACTGACAGTGAGCCGCTTCCGACGCGATGCAAAGCGTACTTCGGAGGCGCCCACAAACTGACCGCAAGGAGCGTAATCATGAACAAGGACCAAGTGAAGGGTCGCATGACCGAGGCCAAGGGCAAGGCGAAGGAACTCGCCGGCAAGCTCACGGGCAAGACCTCCACCGAGATCAAGGGCAAGGCCGAGCAAGTGGCTGGCAAGACGCAGGCCAGCTACGGCGATGCCAAGGAAGACATCAAGAAGAGCCCGCGCTGAGCGGCATCTTCAGAGCTTCCATCGCGCATCAAAGCAAGTCGCGGAAGGGCAGGGAGCGGGGCGCAGGCCCCGCTCCCTTTTTGCTTACTTGAACTCGGGCAGGAGCCGCCCCGGGTTCAGCAGATTCTTCGGATCCAGCGCGCGCTTGACCTGCCACATCAATTCGAGCTCCACCGACGACTTGTATTGCAGCAGATCGTCCCGCTTGGCCACGCCGACCCCATGCTCGGCCGAAATCGAGCCATTCTCGGCATGGGCCAGCCCATCCACGAGGTCCGACACGGGCTTGTACCACTGGGCGAGGAACGACTTGGCGTCGCGGTCGCGAGGCCGCAGCGGATTGAAGTGGACATTGCCGTCGCCCATATGGCCGTAGATGACCATGCGCGTGGCGGGCTCCAGCGCCAGCACTTCAGCCGACGCCTTGCCGATGAACTGCGCAATACGCGAGACGGGGACCGAGATATCGCACTTGATGCTTCCGCCGGTGCGCGTCTGCGCGTCGGAGATTTCCTCCCGGATACGCCAGAACTGCTGCACATCGGCCAGGCTCGATGCCACGGCCGCATCGACGACGAGGCCCGCCTCCAGACCCGCCTCGAGAATCTCCATCAGCGTGCCGCCGAGCGTCTCCTCGTCGGTGCCCGACGTCAGCTCGATCAGCACCATCCAGTCGTGCCGGCTCTCGAGCGGCGAGGGGATATTGCCCAGATACTCGAGCACGAGCTCCAGCGCGGGCGCCGAGATCAGTTCGAAGGCGGTCACGGCACCGCCCGACAGCGCGCGCGCACGGCCAAGCAGGTCCACGGCGGCCTCGGGGCTCTGTACGGCCACGAAGGCGACCGCGGTCGAGCGCGGCTGCGGCATCAGCTTGAGCACCGCGCCCGTGATGATGCCGAGCGTGCCTTCCGCGCCGATGAACAGGTGCTTGAGGTCGTAGCCCGTGTTGTCCTTGCGCAGTCCTTTCAGCGATGAAAACACGCGGCCATCGGGCAGGACCACCTCGATGCCGAGCACGAGGTCGCGCATATTGCCGTAGCGCAGGACCGCCGTGCCGCCCGCGTTGGTCGAGAGATTGCCGCCGATCTGGCACGAACCTTCCGAGCCGATGCGCAACGGAAACAGGCGCTTCGCTTCGTCGGCCGCGGCACGGGCCGCGGACAGCGTCACGCCGGCTTCCACGGTCATCGTGTCGTTGATCGTATCGATCGCCAGCACGCGATGCATCTTCTTGAGGCTGATGACCACGGCGATGCCGCTATCGTCGGGCACCGCGCCTCCCATCAGCGACGTGTTGCCGCCCTGCGGCACGACGGGCACGTCGTTAGCATGGCACCACGCCATCACGCGGCTGACCTGCCCGGTCGTCGCGGGCATGACCACCACCGGCGACCGGCCGCGATAGAGGCGGCGATAGTCGGTGACAAAGGCCTCGGTATCGGCATCGGCGGTCAGGCAGTTGCCGGCACCGACGATGTCCTGCATGGCGGACAGCAGGGCGGCTTGGGTGGGGGAAGCGGTCATCGTGGCTCGGAGGGCGGGAAAGTCGGCGGAAAAGCAGGCGGAAAAGTCGGCAGGTTAGTAGGCAGCGCCCGGCGCGGCAATGCTGGCGGCGCGGTCCGGCAGGAACTCGGCGGCCAGCCGGCGCGCGGCGTTGGCATAGACCAGTACGTCCACGCCGGTCGCCACGAACGTGCAGCCCAGCTCCAGATACCGGCGCGCGAGCGCGTTGTCGGAAGTCAGCGTACCGGCCGCCTTGCCGCTCGCCACGATCGTGCGCATCGCGGATTCTATCTGGTCCTGCACCTCCGGGTGCCCCGGGTTGCCGCGATGGCCCATCGACGCGGCGAGGTCGGCCGGACCGATAAACACGCCATGCACGCCGTCGACGGCGCAGATCGCTTCCAGATTCTGCATGGCGGTCACGGTTTCGGCCTGCACGAGCAGGCAGACCTCGTCGTCGGCCACGGCCAGGTAGTCCTTGCGGGCCGACCACTGGGACACGCGCGCCACGGCGCTGCCCACGCCGCGCACGCCGAACGGCGGATAGCGCGTGGCGCGCACCAGCGCGGCGGCCTGTTCGGCGGTATCGACCATCGGAATCAGCAGCGTGCGCGCGCCGATATCGAGCAGCTGCTTGATCAGTGCGGTCTCGCCCGAGACGGCACGTACGACGGCCTGCGAGCGGTAGGGCCCGAGCGCCTGCAGCGTTTCCAGGATCGAGCGCACGTCGTTGGGCGCATGCTCGCCGTCCACGAGCAGCCAGTCGAAGCCGGCCGTGGCGCTGATCTCGGCCAGATAGGACGATGCGGCGGACATCCAGAGTCCGATCTGCGGCTGGCCAGCGGCCAGGGCGGCCTTGAACGGGTTATGGGCGGGCATGCGGTCTCCTTGGTGTCCGTGTTGGTCTCTGTTTTCGGGCGGGTCAGCTGAGCTGCCCCTGGCACAGATACTTCGTATGCATGTAATCGTCAAGTCCGTGACGCGAGCCCTCCCGGCCGTAACCGGACTCCTTCACGCCGCCAAACGGCGCCGCTTCAGACGCGAGCGCGCCCTCGTTGATCCCGACGATGCCGGTTTCCAGCGCCTGTGCCACGCGCCAGATGCGCCGTACATCGTTCGAGTAGAAATACGCGGCAAGGCCGAATGGGGTGTCATTGGCATCGCGAATCACCTCGTCCTCGTGGTGGAAACGGAAGATGGGCGCCACCGGACCGAAGGTCTCCTCGTCGGCCAGCGCCATGGCAGGGGTCGCCCGGGTGAGTACCGTGGGCGCGTAGTAATGCGGACCGTCGTCGGTGCGCACGCGTTCGCCGCCGACCACCACATGCGCGCCTTTCTCGAGCGCGTCGCGCACATGCCGGTCGATCTTGGCCACGGCACGCGCGTTGATCATCGGCCCGATCTGGGACGCGGCCTCGCTGGCCGGGCCCACGCGCAGCGCGGAGACGCGCGCCGCCAGCTTGCCGACGAAGATGTCGTGCACGCCGGCCTGCACATAAATGCGGTTGGGGCAGACACAGGTCTGGCCGCCGTTCCGGAACTTGGCGGCCATCAAGCCTTCCACCGCGGCATCGAGGTCGGCATCGTCGAAGACGATAAAGGGCGCATTGCCGCCGAGTTCGAGCGAGAGCTTCTTGAGCGTGCCGGCCGACTCGCGCGCAAGGTGCTTGCCCACGGGCGTGGAGCCTGTGAACGTGATCTTGCGCACGCGGCTGTCCGCGAGCCACGCGTCGACCACGGCCGGCGTCCGCACGCGCGAGGCCGTGACGATATTGAGTACGCCGCGCGGCAGGCCCGCCTGCTCGGCCAGGTATACGAGGGCCAGCGCGGTCAGCGGCGTGTCTTCGGCAGGCTTGCAGACCACGGTGCAGCCGGCCGCGAGCGCGGGCGCGATCTTGCGCGCGATCATCGCCAGCGGGAAATTCCACGGCGTGATGGCGGCCACCACGCCGACCGGTTCCTTCAGCACGATCATCTTGCGTCCGGGCACGGCTTCCGCGACCACGTCGCCGCAGATGCGTGTGGCTTCCTCGGCGAACCATTCGACGTACGAGGCGCCATAGCGGACCTCGCCAAGGCTTTCCGCCATGGGCTTGCCTTGCTCGGCCGAGATGATGCGCGCGAGGTCCTGCTCGTGGGAGAGGATCAGCGCGTGCCAGCGCTTGATCCGCTGCGCGCGCTCGCGCGCGGTGCGGCGGCTCCAGTCCGGGAACGCGGCCGCCGCGGCGTCGGCGGCGGCCTTCGCATCGGCAGCGTCGCTGTCGGGCACGTGGGCGATGATTTCGCCCGTCGCGGGATCGATCACCTCGAAGCGTGCGCCGCTGTCTCGCCACTGCTGGTCGATAAAGTTCTGCGCGCGCAGCAGCGTCCGATCGGTAAGAGTAGTCAACATGGAGGCGTACCGGATAAAAGGAGGGGGGAGATCAACTGACGATGCCAACGTGCCAGGGCACGAATTCATGATCGCCGAGCCCCAGCAGTTCGCTCTTGGTCGGCTCGCCGGAAGCGGCACGGAGGATGTGTTCGAAGATCCGTTCCCCAAGCTGCGCCACGGACAGTTCGCCGTCGAGCACGACGCCGCAGTTGATGTCCATGTCTTCCTCGAGCCGCCGATACATCGGCGTGTTGGAAGCGAGCTTGATCGTCGGCGCGGGCTTGGAGCCGAACATCGAGCCGCGGCCCGTGGTGAAGCAGATCATGTTCGCGCCGCTGGCGATCTGGCCGGTCGCGGCCACGGGATCGTAGCCGGGCGAGTCCATGAAGACGAAGCCGGCCTTGTCGATCGGCTCGGCATATTCGTACACGGCCTGCAGCGGGGTGGTGCCGCCTTTCATCGCGGAGCCCAGCGACTTCTCGAAGATGTTCGCGAGGCCGCCCTGCTGGTTGCCGTGACCGACCACGCCGTTGAACTGCGCGTTCTGGCCGGCCGTATACCGCTCCCACCACGCCAGGCGGTCGAGCAGCTTCTGCCCGACCTCGGGCGTGACCGCGCGGCGCGTGAGCATGTATTCCACGCCATGGATCTCGGGCGTCTCCGACAGGATCGCCGTGCCGCCGTGCCGCACGAGGATGTCCATGGCCGCCCCGAGCGCGGGGTTCGCGGTGATGCCGGAGAACCCGTCCGAGCCGCCGCATTCGAGGCCGATCTTCAGATGGCTGGCGCTCACGCGCTGGCGCGTGCAGGCATTGGCGCGCGGCAGCATCGACTCCACGGCGCGGATGCCGGCCTCGATGGTCGCGCGCGTACCGCCGGTGTCCTGCATGACCAGCGTATGCAGCTGTTCGCCCGGTGCGAGGCCCTGCGATTCGACGAGCGCGCTGACCTGATTGCGCTCGCAGCCCAGACCGACGATCAGCACACCGGCCAGATTCGCATGGCGCGCATAGCCGGCGATCGTGCGGCGCAGCAGGTCGAAGTGCTCGCTCGGCGACGACATGCCGCAGCCGCTGCTCTGCGCGAACGCCACCACGCCATCGACATTGGGATAGCCGGCCAGCCGCTCGCGCGTGAAATGCGCGGCGATATGCTTGATGACCGTGGCCGAACAGTTGACCGACGCCAGGATGCCGATGAAATTGCGCGTGCCCACGCGGCCGTCGGGGCGCACGTAGCCGAGGAACGTCGCGCGCTCCGCCTCTGGCACGTAGTCGATGGGCCGCACGTCCGCGCAGAACGCGGGATCGCGGTAGAAGTCCACGAGCCGCAGGTTGTGGCTGTGTACGTGATCGCCCGGCGCGATATCGCGATCCGCCACGCCGATCACGGTATCGTACTTGCGTACCTGTTCGCCGCGCCCCATAGCGCCCCCCGGGAAATTGTTGGCGGGGCGCCCCCGCGCCCCCCAGCGCCCCCCCCCGGGCC
>NZ_JASATF010000008.1:0-219817 GCF_038440175.1 Cupriavidus sp. OTU4054
GCCCCCCCCCCGGGCGGGCGCGACCGGCCAACCCCCCTGCACCGCGGCGGGCCCCACCCCGCGCCCCCACTTCTCGGGGGGATGCCCCCGCTCGGAGGAGTCGAGCCCCACGCCGACGAAGCGGTCGCGATAGGGCAGCGCCGCCTCGAGCGTGGCAAACGCGTCTTCCTCGGACAGATGCCGCAGGAAGCAGAGGATCATGCTGCTCGAGAAATCGTATTCGGTGCGCGCCTGCGCGAGCGCGTCGGCAATGCCGTCGATGACGGTGCCCATCGGCACGCCGCGCGCGGTGTGGGTCTGCGGGTCGAAGAAGATCTCCGCGTGGCGCACGTTGTCGGCCACGGCACGCTGGACGTAGTCCATCGTCATGTCGAAGAAGTCTTCCTCGGTCAGCAGCACGCTGGCGCCCGCGTAGTAGATGTCGAGAAACGATTGCAGGTCGGTGAACGCATACGCTTCGCGCAGCGCCTCGACGCTGGGGTAGGGCAGCGAGACCTGGTTGCGCTGGGCCAGGCGGAAGATACGCTCGGGTTCGAGCGTGCCTTCGATATGCACGTGCAGTTCGGCCTTTGGGGTACGGCGGATCCTGTCCGCGAGCGCGGCGTCGATGGTCATGGGGCCCTCTTCTATGTCTGTCGGTGTCTTCGCGCCAGGCTTCGTGAGCCCGGCGCGCCGGATTACTGCGCCACCGCCTCCATGCGGCTGGCGGACAGCGCGGCAATGCGCTGATCCCGCACCTGCAGCAACTGGGCGACGATCGCTACCGCAATCATAGCCGGAGCCTTGTCCGTAATGCCGGCGACACCGATCGGACACGTCATTTCCGCGAAGCGGACGGGGTCCACGCCGTGGTCCGAGAGCCGATGCTCGAAGCGCGCGCGCTTGGTCTTCGAGCCGATCAGCCCGAAATACGCGAAATCCGTCCGCCGCAGGATGCGCTCGCACAGCGACAGGTCCAGCGCATGGCTGTGCGTCATGACGAGGAAGTAGCTGCCGGCGGGGGCCTGATCGACGACGGCCTCGGGCGTGTCGCTGGCCTCGGCCTCGACGTTGCCGGGCAGATCGCCGGGGAACAGCGTGTCGCGCTCGTCGACCCAGTGCACGCGGCAGGGCAGGTTCGCCAGCACGCCGACCAGCGCATGGCCGACATGGCCCGCGCCGAACAGCACGACGTGGAGCGGATCCGGCACGAGCGTGTCGATCCAGCCATCCTCGTCATGCGTGACCGCCGGCAGCAGCGCGCGGCTGTCGGCGAACGCGACCGCCCGCTGCGCATGGCGTAACGAAACCGTGCGTTCGATGCCATGCCCGGCCGCAAACGCCTGTTCCACCGCGTCGAGCCAGCGCAGGTCTTCCGTGCCGAGCACCTCGAACGCGAGCCATACCACGCCGCCGCAGCATTGCCCGAGCGCGGGACCGAGCGGAATCCGTTCGATGCGACGGGGGGCCGCGCGTTCCGCCATCATCTCGCGCGCGATATCCATGCCGCGCCATTCGAGATGCCCGCCGCCGATGGTGCCGACGAGATCGTCGGCCGTGACCAGCATGCGGATGCCGGCCTCGCGCGGCGCGGAACCGCGCACCTCGGCGATCGTGACCATGACCACGGGCACGCCGGCGCGAATCCAGCGCGCGGCGTCGGCAAAGCGGAAGGGCTTGAGCGGGGCGTCCTGCATCGCGTGCTCAGACGGCTTGCGCCGCTGCCTCCGTGGCCTCGGCGGCCGGGACCGGTTGCGCCGCCCGCATGGCCTGTACCGCCTCCACGGCATCGAGAATCGCCTCGCTCGTGGCCGGCGCGCGCAGTGGCGGATTGATGCGGTAGTCGCCCACCGCGGCAATCGCGTCGCGGATGGCGAAGAACACCGAGAACGGCAGCAGCAGCGGCGGTTCGCCGACGGCCTTGGACCGGTGGATGCTGTCCTCGACGTTGCGGTTCTGGAACAGCCGCACGTGGAAGTCTTCCGGGCAGTCGTTGACGGTCGGGATCTTGTACGTGGACGGCGCATGCGTCATGAGCTTGCCGTCCTTGTTCCACCACAACTCCTCGGTGGTCAGCCAGCCCATGCCCTGGATGAACGCGCCTTCCACCTGCCCGATATCGATGGCCGGGTTCAGCGACTTGCCCGCATCGTGCAGCGCGTCCGCGCGCAGCAGTTTCCATTCGCCGGTCAGCGTGTCCACGATGACTTCGGAGCATGCCGCGCCATACGCGTAGTAGTAGAACGGGCGCCCCTGCAGCTTCGACTGGTCCCAGTACAGCTTGGGCGTGACATAGAAACCGTCCGACCACAGCTGCACGCGCGCCACGTAGGCCTCGCGCGCGAGGTCGCCGAAGTCCATGCGCAACTCGCCGGCGACCACGAGGTCGTCGCCGAAGCACACGGTGTCGGCCTCCACCCCAGCCTTGCGCGCGACGAATGCCGTCAGGCGCTCGCGGATCTGGCGCGCGGCGTCCTGCGCGGCCTTGCCGTTGAGGTCCGCGCCGGTGGACGCGGCCGTGGCCGAGGTGTTGGCGACCTTGCTGGTGTCGGTGGCGGTGACGCGCACGCGTTCCATGCGGATGCCGAGCTCGTGGGCGACGATCATCGCGACCTTCGTATTCAGGCCCTGGCCCATTTCGGTGCCGCCATGGTTCACGAGCACCGAGCCGTCGTTGTAGACGTGCACGAGCGCGCCGGCCTGGTTGAAGTGCGCGACGTTGAACGAGATGCCGAACTTGACCGGCGTGATCGCGATGCCCTTCTTGAGGATCGGGCTCGTCGCGTTGAACGCGCGCGTGGCGTCGCGCCGTGCCTGATATTCGCTCGATGCCACGAGCTCGTCGATGAGTTCGTGAATCACGTTGTCCTCGACGGTCTGGCCATACGGCGTGACGTTGCGCTCGGTCTTGCCGTAGAAGTTCGCGCGGCGCACGGCCAGCGAGTCCTTGCCAACGTTGCGGGCCACATTGTCGAGGATGTACTCGACCGCGAACGCGCCCTGCGGGCCGCCGAAGCCGCGGAATGCGGTATTGCTCTGCGTATTGGTGCGGCCGCAGTATCCGTCGATCTGCACGTTCGGCAGCCAGTAGGCATTGTCGAAGTGGCAGATGGCGCGCGTCATCACGGGGCCCGACAGGTCCGCGGAGAAGCCCGCGCGCGACACCATCTCCACGCGCACCCCTTCGATGCGGCCGTCGTCGTCGTGGCCGACCTCGAAGTCGAAGTTGAAGTCATGGCGCTTGCCCGTGATCATCATGTCGTCGTCACGGTCGGGGCGCAGCTTCACGGGACACAGCAGCTTCCACGCGGCCAGCGCCGCGCAGCACGCGAACATCGCCGATTGCGATTCCTTGCCGCCGAAGCCGCCGCCCATGCGCCGGCATTCCACGAGCACCTGGTGCGCATGCCAGCCGAGCATATGCGCGACCGCGTGCTGCATTTCGGTCGGATGCTGCGTGGAGCACCACACGTGCATGCCGTCGTTCTCGCGCGGCGCCGCGTAGGCGATCTGGCCTTCCAGATAGAACTGTTCCTGCCCGCCCAGGCGGATGCTGCCCGCGTCGCGATGCGCGGCGGCATCGATATGCGTTTGCGGCTCGCCGCGCCTGAGGTGCATCGGCGGCAGCACGTAGCTGCCGGCCGCGTGCGCGGCCTCGGGCGACAGGATCGGCGGCAGGTCTTCGTATTCGATCTCGGCGCGGCGCGCGGCGCGGCGGGCGTCGTCGTGCGAGGACGCCACCACCACGAAGATCGGCTGCCCGATAAAGTGCACGACATCCTTCGCGAGGATCGGATCGTCGTGGAGGATCGGGCCGCAGTCGTTGACCGCGGGAATATCGGCGGCGGTCAGCACGTCCACCACGCCGGGCGCGGCGCGCACCTTGTCGAGCGAGATGGCGCGAATGCGCGCATGCGCGCGGGTGCTCATGCCGAGCGCGGCATGGAGCGTGCCCGCCAGTTCGGGGATATCGTCGGTGTAGGTCGCGGTGCCGGCCACATGGAGGTGGGCCGATTCGTGCGGACGGGAGACGCCGACCTGCGGCGTGGATTCCCGTGCGGTGCTGGCGTCGAGCAGGAACGGTTCGGTCTGCTTGTTCATGTCGTCTCCTCAGGCCCCGGCCACGGCGAGTTCGCCCGCACCCGCGGCCCGCACATTCACCGCCGCGGCGGGCAGCGCGTCGGCGCGGGTCTCCAGCCAGAACCGATAGAGCAGGTTGGCGGCGCCGCGCGCGCGGTACGACGCGGTGGCGCGCATATCGGAGAGCGGCGCATAGTCGCTGGCCAGCGCGGCCATGCCGGCGCGCGCGGTGGCTTCGTTCCAGGGCTGGCCGGTCAATGCCGCTTCGGTCAGCGTGGCGCGCCTGGGCGTGGCGGCCATGCCGCCGAACGCGATGCGCGCGCGCGTGACCACGCCATGCTCCACGTCGATGCCGAAGGCCGCGCACACGGCCGAGATATCCTCGTCGAAACGTTTGGAGAGCTTGTACGTGCGGAAATGCGCGACGCTGCCCGCATGTCCCTTTGCCGGGACACGCAGCGCGGCGACGAATTCGCCGGGGACCATCGCGGTCTTCTGGTAGGCGAGGTACAGGTCCTCGAGCGGCAGCGTGCGGCGCGTCTCGCCATGCTGGAGCACGACTTCGGCACCCAGCGCGATGAGCGCGGGCATCGAGTCACCGATCGGCGAGCCGTTCGCGATATTGCCGCCGAGCGTGCCCGCGTTGCGGATGGGCAGCGAGGCGAAGCGCTTCCACAGTTCTTCCAGTTCCGGATGCGCGGCCGTGAGGGCGGCATAGGCCTTTTCGAGGACCACGCCGGCGCCGATCTCGAGCATCCCGTCCCGCTCGGCGAGCGTTTGCAGGTCTTCCACCTGCCCGACGTAGAGCAGGTTGCCGAGTTCGCGGAACTGCTTCGTGACCCACAGGCCCACGTCGGTGCTGCCCGCGAGAATGCGGATGCCGGGTTCGTTCGCCTTGATGCGGCCGAACTCGGCGGCCGTGCGCGGCGCATAGAAATGCTGCTCGGCGGCGTTGGTGTCGCGCGCGCTGTAATGGAACGTCTCGGCGCGGCGCAGGGTCCGCAGCGTCTCGGCGATGCGCGCGGGATCGAGCTTGCCCGGTTGCGGCACGGGCAGCTGCATCATGCGCTGGCCGGCATCGACGATCGGGCGGTAGCCCGTGCAGCGGCACAGGTTGCCGGTCAGCGCGTCGCAAATCGCGGTGCGGGTGGGGCGGGTGGCGGCGGGCGTGCCGTCGGCCGGGTGGCCGTTCGTATGTTGCTGGTAGAGCGCCCACAGGGACATGACGAAGCCCGGCGTGCAGAAGCCGCATTGCGAGCCGTGGCATTCGACCATCGCTTCCTGCACGGGATGCAGCGCGCCGTCGGGCTGGCGCAGGTCCTCCACCGTGATCAGCGCCTTGCCGTCGAGCGTGGGCAGGAACTGGATGCAGGCGTTGACGGCCTTGAACTCGACGTCCGATGCGCCGTCGCGAAGCTCGCCAATCACCACCGTGCATGCGCCGCAGTCGCCTTCGGCGCAGCCTTCCTTCGTGCCCGTGCAGCGCGCGTCCTCGCGCAGGTACTGCAGTACCGTGCGGGTCACGGCGGCGCCAGTCACCTCCCTGACCTGGCCGCGGTGGTAGAAGCGGATGGTTTGCGTCTCCATGGTTTTCTCTCTTTCGTGGATGGAGCAAACATAGCACTGGCCTTCCTCATGCAATATTCGGCCCATGTGATAAAGGGCATCAGCCACCGGTGTCCGACAGCCTGTGGCAGTCCCGAATTGACCTTGCATGCGGGGCGTACATACACTATGCGCCTCTCCGTTCCCCCCGCGCCAGCCGTGCGGCACCGCGAAGGTGCGCGGCATTGCCCGGTTTTTTCGCCCAGCCCCGCCCGGACTTTATTTCGACTCTTCATGCACGGACGCGACCACCTCGATACCTACCTGTTGCGGGTGCTGCACACGCTGCTGACCGAGCAGAGCGTCACGCGCACCGCCGTGCGGCTCGGCCAGTCGCAGCCGGCCATCAGCAATACGCTGAAGCGCCTGCGCGAGATCACGGGCGACGCCATTCTGGTGCGCGGCAAGAGCGGCATGGTGCCGACCGAGCGCGGGCGCGAGCTGCTGGCGCTGGCCGAGCAGAGCCTGGCCGCGATGGATCGCATCGCGCGGCCGCCGCAGCAGTTCGATCCGTCCACCACGGTGCGCACGTTCCATCTGGGCGCGCCGGACTACCTCGATGCGTTTTTCCTGCCCAATATCGTCGAGCGTGTGCGGCGGCTGGCGCCGGGCGCCAAGCTGTTCGTGCATCCGATGACGCAGTCGAGCGATTTCCTCGATGCGCTGGAGCAGGGGCACCTCGATATCGTGGTCGGCAACTGGCTGTCGCCGCCCGAACACCTGCATATCTCGCCGCTGTTCGACGACGAGGTGGTGTGCATGCTGGGCGCGCAGCATCCGCTCGCGCGCAAGGGCCTGACGCTCAAGCACTACCTCGAAATGCCGCATCTGGCACCGGCGCCGTATGCGTCGATGCAGCGCAGCATGATCGACCAGGCGCTGGCGGAGCAGGGATTGAAGCGGAATATCCAGGTCACGCTGCCTTACTTCGGGCTCGTGCCGTACGTGCTGATGAAGACGGACATGGTGTTCACCACCGGACGGCAGTTCGCGGCGCACTATGCGCAATACCTGCCGATCCGCATGGTGCCGTCGCCGGTACCGTTTCCGCGCATGCGGTTCTACCAGCTCTGGCACGAACGCAGCCACGCGGCGCCGGACGTGATGTGGCTCCGCCGGGCGATCGCCGAGGTGGCCGCGGACCTGCCGCAATTGCCGAAGCTGGAGACGGTGGCGGAGTAGCGGGAAGAGGGTGTCTCCCGCTTCCGTTACACTCGACATCATCTGACCACCGCGAGGCCCCCATGCTGGAAACCGCCGCGCTGGCCGCGGGCATGTCCTGGGCCAGCGGATTGCGCCTGTACCTGGCCGTGCTGACCGCGGGCGCGCTCGCGCGGCTGGGCTGGCTGCAGCTGCCCGGCGGCCTCGACGTGCTGGCTTCCTGGTGGGTGATCGGCATTGCCGGCGTGCTCGCCGTGGCCGAGTTCGTCGCCGACAAGGTGCCCGGCTTCGACACCGTCTGGGACAGTATCCAGACGTTTATCCGCATTCCGGCCGGCGCGGTGCTGGCCGCCGCGGCGTTCGGCCATATGGACCCGCAGTGGATCGTCGGCGCCGGCCTCGTCGGCGGCACGCTCGCCGGCACCGCGCACGCGGCCAAGGCCGGCACCCGCGCGCTGATCAATGTCTCTCCGGAACCTTTTTCCAACTGGCTGGCCTCTTTCACGGAGGACGTGACCGCCACGGGCGGGCTGCTGCTGGCATTCTTCCTGCCTGTGGTGTTCTTCCTGCTGCTGGCCGTCTTCCTGATCGTCGCGATCTGGCTGATCCCGAAACTCTGGCGCGGCATGCGCCGCCTGCATGCGAGCCTGCGCGGCCCGCGCGCGCCCTCCGACCGAACCTGACCGTCATCGATGTCAAACGACTCCGCCCGTTTCTCCCCCTGGCATCAGGCCCTGCGCATGGCGCGCCGGGACTGGCTGGCCGGCGAACTGACCCTGCTGCTGTTCGCGCTCGTGCTCGCGGTGGCCGCGCTGACCAGCGTCGGTTTTCTGGCCGACCGCATGCGGCTGGGGCTCGAACGCGACGCGCGGCAGATGATCGCGGCCGACGTGCTGCTGATCGCGGACCAGCCGTTGCCGGCCGCCTTCGTCGAGCGCGCGACGGCCAGTGGCCTGCAGACCGCGCAGACCGTGACGTTCCCGAGCATGGCGACGGCGCGGCCCGCGGCGGCGGCCGGCAACGGCGAGGCCGCGAGCCAGCTGGCCGCGCTCAAGGCGGTCAGTGACGGCTATCCGCTGCGTGGCCGCCTCAAGACCGCCACGGCGCCGAACGGCACCGAGCAGGAAGCGGCGGGCATTCCCGCGCCGGGTACGGTATGGGCCGACGAGGCGCTGCTTACCGCGCTGAACCTGCACGTCGGCGACAGCCTCCAGCTCGGCAACAAGACCTTCCGCATCGACCGCCTGATCACGCAGGAGCTCGACCGTGGCGCGGGCTTCATGAACTTTGCCCCGCGCGTCATGCTGCCGCTGACGGACCTCGATGCCACGGGCCTCATCGGCTGGGGCAGCCGCGTGACCTACCGGCTGCTGGTGGCGGGCCCCGACGCGGCCGGCGCGGCGTACCAGACGTGGGCACAGAAGGAGATCGAGACGCGCCACCTGCGCAACACGCGCGTGGAGTCGCTCGAATCGGGCCAGCCGCAGATGCGCCAGACGCTCGACCGCGCCGAACGCTTCCTGTCGCTCGTCGCCGTGCTGTCGGCGATGATCGCCGCCGTGGCCATCGCGATGTCCGCGCGCCGCTACATGCAGCGCCACACCGACGCCTGCGCGGTCTACAAGTGCATGGGCCTCTCGCGCGCCCAGATCCTGACCGCGTTCGGCATCGAGTTCCTGCTGCTGGGCCTCGCGGGCGCCGTGCTCGGCGTGCTGCTGGGCTACCTCGCGCATTACGGGCTGCTGATGTCGCTGGTCGGGTTGCTGCAGGTGTCGCTGCCGCAGCCGTCGCTGGTGCCCGCGGCCGTCGGCGTGGCGGCCGGCCTCGTGCTGCTGGTGGGCTTCGCGCTGCCGCCGCTGCTCGCGCTCACGCGCATCGCGCCGCTGCGTGTCCTGCGGCGCGATATCGGCACGCCCCCGATTTCCGCATGGGTGGCCTACGCGCTCGGCCTTGGCGCGTTCGTCGCGCTGCTGCTGGTGGCCGCGCGCGACCTCAAGCTCGGCCTGACCACGGCGGGCGGTTTCCTCGGCGCGGGCGCGGTGTTCGCGGTGCTGGCGCTCGGCCTGCTTACCGCGTTGTCCAGGGGGATGCGTGGCCGCGCGCGCGGCAGCGTGGGCTGGCGCTTCGCGCTGGCCGTGCTCGAACGCCGCCGCTCGGTCACCGCGCTGCAGACCGTCGCGCTGGCCATCGGGCTGATGGCGCTGCTGCTGCTCGGCATGACGCGCAACGACCTGATCGACTCGTGGCGCAATGCCACGCCGGCCGATGCGCCCAACCGCTTCATCATCAATATCCAGCCCGACCAGCGCGAGCCGCTGCGCGCGATGCTCGAGCAGAACGGCGTCGAGGACCTGCTGTATCCGATGGTGCGCGGGCGCCTGACCCATATCGACGAGCGCCCGATCAAGGCCGACAGCTATCCCGATGGCCGCGCGCGCAACCTCGTCGAGCGCGAGTTCAACCTGTCCTATACCGACGCGCTGCCCGCGGGCAACCAGATCGTCGGCGGGCAATGGGTCGACGGCGGCGATGCCAAGGCCGGCGCATCGGTCGAGGAGGGCATCGCCAGGACGCTGCATATCAAGCTCGGCGATACGCTCCGCTTCGACGTGGCCGGGCAGACCGTGGAGGCACCCGTTACCTCGCTGCGCAAGCTCGAATGGAGCTCGATGCGCGTCAATTTCTTCGTGATCCTGCCGACCTCGCAGATGCGCGGGCTGCCGGCGACCTATATCACCGCGTTCCATCTGCCGGCCGCCAAGGCCTCGCTCGGCAACCAGCTGACCGCGGCGTTCCCGAACATCACGGTCGTCAATACCGACCTCATCCTGCGGCAGGTGCAGGCCGTGCTCGATCAGGTCATTGCCGCCGTCGAGTTCCTGTTTATCTTTACGCTGCTGGCCGGCGTCACGGTGCTGTATGCGGCACTATCGGGCGCGCGCGACGAACGCAAGCGCGACGCGGGCCTGCTCAAGGCGCTGGGCGCCAGCGCCTCGCTCGTCAGGCAGACCCAGTACGCGGAGTTCCTTGTGGTGGGCGGGCTGGCGGGTTTGCTGGCGAGCCTCGGCGCGATTGCCGTGGGCTGGGGTTTGTCCCAGTTCGTGTTCGATTTCCCGTACCGCTTCAATGGGTGGATCGTGCCGGTCGGCGTGGTTTCTGGCATGCTGTGCGCCTTTGCCGGCGGCTGGCTTGGATTGCGCGAGGTGCTCCGGCAACCCGCGCTGGCCACGCTGCGCGACGCCTGACCGATATTTTTCATGACCGACGCCACTGACAACAACGACGCCACCTCCAGCGATGTCACCGCCTATGAACTGGTGGGCGGCGACGCGCGCGTGCGCGAACTCGTCGACCGGTTCTACGACCTGATGGACCTCGAGGACCAGTTCAAGGGCCTGCGCGCCTTGCATCCCACGACGCTCGAGGGTTCGCGCGACAAGCTGTACTGGTTCCTCTCGGGCTGGCTTGGCGGCCCAAGCCTGTACATCGAGAAGTTCGGCCATCCGCGCCTGCGCGCGCGGCACCTGCCGTTCGAGATCGGCATCAGCGAGCGCGACCAGTGGATGCGCTGCATGTCGATGGCGATGGAAGACGTGGGCCTGTCCGAGGATCTGCGGCTGCGCCTGATGCAGGCGTTCTTCCAGACCGCGGACTGGATGCGCAACGTCGCCCGCTGATCGCGCTACCGCCTCCGATGCTTCCCGCCGACGCGCAACGCCTGCTCGATTTCTGGTTCGACGTGCCCGGTGGCCCGGCGTGGAACACCTATCGCCGTGCGTGGTTCAGCAAGGATGCCGCGTTCGATGCGGCCGTGTGCGAGGCGTTGATGCCGATGTGGCTCGCGGCATGCGAACGCGTCGGCGTCAGGGACGGTGACAGGGACGGCGACAGCGACGGTGCGCGGGCCGATTGTGCGCCCGACGATTGGTCCGATACGCCCGAAGGGGCCTGCGCGCGCATCGTGCTGCTCGACCAGATTCCCCGCAACGCCTTTCGCGGCGATCCGCGCGCCTTTGCCACGGACGCGGCCGCGCTCGCGCTGTCCCGGCGTGTCATCGCCCTCGGCTGGGACCGCCTGCTGCCCACGCCGCAGCACCGCATGTTCTGCTACATGCCGCTGCAGCATGTCGAGGACCTCGACGCGCAACACGAGTCGGTACGCCAGCTGACCCTGCTGCGCGACGAAACCGGTCTCGACACGGTCTACTGGGCCGAGAAACATCGCGACGTCATCGCGCGCTTCGGCCGCTTTCCGCATCGCAACGCGGTACTCGGGCGCGCGAACACCGACGAGGAAGCCGCATTCCTCCAGGAACCCGGCTCGTCGTTCTGAGCCCTATCCGAGTCTGTTGCGAGTCTGTTCCGAGCCCCGCTACAGATACTGGATGGTGATCGTCACGTGGGCCGGGCCCTCATCGACTTTCAGGTCGTAGGCCTGCCGAACGATGCCGCGCGCAGGCGGCGACGCCTCGGCCGGACGCGTACCGAACCGCGGCACGCTGGCTCCGGTCAGCCCATCGATCGCACTCACCGCCACGCGCGTGCCGGCGTCGCATTCGAGCACGACGCGAAACGTGTCGGCCGCTCTCGTCGGGACTGCCGGTAACAGTGCGCATGCCGCGGGCTGGATCGTGGCACGGATGCGCAGCCCGACGCTTTCGCCGCCATGCGCGGGCATTGCCGCGGACAGGCTGGCAGCGACGAGCACCACGGCGGGAGAAACCTTCGCGACCTTCGAAATCTTCGAGATGAGCGGCATCATGATGACGTGATTCGAGTGAGTTCGTTCGGAAATTTCCGGGGCGCTCGCAGATGTTGTGCGGGCAGTATAGTGCGTGGAACAGCCAACGAAATCACAAAGGCCGCGAAGGTTGAAGTTTCGCTTTTCTCCGATGTTGCGGCGTTCAGAGGTACTTGATCGTGAACGTCGCGAGGCCGTTGATGGGAACGTCCTTGGTCAGAGGCGGAAGATCGGCCTTCTTGTTGAGGCCGAGCTGCACCTTGTAGGTTTGCCTGATCGTCTTGTACTGACCGGGTACCAGCGACCCCGCGTCGCCGAAACCGTGCCAGCGTGTCGGCGTCATGGCATTGCTCGCGCTGGCGCTGGCGGCCCAGGTCGTGCCGCCGTTGTCGGAGGCAAGCCGCGCGCCGGCCGCGGCATCGACCACGGGGGCCGTGTCGCTGTAGAGGACGTAGGCACCGACCTTCTTGCCGTCCACCTCGCCGACGCCGTAGGTGGAGGCATCGGACTGGTTCGAGAACAGAAAGGCACCGATACCGGGTACGTTCGAGCCGCTGCGGCCATCGGTCGCGGCGAGGGCGACTTTCGTGGGCGCGCCGCAAATGACCGAGACATCCACGCTCTTGTTGCCCAGGTTGGTGAACGCCGTATCCTTCAGCGTATTGGCCGGGATGTCGCCGAAGTCCAGCACGGCGCCGCCCGACAGGGTGACATCGCATGCGGCCGGCTTGATGGTGCCCGTGATTTTCAGGTCTGCGGAGCCCGCGGCGAAGGCGCCGGTCGCGGCGGGGGCGAGTCCTGCAAGCAGCAGGGATTTCCTGATGATGGGATGCATGGTGGATATGGGCTGTTCAGGGGGAGATAAGGGTGCGATTGTCGATCAGACGATTCTGATCGGCACGGCCAGTATCGGCGGCGGCCCGGGCGGGGGTAATCGTATCGCGCTTGTTTTAGTGACACATGGTGACGTGCCCGGTGTCCGCCGCGACCGATTTGTATCCGTCCCGTTACCCCGCGAACGCGTTTGCTTATAATTCCAGACCGGCCTCATCCGCCTTACCCGTCCATTCGCCAGGATCGCCCGCCACCCATGGAAGCCAAGCCTCAGACCGGTCCGCGCCGTACGCGCGATCGCATTCTCGATGTCTCGTTGCGCCTGTTCAACGAACTCGGGGAGCCCAATGTCACGACGACGACCATTGCAGAGGCCATGGAGATCAGTCCGGGCAACCTCTACTATCACTTCCGCAACAAGGACGACATCATCAATTCCATCTTCGTGCGTTTCGAGCAGGAGATGGAGCGGCGCCTGAAGCTGCCCGATGACCACAAGGCCACGCTGGGCGAGAGCTGGGGCTATCTGCAGTACATGTCCGAGTTCCTGTGGAACTACCGCTTCCTGTATCGCGACATCAACGACCTGCTGGCGCGCAACCGGATGCTGGAGACGAACTTCAAGCGCATCGTCGATCAGAAGAAGCGTTTCGCGTTCGAGATCTGCCGGCAGTTCCAGGAAGACGGCGACATGGAGGCCACGCCCGAGCAGGTGGAGGCCGTGTGCACGAATATCGTGGTCATCGCCACGTACTGGCTCTCGTTCCAGTTCGTGCAGCATCCGCGCCAGTACAACGACGCCGAGCAGATCCGCGGGTATCTGCACGGCTCCAGCTATCACATCTTCTCGATCCTCGCGCCGTACCTCCGCGGCAAGGCGCGCGAAGCGTTCGATCAGCTCGCGCGCGAGTACGCCGAGAGCAAGGCGCAACTCGAGAAGGCCCAGGCAGCGAGGGAAGCGAAATGAAAGCGGTTTGCGTGTATTGCGGGTCCAGCCCCGGTTTCCGCGCGGAGTATGCACAGGGCGCGCGCGACCTCGGCCGCGCGCTCGTCGAGCGCGGCATGGCGCTGGTCTACGGCGGCGGCAAGGTCGGCCTGATGGGCATCGTCGCGGACAGCGTGCTCGAGCACGGCGGTACCGCAATCGGCGTGATTCCCGACGCGCTGATGCAGAAGGAAGTCGGCCATCGGGGCCTGACGGAACTGCACGTCGTGCGCAATATGCACGAGCGCAAGCAGATGATGGCCGACCGCGCCGACGCGTTTATCGCGATGCCGGGCGGCGTCGGCACGTTCGAGGAACTGTTCGAGACGTTCACATGGCTGCAGCTCGGCTACCACGACAAGCCCGTGGGCCTGCTCAACGTGGCGGGCTTCTACGACCGCATGGTCGATTTCCTGTCCCACGCGGTCGACGAAGGTTTCCTCAAGCGCATCCATGCCGATCTGCTGCACGTGGCCGACACGCCCGACGCGTTGCTCGGCCAGCTCGCGGCCGCGCCGCGCGTGATCGTCGACAAGTGGCAGCAGGGGCGCGAGCAGGCCTGAGGTCGGGCCGCTCGCGGTTTCACCCCGCCAGCTGCATCGCCCATCGCCACACGATCGGGCCGCCGATCGCGAGCCACGTGCCGAGGCAAAGCAGCAGCGCGAGCATCACGGCCGCGCTGCCGAAGTCCTTGGCGCGCTTCGACAGGCTGTGCCGCTCGAGCGAAATGCGATCGACGGCCGCTTCCACGCTCGAGTTGAGCAGCTCCACGATCAGCACCAGAAACAGCGTGCCGAGCAGCAGCACGCGTTCCACCACGCTCACCGGGAGTACGAACGCGCACGGCGCGAGGATCACGAACAGCGTGAGTTCCTGCCGGAACGCGCTTTCCTCCAGCACCGCATAGCGCAATCCCGACAGCGAATTGATGGCCGCGTACCAGGCGCGCGTCAGCCCACGATTGCCCTTGTGCGGATTCTGCTCGATCGAGTAATCACTCTCCGGCTCGGTGGGTAACGGCTGATGCGGCTTTGGCATGATCGGGCGGGGCGGAGACGTTGTGGGCGCCCGCCACGCTGGCGGTCGGCAGGGGGCGCAGATGCGAGAGGAACTGCTCGGACGCCGCGCGCCACGAGAAGCGCTCGGCATGCGTGCGCGCGGTGGCGCGGTCGATGCGCAGGGCCTCCAGGCAGGCTTCGCGCAGGTCCTCGTGCATGACGCCGGCGGGACTGTCGCCGAGCACGTCGATCGGACCCGTCACCGGATACGCGGCCACGGGCAGGCCGCTGGCCAATGCCTCCAGCAGCACGAGCCCGAAGGTATCGGTGCGGCTCGGGAACACGAACACGTCCGCCGAGGCGTAGACCCTGGCGAGATCGGGCTGCTTGAGCACGCCGAGGTAGTTCACGTTCGGATAGCGCGACTTCAGGCCGGCCAGCGCCGGGCCATCGCCTACGACCCACTTCGTGCCGGGCAGGTCCAGCTGCAGGAATGCCTCGACGTTCTTCTCCACGGCAACGCGGCCGACGTAGAGGAAGATCGGATGCGCGGTATTGAGGACGTTGGCGCGCTGCGCGGTGAACACGTCGAGATCCACGCCGCGCGTCCACAGCACGCCATTCGTGATGCCGTACCTGCGCAGATCGTCGAGCACCACGGGCGTGGGCGCCATGACGGCGCGCGCCGGGCCATGGAACCAGTGCAGAAAACGATAGGTCCACGCGAGCGGAATCGCAAAGCGCGCCTGCACGTATTCGGGAAAGCGCGTGTGATAGGCCGTGGTGAAGGGCAGGTCATGGCGCAGCGCATGGCGGCGCGCGGCCAGGCCCAGCGGGCCCTCGGTGGCGATATGCAGCGCGTCGGGGCGGAAGTCCTCGATGCGGCGGCGCACCTTGCCGCCCGGAAACAGCGACAGGCGGATCTCGGGGTAGGTAGGGCAGGGCACCGTCTGGAATTCAAGCGGTGTCAGCAGATCCACCGTATGGCCCATGGCCTCGAGTTCGCGGCGCGTGGACTTGAGCGTGCGAACCACGCCATTGACCTGCGGTTCCCAGGCGTCGGTGACGATCAGGATTCTCATCGAAGCTCCTTATGTCTCTTGGTGGCGTGTTGCAGTGTTGACCGGGGCAGCGATCGGAAACAATTCAGCCGGCCACGGCGGTGGCGGCGGGGGCGCGACGACGCCGGCCGAGGCGCGAGACCGGCGGCGCGGGGGGATCGAGCAACGTGGTCCAGTAGACGATGCGCAATTCGCCTTCCATCGTTTCGACCAGCGCGGAGAGGCTCTCCACCCAGTCGCCGTCGTTGCAATAGAGCTGGCCGTCGACCTCGCGGATCTCGGCCTTGTGGATATGCCCGCAGACCACGCCGTCGCAGCCGCGGCGGCGCGCTTCCTCGACCATCGCGTGCTCGAACGAGTTGATGTAGCTGACCGCGTTCTTGACCTGATGCTTGAGGTATTGCGAGAGCGACCAGTAGTCGAAGCCGAGCCGCGTGCGGACGCGGTTGAAGTGGCGGTTCACCGCGAGAATCAGCGTGTAGAGCGAGTCGCCCAGATAGGCGAGCCAGCGCGCGTGCTGCACCACGCCGTCGAACAGGTCGCCATGCACGACCCACAGGCGCCGGCCCGTCGCGGTCACGTGGATCGCATCCTCGCGCACGACGATATCGCCGAAGGCCATGCCGTCGAACTGGCGCGCGACTTCATCGTGGTTGCCGGGGACGAAAATGACCTCGGTGCCCTTGCGCGCCTTGCGCAGCAGCTTCTGCACCACGTCGTTGTGGCTCTGTGGCCAGTACCAGCCGCGCTTCAGCTGCCAGCCGTCGATGATGTCGCCCACGAGGTACAACTGGTCCGACTCGTTGTGCTTGAGGAAGTCCAGCAGATACCTGGCCTGGCAGCCGGCGGTGCCGAGGTGGATGTCCGAGATCCAGATCGCGCGGTAGCGATGGGCCGGCGCTTCGCTCGGCCTGGCGGGCGGCTCGTCGGTGGCGTCTCGCTGAGGAGGCACGGCCTGCGCGTGTGACGATGGCGGGGAATGCGGCGCGGCGGGTGAGGTGGGGGAGGTGGGTGAGGTGGGCGGTGGGGCGAAGCCCGGGGCGGGGGGCATGTAGGCCGCAAGGACGGCGGACAGCGGGAGGGTGGCGTCACTCTTGCCGAGCAGGCGCTGCGCGATATGCGACAGTCGCCCGCGCGCGGATCGGATTGCTTGAACCATGTCGGCCCCGGTAGCGGCGATGCGTGCATTGGGCCAGTGGCACATGACCGTACCGTGACGGAAACATGAATGTCACATGAATGTGTGCCGCGATCGGGGCGTCAGTAACGGGATGGCGTGTCAGGGGGTCTCGATCGGGGGCGCGGCGAGCACCGGCGCGCGCGGCGCCTGGGTCAGCACGGCCAGCGCGTCGAGCGTGGCGGCAATGGCGTCCGGGTGCCGCAGCAGCGAGACATGGCCGATGCCCGTCAGCGGCACGTGGCGTGCCCCGTCGAGCCACGAGGTGCCGGCCGGGCCGGCGATGGAATCGTGCCAGCTGAAGATGGACACGATGCGCGCGCGTTGCGCGGTGGTCTCCGCATCCGCGAGCGCGCGCAGCCATGGACTGAGCCAGCGCATCTGGCGCGCATTGCGCCCGCTGCCATGGCGCGCGAGCACGCAGCCATGATGCGGGCTGCCGAGCGTCACGATGCCGCTGCACGGCGCGTCGTTGCCGGTGGTGCGCATCGCATGCACCTGTGCCGCGCGCGCGGCCAGGCCGCCCATGCTGTGGCAGACAAGCAGCGGCGACCTGCCCGTGCGCGTGGCGATCTCGCGCATGCGCGCGAGCAGTGGCGGCGCGTAGTCGTCGATATCGCCGAGCACGGGCTCGAGGTCGATCGTCTCGCAGCGATAGCCGTGTGCCGCGAGGTGGGGTGCCATATCGAGCCACACCGCGTGGTTGCAGCCATAGCCATGCACAAGCAGTACGGTGGGCGCATCGCGGCCCGGGTGCGTATCGGCGGCGCGGGGGACCGTGAGCCGCGAGCGGAACGGCTGCAGCCAGTTGAACATGCGGAAGACGACGATGCATTCGCTGGCGTAGCAGCGGAGGGCCTGCGCGATGCCGAGCGGTGCCGCGCGGATATTCTCGGGGAGCAGCGCGACGCGATCGCGCCGCGGCAGGCCGACGCCATGGAGCGTGACGAAGAAGGCCAGCGCGACCGATGCGCAGAACACGGCAAGGACGATGACGATGCCCGTGGCGAGTGCGACCGTCCAGGGCCAGGCGGCGAACGACGCGAGCGCCCACGCGATGCCGGCTGCCGCGGTGGTTTGCACCGCGACGGCCACGCGGCGCAGGGAGGCTGCCGTCAGGCTCATTTGCCCTGAGCGGTGCGGGGCGGCCGCAGGTCGATCAGGCGGGTGCCGGCCAGCCGGTCGTGCAGGAACTGCCGTCGCGGATCGAGCCACGCGAGCATGACCCAGATCAGCAGGCCGCCCGCGAGCACGCCCACGAACGGGCCCTTGACGAGCCCGAGCGCATGCCCGACGGCCGCCGCGGGCGGCAGCCAGAGCCACGCAAGCAGAAACCGCAGGATCGCGCGCGGCCACCGCACGGGGCCGCCGTCGGCGGTCTCCAGGCGAATCCGCCAGGTCTGCATGGCGAGCGTCTGTCCCTTGCGCTGCCAGAACCAAGAGAAGTACAGCCCGAGGACGAGAAAGCTCCAGACCTGCGCCACGTACATGTTCTCGGCCCCGATCGGCCGCAGCAGCGGGCGGGCAAATACGTAGACCGCGGTGGACGCCATGAGCACGCCGAACAGCAGCACGCCTTCATAGACCATGCAGGTCAGCCGCCGCCGCAGCGTGGGCGCGCGGACGGGCTCGGAGGTGGGGACGTAGGCGGTAGTGGTGGCGGACATGGCGCGCGGCCGGAAATCCTGAAACGGCCATTATGCCAAAGCCGCCGCTTGGCGAGGCGCTGCGTTTCAGCGATTCTCGCTGGGCGCCGTAATCGGAAAGTCAGTGGACGCTTCGCCGGTGACCGGCGGGGCGAGCGGTGCTGCCGCGGCCGGTTGCGGCGAGACCGCGGAGGCCGGCGAGGCCGCCACCGGTGCCGACGCGGCGGCCACGGGCGCCGCAGCCGATGCCGCGGGTGCCGACGCGGCACCCGTCGCGACCGCGGGCGCCGAAGCGGCTGCTACCGCCGCGGCCGGCGCGGCAGGCGCGCTTGCGGCGGTTTTCTCGCTCGCATGCTGCGAATGCGGACCATGCGACGGCAGCGTCGGCAGCTTCTTGCCCGAGGGCAGCGCGCTTACCGCGCCCGGACGCTTCGGCACCTTGTCCGCGGCGGCGAGGCTCTTCTTCTGCTCTTCCGGCAACTGCTGGTAAGTCTTCCACGCCTCGGCCTTCGCCTCGGGCGTCAGCGACCGCGTGATCTGGTAGTTCTCGCGCGCCAGGCGCCGCTGCTGCGGCGTCATCTTGATCCATTCGGCCATGCGGGCCTGCAGTCGCGCCTGTTCCTCGGGCGAATATTTCGGATACAGGTCGGCAATGCGCACCCACTTGTGCCGGTTCAGCTCGGGAATCGAGTTCCAGAGCGGCTCGAGCGGCGCCAGAATGCGCTGGTGCGCGGGCGAGAGCTCGCGCCACGTCGGATGCGCATTGATGACGGGGCCGGGCTGCGGCGCCGAGGCCTGCCCTTGCCCCTGCGCCTGCACCAGCGGCGCGCCAAACAGCGCAATGCCGCCGGCGAGCGCGAGCACGGACAGGCCCAGCCGCGCGGCACGCGGCAGACCCAGCCGGCCTTTCAACGTGTCACGACGGGAGGCGTCAACGAGATCCTGTGCGCGCGCCATCCTCATTGCCCGCGCTTGAGGTACATGTGGAAGCCCTGGTCGGCGTAGGCGGTCGGCGGCAGATCGTCGAGCAGCATCGCGGCGTCCACATCGGCGAGTTCCTCCACGCGCTTCTGCTTCTGCCACTCGTAGATGCCGCTCAGCCCCCCGACGAGCGCGATCAGCAGCCACACGAGCGCGAGCCGGCGCAGCCAGGCGCCCGCGCGGTGCAGCGGCGTATCGTGATCGGGATCGTCGAGGTCGTGATGCACCGACCCATAGGAGGAAGGCATGCCGGCCGCCGCGAATTGCGGCGCCCGTACCGGTGCCTCGGCCTTCTTGCGGGCGACGGCCATCCGCCGCGCGGCGGCTAGCCGCTCGGCGATATCGGCCGGCACCGCATCCGCCGATGCATCGAGCACGGTGCGAATATCGTGGGCCAGGCGGCGTTCGAGTATTTGTTGTTCGTTTCGGCTCATAGTCGGACCCCTCGCGCGCGCAGGGCCTGCGCCAGGGTGTGCGTTGCACGGGAACAGTGCGTCTTCACACTGCCTTCTGAACAACCCATCGCGGCAGCGGTTTCGGCGACATCCATGTCCTCCCAGTAACGCATCAAAAACGCTTCGCGTTGACGCGTCGGCAGTCGCTGGATTTCCTGTTCGATGATCTGCATGACCTGCGCGCGTTCTACCTTGTCCGCGCTGCTTTCCGCAGATTCTGACCCCGCCTGGGCCTCCAGAGTGTCGAGTAAGTCATTATCGTCGCCATCGCGATCGTCGCGCAGCGACGAAAACAGCGTGACCCACGTATTGCGGACCTTCTGGCGGCGGAAATAGTCGTGAACGGTATTCTGCAGAATCCGCTGGAACAGCGGCGGCAGCTCTGCCGCGGACTTGTCGCCGTACTTCTCGGCGAGCTTGATCATCGCGTCCTGCACGATGTCGAGCGCGGCCTCGTCGTCTCGTACCGCAAACACGGCCTGCTTGAAAGCCCGCCGCTCGACGCTGGCGAGAAAATCGGAGAGTTCCTGGTCGGTGGCCATGCAGGCGAATTACGGACGGAAATTGCGGGATGGACGGCGCCAGTGCGTGCTGGAAGTGCCGCATACGTCCTGCGGAATTTCCAAAATGTCTTCGATGCTAGCAAAAAACACGTGACTCTGACCACTGCTGTATTGCATTGCAGACATGACCTTTCGAGACTGCACGGCCAGTTGCGGGCCGGCATGACAAGACCATAGACCGCGCCAGGGCATTGCAGTATCATCTGCGGTTCACACGACATCAGTGGTTGTCTCATTTGGCCGCTTATGAGGCGGTCTTCCATGCAGACGCGCACCGCTTGAACCCGAGCCACAAGCCCGGCAGAGAGCATCCAAACAATTTTTTGCCGAAAATTGCAAAGGACTGAAATGAACATGCCCAGCGCGGAATTTTCCCACGCAGACAGCAATGCCTCCTCCGCACCCGAAATGATCGGCGCGGAAATCCTCGTCCATGCACTTGCCGAAGAAGGCGTCGAGTACGTCTGGGGTTACCCCGGCGGCGCCGTGCTTTACATCTACGACGAGCTTCACAAGCAAACGAAATTCGAGCACATCCTGGTGCGCCACGAGCAGGCTGCCGTTCATGCCGCCGATGGCTATGCACGCGCGACCGGCAAGGTCGGCGTGGCACTGGTGACATCGGGCCCCGGCGTGACGAACGCCGTGACCGGTATCGCCACGGCCTACCTGGACTCGATCCCGCTGGTGGTCATCACCGGCAACGTGCCCACGCACGCGATCGGCCAGGATGCATTCCAGGAGTGCGACACGGTCGGCATCACGCGACCCATCGTCAAGCACAACTTCCTCGTGAAGGACGTGCGCGACCTGGCCGCGACGATCAAGAAGGCCTTCTTTATCGCCTCCACCGGCCGTCCCGGCCCGGTCGTGGTCGATATCCCGAAGGACGTGTCGCGCAACGCCTGCCGCTTCGAGTATCCGAAGACCATCGACATGCGGTCGTACAACCCGGTGAACAAGGGTCACTCGGGTCAGATCCGCAAGGCCGTGGCGCTGCTGCAGCAGGCCGAGCGTCCGTATATCTATACGGGCGGCGGCGTCGTGCTGGCCAACGCCAGCGACGAGCTGCGCCAGCTGGCCGCGGTCACCGGCCATCCGGTCACCAACACGCTGATGGGCCTGGGCGCGTTCCCGGGCACGAGCAAGCAGTTCCTGGGCATGCTCGGCATGCACGGCACGTATGAAGCCAATATGGCCATGCAGAACTGCGACGTGCTGATCGCGATCGGCGCGCGCTTCGACGACCGTGTGATCGGCAACCCGTCGCACTTCACCTCGCAGGCGCGCAAGATCATCCATATCGATATCGACCCGTCGTCGATCTCGAAGCGCGTGAAGGTGGATATCCCCATCGTCGGCAACGTCAAGGACGTGCTGCAGGAGCTCATCGCCCAGCTGCAGGCCAGCGACGTCAAGCCCAAACGCGAGGCGCTGGCCAAGTGGTGGGACCAGATCGAGCAATGGCGTTCGGTGGACTGCCTCAAGTACGACCGCAGCTCCGAGATCATCAAGCCGCAGTACGTGGTCGAGAAGATCTGGGAACTGACCAAGGGCGATGCGTACGTCTGCTCCGACGTCGGCCAGCACCAGATGTGGGCCGCGCAGTTCTACAAGTTCGACGAACCGCGCCGCTGGATCAACTCGGGCGGCCTCGGCACCATGGGTGTCGGCCTGCCGTACGCGATGGGCATCAAGAAGGCGTTCCCGGACAAGGAAGTCGTCACCATCACCGGTGAAGGCTCGATCCAGATGTGCATCCAGGAACTGTCGACGTGCAAGCAGTACAACACGCCCGTCAAGATCTGCTCGCTCAATAACGGCTATCTGGGCATGGTGCGCCAGTGGCAGGAAATCGAGTACGACAACCGTTACTCGCACTCGTACATGGACGCGCTGCCCGACTTCGTCAAGCTCGCCGAGTCGTATGGCCATATCGGCATGCGCGTGGAGCGTGCGTCCGACGTCGAGCCCGCCCTGCGCGAGGCATTCCGCCTGAAGGACCGCACCGTGTTCCTGGACTTCCAGACCGACCCCACCGAGAACGTGTGGCCGATGGTCCAGGCCGGCAAGGGAATCTCCGAAATGCTGCTCGGCTCGGAGGACCTGTAATGCGACACATCATTTCCGTCCTGCTGGAAAACGAACCCGGCGCGCTCTCGCGCGTGGTGGGGCTGTTCTCCGCGCGCGGTTACAACATCGAGACGCTGACGGTGGCACCGACCGAGGATGCTTCGCTGTCACGGATGACCATCGTGACCACGGGTTCGGATGACGTGATCGAACAGATCACGAAGCATCTGAACCGCCTGGTCGAGGTGGTCAAGGTTGTGGACCTGACCGAAGGCGCGCACATCGAGCGCGAGCTGATGCTCGTGAAAGTGCGCGCGGTCGGCAAGGAACGCGAAGAGATGAAGCGCACCGCGGACATTTTCCGCGGCCGCATCATCGATGTGACCGAGAAAACGTACACCATCGAACTGACCGGCAACGGCGGCAAGCTGGACGCGTTTCTCGACGCGATCGACCGTACGGCGATCCTGGAAACCGTTCGTACGGGCGGCTCCGGTATTGGACGTGGCGAGCGCATCCTGAAGGTCTGACCGGCGCCCCCGGCAGCGGCGGTCCCGGTCCAGACGGGGCGGGACGCCACCCCCTATATCCCAGATCAAAGCAATTGAAGGAATCATCATGAAAGTGTTTTACGACAAGGACGCGGACCTCTCCCTGATCAAGGGCAAGAACGTCACCATCATCGGCTACGGCTCGCAAGGCCACGCCCACGCACAGAACCTGAAGGATTCGGGCGTGAACGTGACGGTGGGTCTGCGCAAGAGCGGCGCGTCGTGGAACAAGGCCGTCAATGCCGGCCTGCAGACCAAGGAAGTGGCCGAGGCCGTGAAGGGCGCGGACGTGGTCATGATCCTGCTGCCGGACGAGCAGATCGCCGACGTGTACAAGAACGAAGTGCACGACAACATCAAGGAAGGCGCCGCGCTGGCCTTCGCGCACGGCTTCAACGTGCACTACGGCGCCGTGATCCCGCGCGCCGACCTCGACGTGATCATGATCGCGCCGAAGGCACCGGGCCACACCGTGCGTTCGACGTACGCGCAAGGCGGCGGCGTGCCCCACCTGATCGCCGTGCATCAGAACAAGTCGGGCGCGGCACGCGATATCGCGCTGTCGTACGCCACCGCCAACGGCGGCGGCCGTGCCGGCATCATCGAGACGAACTTCCGCGAAGAAACCGAAACCGACCTGTTCGGCGAGCAGGCCGTGCTGTGCGGCGGTACCGTCGAGCTGATCAAGGCTGGCTTCGAGACGCTGGTGGAAGCCGGCTACGCGCCGGAAATGGCGTACTTCGAGTGCCTGCACGAACTGAAGCTGATCGTCGACCTGATCTATGAAGGCGGCATCGCCAACATGAACTACTCGATCTCGAACAACGCCGAGTACGGCGAGTACGTCACGGGCCCGCGCGTCGTGACCGAAGAGACCAAGAAGGCCATGAAGCAGTGCCTGACGGACATCCAGACCGGCGAATACGCAAAGAGCTTCCTGCTCGAGAACAAGGCCGGCGCTCCGACCCTGATCTCGCGCCGCCGCCTGACGGCCGAGCACCAGATCGAAGAAGTGGGTGCGAAGCTGCGCGCGATGATGCCGTGGATCGCCAAGAACAAGCTGGTCGATCAGTCGAAGAACTAAGACGCAGCCGCAAGGCAGCGTGGCCGCGCGACAGGGCGGCCACCTTGCCCCGCAGCCGCCCACCGTACCGCCCAGCCGCGCCGTCCAAGACGGCCGGTGCGATTTTGGCGGTGCCTGGGCGGCTTTTTGTTATCCTGTCGCCGTGAATGAACTTCTGACCAAATTTGCATGAACTATCCTCATCCGCTGATCGCCCGTGAAGGCTGGCCGTTCCTGGCCGGCGCATTCGTCATCTCGCTGCTGGTTCACGTCAGCGCGGGCTTCTGGTGGGCGCTGCCGCTGTGGATCATCACGCTGTTCGTGCTGCAGTTCTTCCGCGATCCGCCGCGCCCGATTCCCTCGGCGGCGAACGCGATCCTCGCGCCGGCCGATGGCCGCATCGTCGTGGTCGAGAAGACGCAGGACCCGTACGCGGGCCGCGAAGCGCTCAAGATCAGCGTGTTCATGAACGTGTTCAACGTGCACTCGAACCGTTCCTCGCTCGACGGCAAGGTCGAGAAGCTCGAATACTTCCCCGGCAAGTTCGTCAACGCGGACCTCGACAAGGCATCCGTGGAGAACGAGCGCAACGCGCTGGTGATCCGCCGCGCCGGCGACGGCCAGATCGTCACGCTCGTGCAGGTGGCGGGTCTGGTGGCGCGCCGTATCCTGTGCTACACCAAGGTGGGTGACACGCTCTCGCGCGGCCAGCGCTACGGCTTTATCCGCTTTGGCTCGCGCGTCGACGTGTACCTGCCGGTGGATGCGCGCCCGCGCGTGACGATCGGCGAGAAGGTCTCGGCCTCGTCCACGGTGCTCGCCGAGCTCGACGAACTGAAATAAGCCACCCCGGGACAGGAGACTGGCATGGGTGCCTTCAATCGCCGCAACAAGCGGGCGAACAATGGCAACGTGACGCATCTGCGTCCGTTCCGCCATAACCAGCTGCGCAACGACAGCGCATACGACAACGGTTTCGACGACGCCGAGGAGCACGACGACGTCGAGTACGTGCGTCCGCGGCCGCGCCGGCGCGGCATCTACCTGCTGCCCAACGCGTTCACCACGGCGGCGCTGTTCGCGGGCTTCTTCGCGATCGTGCAGGCGATGAACATGCGCTTCGACGCCGCGGCCATCGCGATCTTCGCGGCCATGGTGCTGGACGGCATGGACGGGCGCGTCGCGCGCATCACGAACACGCAGAGTGCGTTCGGCGAGCAGTACGACTCGCTGTCCGACATGACGTCGTTCGGCGTGGCCCCCGCGCTGGTGATGTACGAATGGATCCTGCACGACCTCGGCAAGTGGGGCTGGATCGCGGCGTTCGTGTATTGCACGTGCGCGGCGCTGCGGCTCGCGCGCTTCAACGCGAATATCGGCGTGGTCGACAAGCGCTTCTTCCAGGGCATGCCGAGCCCGGCCGCGGCCGCGCTGGTCGCGGGCTTCGTCTGGCTCGTGATCGACAACAAGCTGCCCGTGAAGGAACTGTGGATGCCGTGGGTGGCGTTTGCCCTGACGCTCTACGCGGGCCTGTCGATGGTATCCAACGCGCCGTTCTACAGCGGCAAGGCGCTCGACGTACGCTACCGCGTGCCGTTCGGCATGATGGTGCTGGTGCTCGTGCTGTTCGTCGTCGTATCGACGGATCCGCCCGTGGCGCTGTTCGGACTGTTCGTGGCCTATGCGATCTCTGGCTACGTGTTGTGGGCCTGGCGTGCGTTGCACGGCCAGCCCGGCGGCGTGCGAAAGAACAGCGCGCCGCACTGAGTTTAGGTCGCAACTTCATTCACTTTCATTGCTGTAGGGAGGACGTCATGGGCATGTTCGACTTCATCAGGGAAGCAGGAGAGAAGCTGTTCGGCAAGGGCGAGGCCAAGGCGGCGCAGGATGCCGCCAAAGCCGATGCGTCCACCGAGAAGGTCGAGGCGGCCAATCGTGCCGCCGGCGACGCGATCGAGGCGTACATCAAGCAGATGGGGCTCGACGCGACGGGCCTGACTGTCACGGTGGACGGCTCGCAGGGCAAGGTCACCGTGTTCGGTGTGGCGGCCGACCAGGCCACGCGCGAGAAGATCATTCTCTGCTGCGGCAATGTCGAGGGTGTGGATCAGGTGGAGGACAAGATGTCCGTGAGTACCGCGTCCACCGAATCGCAATGGCACACCGTGGTGAAGGGCGACACGCTGTGGGCGATTTCGCAGGCGGCCTATGGCAACGGGGCCGAGTACAACCGGATCTTCGAGGCGAACAAGCCGATGCTGACGCACCCGGACAAGATTTATCCGGGGCAGAAGCTGCGGATTCCGCCGAAATGAGCGGGAAACGCTGAGTTGCACGGATAAAGCAAACCGGCTATAGTCGCCAACATGATTTCGCTGCAATCCCTCCTCGCGATTACCCTACTGGGCGGCCTACTAGGCAACCGAGCCGGGACGCGCGCGCGCTGAGGGAAGACGGAAACCCAATTTCCAGCGCGAAATCCACAAGGATTCTTTCACGCCCCGGCCTGCATCGATTGCACGCCGGGGCGTTTTGCATTTGACCTCCGGCACCCGGACCGGCACACACATAAAAGTCTCAGGAGCTCCACAAAATGTCTGACAAACTCATCATTTTCGATACGACCTTGCGCGATGGCGAACAATCGCCGGGCGCCTCGATGACGCGCGAGGAGAAGATCCGCATCGCGCGCCAGCTGGAGCGCCTGAAGGTCGATGTGATCGAGGCCGGTTTTGCCGCGAGCTCCAATGGCGATTTCGAGGCGATTCGCTCGATCGCGCAGGTGGTCAAGGATTCGACGATCTGCTCGCTGGCCCGCGCCAACGACAAGGACATCGCGCGCGCGGCCGAGGCGCTGAAGCCCGCGAACTCGTTCCGTATCCATACGTTCATCGCGACCTCCGCGCTGCATATGGAAAAGAAGCTGCGCATGACGCCGGACCAGGTGTACGAGCAGGCGCGCCTGGCGGTGCGTTTCGCGCGCCAGTTCACCGACGATATCGAGTTCTCGCCCGAAGACGGCAGCCGTTCGGACATGGACTTCCTGTGCCGCGTGCTCGAAGGCGTGATTGCCGAGGGCGCGACCACCATCAACCTGCCCGACACGGTCGGCTATGCGGTGCCGGAAGGCTACGCGGGCCTGATCCGCTCGGTGCGCGAGCGCATTCCGAACTCGGACAAGGCCGTGTGGTCCGTGCACTGCCATAACGACCTCGGCATGGCCGTGGCGAATTCGCTGGCCGCGGTCAAGCTCGGCGGCGCGCGCCAGATCGAATGCACGATCAACGGCCTGGGCGAGCGTGCGGGCAACACGAGCCTCGAGGAAGTGGTCATGGCCGTGAAGACGCGCCGCGACTACTTCGACATGGACGTCGGCATCGATACCACGCAGATCGTGCCCGCCTCCAAGCTCGTGTCGCAGATCACGGGCTTCGTGGTGCAGCCGAACAAGGCCGTGGTCGGCGCGAACGCGTTCGCGCACGCGTCGGGCATCCATCAGGATGGCGTGCTCAAGGCGCGCGACACGTACGAGATCATGCGCGCGGAAGACGTGGGCTGGACCGCCAACAAGATCGTGCTGGGCAAGCTGTCGGGCCGCAACGCATTCAAGCAGCGCCTGCAGGAACTCGGCATCGAGCTCGAGAGCGAGACCGAGGTCAATGCGGCGTTCGCGCGCTTCAAGGAGCTCGCCGACCAGAAGGCCGAGATCTTCGATGAGGACATCGAAGCCATCGTCTCGGGCGAAGCGAGCGACGCGGCCAACGACCACTACCGCTTTATCTCGCTGTCGCAGCGTTCGGAAACGGGCGAGCGTCCGCATGCGCGCGTCGTGTTCAGCATGGACGGCCACGAGCACACGGGCGAGGGCGATGGCAACGGTCCCGTCGATGCGACGCTGCATGCGATCGAGGGCAAGGTGTCGAGCGGCGCCGAGCTCGTGCTGTATTCGGTGAACGCGATCACCACCGGCACGCAGGCGCAGGGCGAAGTGACCGTGCGCCTCTCGAAGGGCGGTCGCATCGTCAACGGCGTGGGGACCGATCCCGATATCGTCGCCGCGTCGGCCAAGGCCTATCTGGCCGCGCTGAACAAGTTGCACGACAAGGCCGTGCAGAAGATCAATCCGCAGATCTGATCACGGATCCCTGCGTCATCCCGCCACGCGCTCACGAGGCGCGTGCGCGGGATGTTTTCGTTTACCGCTCGGGGCGGTCGCGCAGCGGGTCGGGCGTGATCTGCGTCTGGCGCAGCACGCCGGCGTCGTCGAAGTAGAAGTTGAACATCGAGTACCACATCCGGTCCTGGAAGAAGCGATAGGTCCAGACCTCGCGCTTCATGATCGGAAAGTACTGATTGGGCTCGCGCGGCGCGCCATAGTGCTCGAGCACGTCCTGTTTGGTCCAGACGTTGACCTGTGCCTTGTAGAGCTCTTCCGTGGTCAGCATGTTGCGGAAGTCGGCAAGGTTGCCGTTGCGGTCGAACGTGGCCGCGTAGGCGTCCTCGCCGAGCGGCTGCGTGGAGTAGATCCAGCGCGTGGTGCCGTCCTTGAGCTGGAACATGTCGGTCGGCTGGCCGAATGTGGCGCGCACGGCGGCTTCCGGCTGGCCGATCAGTTTCTGGCCGGTCTGGACCGGGGCGAGGGCTGCGCAGCCGGTGATCGCCACCGTGGCGGCGACGAGCGCGGCGCCGGCCGCGAAGCGGCGCGCGCGGTGCAGGAGAGTCGTGAGATGCGTCATGGCGGAAGCAAGCGGGGTGGCCCGGAGGCGGATACAGAGAGTGTAGTCGTTTGGAGCGGCTTGGGGGCCACACGGCGGCGCCCGGACCGCCAGTTTCGCCATGCGTGGGAATTCGGCTATAATGCGCGGCTATCGTTTGCCGGCTTGCCGGTGGCGATGGAGCTGGCACGACGCCGGCGGCGCATTCCGCGCTGCGGTGTTCGCAAGTGAAACGTAAAGGAAATCATCATGGCAGTTGCCGATATCAACAAGTCCGAAGTCATCAAGCAGTTCGCGCGCGGCACGAACGACACGGGTAGCCCCGAAGTTCAGGTGGCCCTGCTGACCACCCGCATCAACGAACTGACCCCGCACTTCAAGGCCAACATGAAGGATCACCACAGCCGCCGCGGTCTGCTGCGCATGGTGAGCCGTCGTCGCCGCCTGCTGGACTACCTCAAGGCCAGCGATGCGGACCGCTATCGCGCCCTGATCGAAAAGCTGGGTCTGCGCAAGTAAGGTCGCAAGCCAGGTCCTCGATGCCTGCGTCAGCGCTGCTGAGGCAGGCATTTTGCTTTTCTGGTGGCTATTCCCCGTTGCACCATGGCGTGTAACGGAGTAAGTTGTTTTGCTCTTTAGCTCCGAGACACCGGAGCCGGATCCAAGGAACCGGGGCCTTGTGTCATTCCATCGTGCGCATCGACATCAACCCAGTGGTGGGTGGCCCGATGGAATGGCATAGCACTTCCCTGCGACTGCGGCCGGCGTCAATCCGGCAGTACGCCTGCGGCTGCGAACGCAGGCGCGGCGCGCCCATGCATGAGCATGGCGCGTCAGCATGAATCAAGGAACGCTCATGACCATGTTCAACAAGATCGTCAAGGAATTCCAGTGGGGCCAGCATACGGTCCGCATGGAAACCGGCGAAATCGCCCGCCAGGCTGGCGGCGCCGTGATCGTCGATGTGGAAGACACCGTGGTGCTGGCTACCGTGGTCGCGGCCAAGAGCCCGAAGCCCGGCCAGGACTTCTTCCCGTTGACCGTCGATTACATCGAGAAGACCTATGCGGCCGGCAAGATCCCCGGCGGCTTCTTCAAGCGTGAAGGCCGTCCGTCGGAAAACGAGACGCTGACCTCGCGCCTGATCGACCGTCCGCTGCGTCCGCTGTTCCCGGAAGGCTTCTACAACGACGTCCAGGTGGTGATCCACGTGGTGTCGATCAACCCCGAAGTGCCGGCCGACATCCCGGCGCTGATCGGTGCCTCGGCCGCGCTGGCCGTGTCGGGCATTCCGTTCAACGGCCCCGTGGGCGCCGCGCGCGTGGGCTACAAGGATGGCCAGTACCTGCTGAACCCGACCCGCTCGCAAATCGCCTCGTCGTCGCTGGACCTCGTGGTCGCCGGTACCGAGCGCGCCGTGCTGATGGTGGAATCGGAAGCGCAGCAGCTGTCGGAAGACGTGATGCTGGGCGCCGTGGTGTACGGCCACGAGCAGATGCAGATCGCGATCAATGCGATTCACGAGCTCGTGCGCGAGGGCGGCAAGCCCGAGTGGGACTGGGCACCGGCCGCGAAGAACGAGCCGCTGATCGCCAAGGTCAGCGAGATCGCGCTGCCGCTGCTGCAGGAAGCCTATCAGCTGCGCCAGAAGTCGGCCCGCAGCCAGAAGCTGAAGGAAGTGTTCGCCGCGGTGGACGCCAAGCTGGCCGAAGCCGGTGTGGAAGCCGAGAAGGTGGAAGTCGGCAACATCCTGTTCGACCTCGAAGCGAAGATCGTGCGTGGCCAGATCCTGGCCGGCGAGCCGCGTATCGACGGCCGCGACACGCGCACCGTGCGCCCGATCGAGATCCGTTCGTCGGTGCTGCCGCGCGCCCACGGCTCCGCGCTGTTCACGCGTGGTGAAACGCAGGCACTCGTGGTGGCCACGCTGGGCACCAAGAGCGACGAGCAGATCATCGACGCGCTGGCCGGCGAGTACCGCGACCGCTTCATGCTCCACTACAACATGCCGCCGTTCGCCACGGGCGAAACCGGTCGCGTGGGCAGCCCCAAGCGCCGCGAAATCGGTCACGGCCGTCTGGCCAAGCGCGCACTGATCCCCGTGCTGCCGGCTGACGACGAATTCGCGTACACGATCCGTCTGGTGTCGGAAATCACCGAGTCCAACGGTTCGTCGTCGATGGCTTCGGTCTGCGGCGGCTGCCTCGCGCTGATGGATGCGGGCGTTCCCGTCAAGGCGCACGTCGCCGGCGTGGCCATGGGCCTGATTCTCGAAGGCAACAAGTTCGCCGTGCTGACCGACATCCTCGGCGACGAGGATCACCTCGGCGACATGGACTTCAAGGTGGCCGGTACCGATTCGGGTATCACCGCGCTGCAGATGGACATCAAGGTCCAGGGCATCACCAAGGAGATCATGCAGGTTGCGCTGGCGCAGGCCCGCGAAGGCCGCATGACCATCCTGGGCGCCATGCAGGGTGCCATGGGCCATGCGCGCACCGAGCTGTCGGAGCACGCACCGCGCATGATCACGATGAAGATCCATCCGGACAAGATCCGCGAAGTGATCGGCAAGGGCGGCTCGACCATCCAGGCGCTGACCAAGGAAACGGGCACGACCATCGACATCCAGGAAGACGGCACGATCACGATCGCCTCGACCTCGACCGATGGCATGGCGGAAGCCAAGCGCCGCATCGAGGGCATCACCGCGGAAGCCGAAGTGGGCAAGATCTACGCCGGTACCGTGCTGAAGCTGCTGGACTTCGGTGCCATCGTGAACATCCTGCCGGGCAAGGACGGTCTGCTGCATATCTCCGAGATCGTCAACGAGCGCGTGAAGGACATCAAGGACTGGCTGAAGGAAGGCCAGCACGTTCGCGTGAAGCTGATCCAGGCCGACGAGAAGGGTCGTCTGCGCCTGTCGCTGAAGGCGGCGCTGGCGGAAGAGGGCGGCAGCATCAGCCCGATCGTGCCGAGCGGTACTTCGGACGCGCCGGATACGTCTGGCAACAATCAGCAGTAATCAGTAGCAGCAGGAATAAGAAGCGGCTGGCAATGTCCAGCCGCTTTTTTTGTTTACACTCCCGGACAACAAAATCGAGAGGAGTCCTCCAGATGAAAGCCATCGAGATCCGTGAATACGGCGCACCCGACGTCCTGCAGCTGACCGAGCGTCCCGATCCCGTCGCCAAGGCCGGCGAGATCCTGATTCGCGTGGCCGCCGCGGGCGTCAATCGTCCCGACGTGTTCCAGCGCACGGGCAACTATCCGGTGCCGCCGGGCGCGTCCGATCTGCCCGGGCTCGAAGTGGCGGGCGTCATCGTGGGTGGCGATCTCTCGCACGCGGCCAATCGTTTCGGCCTCAAGGTCGGCGACCGCGTCTGCGCGCTGGTGCAGGGCGGCGGCTACGCGGAACTGTGCACCGCGCCGATCGAGCAATGCCTGCCGGTGCCGGCCGGGCTCAGCGATATCGAGGCGGCGGGCCTGCCCGAGACGTTCTTCACGGTGTGGAGCAACGTGTTCGATCGCGGCCAGCTGGGCAAGGGCCCGCGCGGCGCGCAGGAAACGCTGCTGATCCAGGGCGGGTCCAGCGGGATCGGCACGACTGCGATCCAGATCGCGAAGGCGATGGGCTTCCGGGTGTTCGTCACGGCGGGCAGCGACGACAAGTGCAAGGCCTGCGAGGCGCTCGGCGCCGATCGCGCGATCAACTACAAGACGCAGGACTTCGCGGCCGAGGTCAAGGCGCTGACCGAAGGCAAGGGTGTGGACGTGATCCTCGACATGGTCGCGGGTTCGTACCTCGCGCGCGAACTGTCGTGCATCGCCGACGACGGCCGCATCGTGATCATCGCGCTGCTCGGCGGCGGCAAGGCCGAGATTCCGCTCTCCGACGTACTGCGCCGTCGCATCACGATCACCGGTTCCACGCTGCGTCCGCGTCCGCCCGCGTTCAAGGGGGCGATTGCCGACGCGCTCCACCAGCACGTATGGCCGCTGCTCGCGTCGGGCAAGATCAAGCCCGTGATCCACAAGGTGTTCCCCGCCGCGCAGGCCGCGGATGCGCACCGCCTCATGGAATCGAGCGAGCACGTGGGCAAGATCATGCTCACGTGGTAAATGGCCGGGGCGCGCGCTACAATAGCGGGTTTTTGATCGAGAGGGGACCCCGTGAGACAAAAGCTGGTCATCGGTAACTGGAAGATGCACGGCAGCCTCGCCGCCAACGCGGCACTGCTGGACGGTATCAAGGCGGCACCGGCCCGGGCGCGTCTCGCGGTGTGCGCACCGTTCCCGTATCTGGCACAGTGCCAGGCCACGCTGGCCGGCACGGCGATCGGATGGGGTGCCCAGGACGTGTCCGCGGAAGTGCGCGGGGCGTTCACCGGTGAAGTGGCCGCGCCGATGCTCGCGGAATTCGGTTGCGCCTACGTGCTCGTGGGTCACTCGGAGCGCCGCTCCTATCATGGCGAAACCGATGCGACCGTCGCGACCAAGGCGCTGCGCGCGCTGGAGTCGGGGCTCACTCCCGTGGTCTGCGTGGGCGAGACGCTCGCGCAGCGCGAGGCGGGCGAGACGGAAACCGTGGTGGGGCGTCAGCTGGCCGCCGTGGTGGAGGCGCTCTCTATCGAGCAGCTGGGTCGGATCGTGCTGGCCTATGAGCCCGTCTGGGCCATCGGTACCGGCAAGACCGCGACGAGCGAGCAGGCACAGGCCGTGCACGCGTATCTGCGCAAGCAGGTGGCGGCGGCTTCGGCCGATGTGGCCGCGCGGATGCAGATTCTGTACGGCGGCAGCGTGAAGCCCGATAATGCGGCCGAACTGTTTTCGATGTCCGATATCGACGGAGGCCTGATTGGTGGCGCTTCGTTGAAGGCGGAAGATTTCTTGGCGATCGGCAACGCCTGAGTGCCGAACGCATGGATGGATCAGGCAAGCGAACGAATGTAATCACATGGCAATCTTCAAGACATTGTTAGTACTGGTGCAGGTCCTGTCGGCACTCGGCGTGATCGGCCTGGTGCTGCTGCAGCATGGCAAGGGCGCGGACGTCGGTGCGGCGTTCGGCTCGGGCGCCTCGGGCAGTCTGTTCGGGGCCACGGGCTCCGCGAACTTCCTGTCGCGTACCACCGCGGTGCTGGCGTCGCTGTTTTTCGTCTGCACGCTGGGTCTGACGCTGCTTGGCAACTACAAGCCGCAGACCTCGCTGGGCGTGATGGGCGCGAGCCAGGCACCGGTTGCAAGCGCGCCGGCCGCATCGGCCTCCGCACCTGCCGCAGCGGCTTCGGACGCATCGTCCGTGCCCGCCGCACCTGCTGTTCCGAAATAATTGGCCTGCTCTTTCGAAGATTCCTGATTAAATTTGCAGTTGTGCATTGAACAAATCAGGAAACTTGGGATAGAATGCAAGGCTTGAAACGATTCCCCAGCGACGGGAACCAGGCAAGAGAAAAACGCTCTTGCATGGGAACCGGAGGGTGTAAAAACCCGGCGCCAGGCAATATTGTTTCTCCCCCAGCCGACGTGGTGAAATTGGTAGACACGCTATCTTGAGGGGGTAGTGGCGAAAGCTGTGCGAGTTCGAGTCTCGCCGTCGGCACCAAACAACTTGATCGGAGTCCTCGAAGTGGAAGCAGGGCGCCGGGTACGTTAAGAACGTTTTCTGGACAGTCATTCTTCAGGAATGGCTTCAAGAAACGTAGTATCCGGACCGATAATCCACAGAGGGCTCCGGCAGTCCGCAAGGCGGCGCCGTAATTTCGTACGGAATGGCGCTTGGGGTGGGCAACAGGACGCCGCTTCAGCTGGTGCTGTTGACAACATTCCAGATAAGGCTGGCCGTACCTTGACTCTCGAAGCCTACTTCCCCGTCCTCATCTTCATCCTCTTTGGTGTCGTGCTCGGTTTGGCACTGATGTCCATCGGTCGGATACTCGGTCCCAACAAGCCTGATCCCGCGAAGCTGTCGCCATACGAGTGCGGCTTCGAAGCATTCGAGGATGCGCGCATGAAGTTCGACGTGCGCTACTACCTCATCGCCATCCTGTTCATCCTGTTCGATCTCGAAACGGCTTTCCTGTTTCCGTGGGGCGTTGCCCTCAAGGACATCGGCTGGCCCGGGTTCTTCGCGATGGGCGTGTTTCTGCTGGAATTCATCGTGGGCTTCGTCTACATCTGGAAAAAGGGCGCGCTCGATTGGGAGTGATGTGAAATGGCAATCGAAGGCGTTCTCAACGAAGGCTTTGTCACGACGACCGCTGACAAGCTGATCAACTGGACCCGCACGGGCTCGCTGTGGCCGATGACGTTTGGCCTGGCCTGCTGTGCCGTGGAAATGATGCATGCCGGCGCCGCGCGCTATGACCTCGACCGTTTCGGCGTGGTCTTCCGCCCGTCGCCCCGACAATCGGACGTGATGATCGTCGCCGGCACGCTGTGCAACAAGATGGCGCCCGCGCTGCGCAAGGTCTACGACCAGATGGCCGAGCCGCGCTGGGTGATCTCGATGGGCTCGTGCGCCAATGGCGGCGGCTACTACCACTACTCGTATTCGGTAGTGCGTGGTTGTGACCGCATCGTGCCGGTCGATATCTACGTTCCGGGCTGCCCGCCGACGGCGGAAGCGCTGATTTACGGCGTGATCCAGCTCCAGAACAAGATTCGCCGCACCAACACCATCGCGCGCAAGGGCTGACAATGGCGACGCTCGACACTCTGAAGGCCGCGCTCGAGAAGGTTCTCGGCAAGCGCGTGCAATCGCTGACCGAAACCCTCGGCGAACTGACGCTGATCGTGAAGGCCGCCGATTATCTCGAAACCGCCCAGCTGCTGCGCGACGATCCGTCGCTGCGCTTCGAACAGCTGATCGACCTCGCCGGCGTGGATTATTCCGATTACGCCGAAGGCACGTGGGATGGCCCCCGTTTCGCCGCGGTCTCGCACCTGCTGTCCGTGACGCACAACTGGCGTCTGCGCGTGCGCGTGTTCGCGCCCGACGACGACCTGCCCGTGCTGGCGTCGGTGATCGACGTGTGGAACTCGGTGAACTGGTTCGAACGCGAAGCGTTCGACTTCTACGGCATCGTGTTCGAAGGGCATCCGGACCTGCGTCGCCTGCTGACCGACTACGGTTTCGTCGGCCACCCGTTCCGCAAGGATTTCCCGGTTTCCGGCTACGTCGAGATGCGCTACGACCCGGAGCAGAAGCGGGTCATCTACCAGCCGGTGACGATCGAGCCGCGCGAAATCACGCCACGCGTGATTCGCGAGGAAAACTACGGCGGCACGCAGCACTAAGAGCGCCATGGCAGATATCAAGAACTACACCCTCAACTTCGGTCCCCAACACCCTGCAGCGCACGGCGTGCTGCGTCTGGTGCTTGAGCTGGACGGCGAAGTGATCCAGCGCGCCGACCCCCATATCGGCCTGCTGCACCGTGCCACCGAGAAGCTGGCGGAACAGAAGACCTGGATTCAGAGCGTGCCGTACATGGATCGTCTCGACTACGTGTCGATGATGGTCAACGAGCATGCCTACGTGATGGCGATCGAGCGGATGCTCGGCATCGAAGTGCCGATCCGCGCGCAGTACATCCGCGTGATGTTCGACGAGATCACCCGCCTGCTGAACCACCTGATGTGGATCGGCGCCCACGCGCTGGACGTGGGGGCGATGGCGGTGTTCCTGTACGCGTTCCGCGAGCGCGAGGACATGTTCGACATGTACGAGGCGGTGTCGGGCGCGCGCATGCACGCGGCCTACTACCGTCCGGGCGGCGTCTATCGCGACCTGCCGGACACGATGCCGCAATACCGTGCGTCGAAGATCCACAACGAGCGCGCCATCAAGGCGATGAACGAAGCGCGTTCGGGCTCGCTGCTGGACTTCATCGAGGACTTCACGAACCGTTTCCCGACCTACGTCGATGAATACGAGACGCTGCTGACCGATAACCGTATCTGGAAGCAGCGCCTGGTGGACGTGGGCGTCGTGAGCCCGGAGCGCGCGCTGCAGATGGGCTTTACCGGTCCGATGCTGCGCGGTTCGGGTATCGAGTGGGATCTGCGCAAGAAGCAGCCCTACGAGGTGTACGACAAGGTCGACTTCGATGTGCCGGTTGGCGTTGGCGGCGACTGCTACGCGCGATATCTCGTGCGCGTGGAAGAAATGCGCCAGTCGAACCGCATCATCAAGCAGTGCGTGGACTGGCTGCGCCGCAACCCGGGTCCGGTCATCACCGAGAACCACAAGGTGGCACCGCCGTCGCGCGTGGACATGAAGTCGAACATGGAAGAGCTGATTCACCATTTCAAGCTCTTCACCGAAGGTATCCATGTGCCGCCGGGCGAAGCCTACGCGGCCGTGGAACATCCGAAGGGCGAGTTTGGTATCTATGCGATCTCGGACGGCGCGAACAAGCCGTACCGCCTGAAGATCCGCGCGCCCGGCTTTGCTCACCTCGCGGCCCTCGACGAAATGGCCAAGGGGCACATGATTGCGGACGCGGTCACGATCATCGGCACGCAGGACATCGTGTTCGGCGAGATCGACCGCTAAGGATTTGGGCCGTTGCCCGGACGACGATCCGGGCATGACGGCGGCCAACTGGCGGAACAAGGCAGCGACGGCTGCAAACCAGCGGACGTGCCGCGTGGAATGTCACGTGGCGTTCGCCGTTTTACTGCAATGACCATGCTATCAGCAGAAGCTCTCAAGGAAATCGATCGCGCGATCGCGAAGTATCCGACCGACCAGAAACAGTCGGCCGTGATGGCGGCACTCGCCGTTGCACAGGGCGAGGTGGGTTGGGTTTCCCCCGAAGTCATGCAGTTCGTCGCGAGCTACCTCGAGATGCCGCCCGTGTGGGTGGAAGAGGTGGCGACGTTCTACAACATGTACGACACCAAGCCGGTGGGCAAGTACAAGCTCACGGTCTGCACGAACCTGCCGTGCGCGCTGTCGGGCGGCGAACGCGCGGGCGACTACCTCAAGCAGAAGCTTGGCATCGACTACAACGAAACCACCGCGGACGGCTGCTTCACGCTGAAGGAAGGCGAGTGCATGGGCGCCTGCGGCGACGCGCCGGTGGCCATCGTCAACAACACCCGCATGTGCAGCTTCATGAGCAACGACAAGCTCGACGCACTGATCGAGGAACTGCGTGCCGAGGCCGCTGCCAAGGGGGGCAAGTAATATGACTAGTCTGCACGACCGTCACATCAAGCCGCTGATCCTGGCTGGCCTGGACGGCAAGAACTGGCACCTCGAGGACTACGTCAAGCGTGGCGGCTACAAGCAGCTGCGCCGCATCCTGACCGAGAAGATTCCGCCGGAGCAGGTGATTGCCGACGTGAAGGCGTCGGGTCTGCGCGGCCGTGGCGGCGCGGGCTTCCCGACCGGCCTGAAGTGGAGCTTCATGCCGCGTCAGTTCCCCGGCCAGAAGTACCTGGTCTGCAATACCGACGAGGGCGAGCCCGGTACGTTCAAGGACCGCGACATCATCCGCTACAACCCGCATTCGCTGATCGAAGGCATGGCCATCGGCGCGTATGCGATGGGTATCACCGTGGGGTACAACTACATCCACGGCGAGATCTGGAACGAGTACAAGATCTTCGAGGAAGCGCTGGAAGAAGCGCGCGCCGCCGGTTTCCTCGGCGACAACATCCTCGGCTCGGGCTTCAACTTCCAGCTGCATGCGCACCATGGCTATGGCGCGTACATCTGCGGCGAAGAGACCGCGCTGCTGGAGTCGCTCGAAGGCAAGAAGGGCCAGCCGCGCTTCAAGCCGCCTTTCCCGGCGAGCTTCGGCCTGTATGGCAAGCCGACGACGATCAACAACACCGAGACGTTCGCGGCGGTGCCGTTCCTGCTCGAGATCGGCCCGGAGAACTACCTGAAGATGGGCAAGCCGAACAACGGCGGCTCCAAGATCTTCTCGATCTCCGGCGACATCGAGCGCCCGGGCAACTACGAGATTCCGCTGGGCACGCCGTTCGCGACGCTGCTCGAGCTCGCCGGCGGCATGCGCGGCGGCAAGCGCATCAAGGCCGTGATTCCCGGCGGCTCGTCGGCACCCGTGGTGCCGGGCGACATGATGATGGCGACGGACATGGATTACGACTCGATCGCCAAGGCCGGCTCGATGCTGGGCTCGGGCGCCGTGATCGTCATGGACGAGACGCGCTGCATGGTGCGTTCGCTGCTGCGCCTGTCGTATTTCTATTTTGAAGAGTCGTGCGGCCAGTGCACGCCGTGCCGTGAAGGCACCGGCTGGCTCTATCGCATGGTCAATCGTATTGAACACGGAGAAGGCCGCCAGGAAGACCTGGACCTGCTCAACAACGTTGCCGAAAACATCATGGGCCGCACGATTTGCGCGCTCGGCGATGCGGCGGCGATGCCGGTGCGCGGCATGCTCAAGCACTACTGGAAAGAGTTCGAATATCACGTCGAACACAAGCAGTGCATGGTCCCGGCCCACCCGGCCCACTCCTAAGCGTGGCAGAACATGGTTGAACTCGAGATCGATGGCAAGAAGGTAGAGGTTGCGGAAGGCAGCCTCGTGATGGAAGCCGCCCGCAAGCTGGGCACGTACATCCCGCACTTCTGCTACCACCGCAAGCTGTCCATCGCGGCGAACTGCCGCATGTGCCTGGTCGAAGTGGAAAAGGCGCCGAAGGCGCTGCCCGCGTGCGCCACGCCGGTGACCCCGGGCATGAAGGTCTTCACGAACTCCGAGAAGGCCGTCAAGGCGCAGAAGTCCGTGATGGAATTCCTGCTGATCAACCACCCGCTCGACTGCCCGATCTGCGATCAGGGCGGCGAATGCCAGCTGCAGGATCTGGCCGTGGGCTACGGTGCATCGGAGTCGCGCTACAAGGAAGAGAAGCGCGTGGTGTTCCACAAGAACGTGGGCCCGCTGATCTCCATGGAAGAGATGACGCGCTGCATCCACTGCACGCGCTGCGTCCGCTTTGGCCAGGAAGTGGCCGGCGTGATGGAGCTCGGCATGCTGAACCGCGGCGAGCACTCGGAAATCACGACGTTCGTGGGCCAGACCGTTGACTCGGAACTGTCGGGCAACATGATCGACCTGTGCCCGGTCGGCGCGCTGACCAGCAAGCCGTTCCGCTACTCGGCCCGTACGTGGGAGCTCGCACGCCGCAAGTCGGTGTCGCCGCACGACGGCCTGGGCGCGAACCTGGTCGTGCAGACCAAGAACCAGCGCGTGATGCGCGTGCTGCCGCTCGAGAACGAAGACGTCAACGAGTGCTGGATCTCGGACAAGGACCGTTTCTCGTACGAAGGCCTGAACAGCCAGGACCGTCTGACCCGTCCGCTGCTGAAGCAGGGCGGCCAGTGGATGGAAACCGACTGGCAGACCGCGCTCGAATACGTGGCGAATGGCCTGGCCAGCATCAAGCGCGACCATGGCGCGGACCAGATCGCCGCGCTGGCGAGCCCCCACAGCACGCTTGAGGAACTGTATCTGCTGGGCAAGTTCATGCGCGGCATCGGCAGCGACAACGTCGACTTCCGTCTGCGCCAGACCGATTTCTCGGCCAAGCTCGGCGGCACGCCGTGGCTGGGCCTGCCGGTGGCCGACGTGTCCGCGCTGCAACGCGTGCTCGTGATCGGCTCCTCGCTGCGCAAGGATCATCCGCTGCTGGCCGCGCGTCTGCGCCAGGCTGGCAAGAAGGGCGCCCGCGTGGCCGTCCTCGGCGCCGGCGGTGAAGACCTGCTGATGCCGCTGGCCGCACGCGTGGACGTGGCCCCGTCGGGCTGGACCGCCGCGCTGGCCGGCATCGCCAATGCGATCGCCGCCGCCAAGGGCGTGGCCGCACCGGCCGGTACGGCTGGCTTCGAGGCCGACGGATCGGCAAACGACGCCGCGAAGAAGATTGCCGACGCGCTGCTGTCCGGCGAACGCCGCGCGGTGTTCCTCGGCAACGAGGCCGTGCGTCACCCGCAATTCTCGACGCTGCATGCGCTGGCGCAGTGGATCGCCACGGAAACGTCGGCGACGCTGGGCTTCCTGACCGAGGCGGCCAACACGGTCGGCGGTTACGTGGCCGGCGCGCTGCCGCAACAGGGCGGTGCCAACGCACAGGCCATGTTCGACGCGCCGCGCAAGGCATACGTCGTGCTGAACGCCGAACCCGAATTCGATACCGCCGATCCGCGCAAGGCCCTGGCCGCGCTGGGCCAGGCCGGTACCGTCGTCGTGCTGTCGGCATTCCGCTCGGACGCCGCGCTGCAATACGCGGACGTGATCCTGCCGGTGGCGCCGTTCACCGAAACGGCCGGTACGTTCGTGAACGCCGAAGGCACGGCACAGAGCTTCAACGGCGTGGTGCGCGCGCTCGGCGAGTCGCGTCCGGCGTGGAAGGTGCTGCGCGTGCTGGGCAACATGCTGGACGTGGCGGGCTTCGACTTCGATACGGCCGAGGCCGTGCGTGAAGAGGCGCTGGCCAAGGCCATCGCGCCGACGCTGAACAACACGACCGATGCACCGATCAAGGTGACGGCTGCCGCAGCCGGCGCCGTCGAGCGCATCGCCGACGTGCCCATCTATCACGCCGACCCGATCGTGCGCCGTGCCGACTCGCTGCAGCTGACCGCTGCCGCGCGCCGCGCGATGCAGGTGGGCCTGTCGTCGGATCTGTTCGACAAGCTGGGCGTGCAGGTGGGCGACCCCGTGCGCGTGACGCAGGACGGTGGCAGCGTGGTGCTGCCCGCCGCGCTGGAGAACACGCTGCCGGCGAACACGGTGCGCGTGTCGGCCGCGACGACCGCGGCGGCGAGCCTCGGCGCGCTGTTCGGCACGGTCACGGTAGAGAAGGCAATCGATCTGTCCGCGGGCCAGCAGGCCGCGGCGGTCACCGCCTAAGCGAATAAGAAGAGCGAGAACGCAACATGATCGATTGGATTACCTCGCAAGGTCACGCCATCTTCGGCAGCGTCTGGACGCCGCTGTGGATCCTGATTCGCGCCGTGGTCATCGTGGTGCCGCTGCTGCTGTGCGTGGCCTACCTGATTCTGTGGGAGCGCAAGCTGATCGGCTGGATGCACGTGCGTCTGGGCCCGAACCGCGTGGGCCCGCTGGGCCTGCTGCAGCCGATCGCCGACGTGCTGAAGCTGCTGCTGAAGGAAGTCATGTTCCCGACGCAGGTCAGCCGCGGCATGTACATCATCGCGCCGCTGATGGTGCTGATGCCGGCCGTCGCGATCTGGGCGGTAGTGCCGTTCCAGGCCGAAGTGGTGATGGCCGACGTGAACGCCGGTCTGCTGTACGTGATGGCGATCAGCTCGGTCGGCGTCTACGGCGTGATCCTGGCCGGCTGGGCCTCGAACTCGAAGTACGCGTTCATCGGCGCCATGCGCGCCGCGGCGCAGATGGTGTCGTACGAAATCGCGATGGGCTTCGCGCTCGTCACGGTGCTGATGGTGGCCGGCAGCCTGAACCTGTCCGCGATCGTCAACGGGCAGAACACCGGCTACTTCGCGGACATGGGCATCAACATCCTGTCGTGGAACTGGCTGCCGCTGCTGCCGATGTTCGGCGTCTACTTCATCTCGGGCGTGGCCGAAACCAACCGCCATCCGTTCGACGTGGTGGAAGGCGAGTCGGAAATCGTGGCCGGTCACATGATCGAATACTCGGGCATGGCGTTCGCGCTGTTCTTCCTGGCCGAGTACATCAACATGATCGTCATCTCGACGATGACCGCGCTGCTGTTCCTCGGTGGCTGGGCGCCGCCGTTCTCGAGCTTCATCACGAACGCAATCCCGGGTTTCTTCTGGCTGCTGTTCAAGGTTTTCCTGCTGTTGTCCGTGTTCATCTGGATTCGCGCTTCGTTCCCGCGCTACCGCTATGACCAGATCATGCGTCTGGGCTGGAAGGTGTTCATCCCGCTGACGGTGGGCTGGCTGATCATCGTGGCGATCTGGATCAAGTCGCCGTGGAACATCTGGCACTGAATTAGGAAGCAATTGTCATGCTGACCACGATCAAGGACTTTTTCGCAAGCCTGCTCCTGAAGGAACTCTTCAAGGGCATGGCGCTGACTGGCCGCTATCTCTTCGCGCGCAAGGTCACCGTCCAGTTCCCCGAAGAGAAGACGCCGATCTCGCCGCGTTTCCGCGGCCTGCATGCGCTGCGCCGCTACCCCAACGGGGAAGAGCGCTGCATCGCCTGCAAGCTGTGCGAAGCGGTGTGCCCGGCGCTGGCCATCACGATCGAATCGGATGTGCGTAACGACGGCACGCGCCGTACCACGCGCTACGACATCGATCTGACCAAGTGCATTTTCTGCGGCTTCTGCGAAGAGGCGTGCCCGGTGGATGCGGTCGTCGAGACCCACCTGCTCGAGTACCACGGCGAGAAGCGCGGCGACCTGTACTTCACGAAGGACATGCTGCTGGCAGTGGGCGACCGCTACGAGCCGCAGATCGCAGCCGCGAAGGCCGCCGACGCGAAATACCGCTAAGCGTCATACGCAGGTTTTAGCTTTACGAATCGGCGCGCCCCGGCAATGACCGGGGGCCCAACTGAAGGATGCCGCAGCAAGGCGGGACACCCGTGGGGTGGCCTGCGCGAAGCGCGGCGAAGTATCCGAAAGTATCCGACACGGACCATGGAACTCACGACCACCATCTTCTATGTCTTTGCCCTGGTGCTGGTGCTCTCCGCACTGAAAGTCATCACGGCCAAGAATCCGGTGCACGCAGCACTGTTCCTCGTACTGTCGTTCTTCACGGCGGCCGCCATCTGGATGCTGCTGAAGGCGGAGTTCCTCGCGATCCTGCTCGTGCTCGTGTATGTGGGCGCCGTGATGGTGCTGTTCCTGTTCGTGGTGATGATGATCGATATCGACATCGAGCACCTGCGGCGAGATTTCTGGACCTATGTGCCGATGGCCTCGGTGATCGGCGCGCTGATCATCGCGGAAATGGCGATCGTGCTCGTGCGCAACTTCGTCGGCACCACGACGCCCGTCGTCGCGCCCGGCATGCAGGACCCGAACTATTCGAACACGCACGCGCTGGGCAAGCTGATCTACACCGACTACGTGTACGCATTCGAAGTGGCCGGCATCATCCTGCTGGTGGCAATCGTCGCGGCCGTCGCGCTGACGCTGCGCCGCCGCAAGGACGCGAAGGGCCAGGACGTCTCGGCCCAGCTGCGCACGCGCCGTAACGATCGTATCCGCATGGTGAGCATGCCGGCGGAGGGTGCCCAGGCCCGGGCGGAAGCGGATGCCGCGGCAACCGCAAACAAGAACTAAGCCCGGAGATTTCGCTGTGCTCTCTCTCGCTCACTTCCTCGTGCTCGGTGCGATCCTGTTCGCGATCAGCATCGTTGGCATTTTCCTGAACCGCAAGAACGTGATCGTGCTGCTGATGGCGATCGAGCTGATGCTGCTTGCGGTGAACATCAACTTCGTCGCCTTCTCGCATTACCTGGGCGACCTGGCTGGTCAGGTTTTCGTTTTCTTCATCCTCACGGTGGCCGCTGCCGAGTCGGCAATCGGTCTGGCAATCCTGGTCGTGCTGTTCCGCAACCTGGACACGATCAACGTCGACGACATGGATACCCTCAAGGGCTGATCCGTGCCGAACCACGTCACGAACAAAGACCGCTCACCGACCGCACACCAATAAGCGTCCTATGGCAACCACGCTCGACCCCAACCTGCTGCTGGCGATTCCGCTTGCGCCGCTCGCCGGCGCCGCGATAGCCGGCCTGCTCGGTACGAAGTTCTTCGGCCTGTTCTCCTCCGATACGCGCGGCGGCCGTATCGTCGCCCACTCGGCGACGATCCTCGGCGTCGCGATCGCCTGCGTGCTCTCGCTGCTGGTGCTGCGCGACGTGATGGATGGCGCCAGCTACAACGCCACCGTGTACGAATGGATGAACATCGGCGGCCTGAAGCTGGAAGTCGGCTTCCTGGTGGATTCGCTGACCGCGATGATGATGGTGGTCGTGACCTTCGTCTCGCTGATGGTGCATATCTACACCGTCGGCTACATGCAAGGCGACCCCGGCTACAACCGTTTCTTCGCGTACATCTCGCTGTTCACGTTCTCGATGCTGATGCTCGTGATGAGCAACAACTTCCTGCAGCTGTTCTTCGGCTGGGAAGCGGTGGGCCTCGTCTCGTATCTGCTGATCGGCTTCTGGTACACGCGTCCGACCGCGATCTTCGCGAACATGAAGGCGTTCCTCGTGAACCGCGTCGGCGACTTCGGCTTTATCCTCGGCATCGGCCTGCTGCTGGCCTACAGCGGCAGCATGAACTACACGGACGTGTTCGCTGCCCGCGAAAAGCTCGCCGGCGTGATCTTCCCTGGCACCGACTGGATGATGCTGACCGTGGCCTGCATCTGCCTGTTCATCGGCGCGATGGGCAAGTCGGCGCAGTTCCCGCTGCACGTGTGGCTGCCTGACTCGATGGAAGGCCCGACCCCGATTTCGGCACTGATCCACGCGGCCACGATGGTGACCGCGGGCATCTTCATGGTGACGCGCATGTCGCCGCTGTTCGAACTGTCGGACACCGCGCTGTCGTTCGTGCTGGTCATCGGCGCGATTACCGCGCTGTTCATGGGTTTCCTGGGCATCATCCAGAACGACATCAAGCGCGTGGTCGCGTACTCGACGCTGTCGCAGCTCGGCTACATGACCGTCGCGCTGGGCGCCTCGGCCTACTCGGTGGCGGTGTTCCACCTGATGACCCACGCGTTCTTCAAGGCACTGCTGTTCCTTGGCGCCGGTTCGGTCATCATGGGCATGCACCACGACCAGGACATCCGCAACATGGGCGGCCTGCGCAAGTACATGCCGATTACGTGGATCACCTCGCTGATCGGTTCGCTCGCGCTGATCGGTACGCCGTTCTTCTCGGGCTTCTACTCGAAGGACTCGATCATCGAGGCGGTGGCGGAATCGCATCTGGCGGGTTCGGGCTTCGCGTACTTCGCGGTGCTGGCCGGTGTGTTCGTGACGGCGTTCTACTCGTTCCGCATGTATTTCCTCGTGTTCCATGGCGAGGAGCGTTTCGGCAAGGCGCACGACGCGCATGGCCATGACGCCCACGGCCATGACGACGCGCATGGTCATGACGACGACCACGGTCACGACGAGCACCATGGCCTGGCCCCGGGCCAGAAGCCGCACGAGTCGCCGTGGGTGGTGACGTTGCCGCTGGTGCTGCTGGCGATTCCGTCGGTCGTGATCGGCGCGATCGTGATCGAACCGATGCTGTTCGGCGAGTTCTTCAAGCATGGCGTGGCGTTCAAGGACGTGATCTTCGTCGGCGAGAACCATCACGCGATGGAAGAGCTGCGCGAAGCGTTCCACGGCTGGGTGCCGATGGCGATCCACTCGCTGACGACGCCGGTTCTGTGGCTGGCCATCGCCGGCGTGGTGCTGTCGTGGTTCTTCTACATGAAGCGCCCGGACATTCCGGCCGCGCTCCAGCGCCGCTTCTCGGGCCTGTACAAGCTGCTGGACAACAAGTACTACATGGACGCGTTCAACCAGGCAGTGTTCGCGCGCGGCGCGCGCCTGCTCGGCACGGGTCTGTGGAAGGGCGGCGATCAGGGTCTGATCGACGGCCTGCTCGTGAACGGCTCGGCGCGTGTCGTGGCGACGTTCGCCGCGGCCAGCCGGTACCTGCAGTCTGGCTATATCTACCACTACGCGTTTGCAATGATCGTGGGCATGCTGGTGCTGCTGACGCTGACGATCACTGGCGTGATAGGCACCAAGTGATAGGCACCGATTAAGGAAAACAAGGAAATGGTTCTGTCTTTCGCTATCTGGCTGCCTATCTTTTTCGGCTTGCTGGTCCTGTTCTTCGGCTCGGACAACAACAAGTGCTTCGTGCGCTGGGTGTCGTTGTTCGGAGCCGTGGTGAGCTTCATCGCCACGCTGCCGCTCGTGTTGCACTTCGAGCCCGGCACCGCCGCGATGCAATTCGTCGAGCAATCGATGTGGATCGAACGCTTCAAGATCCAGTACCACCTCGGGGTGGACGGTATCTCGATGTGGTTCGTGGTCCTGACCGCGTTCATCACCGTGATCGTCGTGATCTCGGCCTGGGAAGTGATCACCGAGCGCGTGGCCGAGTACATGGCCGCGTTCATGATCCTGTCCGGCCTGATGGTCGGCGTGTTCTCGGCACTGGACGGCCTGCTGTTCTACGTGTTCTTTGAAGCCACGCTGATCCCGATGTACATCATCATCGGTGTGTGGGGCGGTCCGAACCGTGTGTACGCGGCGTTCAAGTTCTTCCTCTACACGCTGCTGGGCTCGCTGCTGACGCTGGTCGCGCTGCTGTACCTGTACAGCAAGACCGGTACGTTCGACATCCTCGCCTGGCATGGCGCCAAGCTGACGATGCAGGAGCAGATCGCGATCTTCATCGCGTTCTTCATGGCCTTTGCGGTGAAGGTGCCGATGTGGCCGGTGCATACCTGGCTGCCGGACGCTCACGTGGAAGCGCCGACCGGCGGTTCCGTGGTGCTGGCCGCGATCATGCTGAAGCTCGGTGCCTACGGTTTCCTGCGTTTCTCGCTGCCGATCGCGCCGGACGCCAGCCACACGCTGGCCCCGTTCATCATCACGATCTCGCTGATCGCGGTGATCTACATCGGCTTCGTGGCGCTGGTGCAGGCCGACATGAAGAAGCTGGTCGCGTACTCGTCGATCGCTCACATGGGCTTCGTCACGCTGGGCTTCTTTATCTTCAACGACATCGGCGTCGAGGGCGGCATCATCCAGATGATCTCGCACGGCTTCGTGTCGGGCGCGATGTTCCTGTGCATCGGCGTGCTGTACGACCGCGTGCACTCGCGCCAGATCGCCGACTACGGCGGCGTGGTGAACACGATGCCGAAGTTCGCGGCGCTGTCCGTGTTCTTCGCGATGGCCAACTGCGGCCTGCCGGCGACGTCGGGCTTCGTGGGCGAGTTCATGGTCATCCTTGGCGCCGTGAAGTACAACTTCTGGATCGGCCTGCTGGCCGCCACGGCCCTGATCCTGGGCGCGGCGTACTCGCTGTGGATGGTCAAGCGCGTGATCTTCGGCGACATCGTGCACCAGCACGTGCGCGAACTCGTGGACCTGAACAAGCGCGAGTTCTTCATGCTCGGCCTGCTCGCCATCATGACGCTGTACATGGGCCTGTATCCGAAACCCTTTACCGATGTGATGCACGCCTCGGTGGCGAACCTGCTGACGCACGTCGCGCAGTCCAAGCTGTAAGCGGGGGAGAGAGAAATAAACATGCAAGCGTCTTCTAGCCTGGCCCCCGTGGCGCCAATCATTTTCCTGGCGATCGCCATTGCGGCGATCAACTGGATCGACCTCGCGCGCGGCAAGGGCCGCCAGAGCGTCGCCTATCCGCTTTCGCTGCTGACCACGCTGGTGCTGACCGTCTGGTTCGCGATCAACGCGAGCCACGGCGACACGCACTATGCGTTCGCGAACCTGGTCGTGATCGATCCGATGGCCAACGTGCTGTCGGCCTTCTGCTCGCTCGGCCTGCTGATCACGCTCGTGTACACGCGCCGCTATCTGCAGGAACGCGACATGTTCGCGGGCGAGTTCTACATGCTCGCGCTGTTCACGCTCGGCGGTCAGATCGTGATGATCACCGGCAACAACTTCCTGACGCTGTATCTCGGTCTGGAACTGCTGTCGCTGGCGTCGTACGCGCTGGTGGCGCTGCGCCGCGAATCGCGCGTGACGTCGGAATCGGCCATGAAGTACTTCGTGCTCGGCGCGCTGGCTTCGGGCTTCCTGCTCTACGGCGTGTCGATGATGTACGGCGCGACCGGTTCGCTGAACCTCGGTGAAGTGTTCCGCGTGGTCGAGTCGGGCCGCGTAAACACGACGATGCTCGCGTTCGGCGTGGTGTTCATCGTTGCCGGCCTGTCGTTCAAGCTCGGCGCCGCACCGTTCCACATGTGGATTCCGGACATCTACCAGGGTTCGCCGACCGCGGTGACGCTGCTGATCGCCGGGGGTCCGAAGGTGGCCGCGTTCGCGCTGATGGTGCGTGTGCTCGTGGACGGCCTGCTGCCGCTGGCTACCGACTGGCAGGCGATGCTGGTGGTGCTGGCCGTGGTGTCGCTGGCCATCGGCAACCTGACCGCGATCGTCCAGACCAACCTCAAGCGGATGCTCGCGTACTCGACCATCTCGCACATGGGCTTCGTGCTGCTGGGCCTGCTGTCGGGCGTGGCGGGCGGTTCGGCCACCGGCGCGGCCGAGGCCTATAGCGGCTCGATGTTCTACTCGGTGACGTACCTGCTGACGACGCTGGGCACGTTCGGCCTGATCCTGCTGCGTACCGGCAAGGGCTTCGAGGCCGAATCGCTCGACGACCTGAAGGGCATGTCGCGCAAGAACCCGTGGTTCGCGTTCCTGATGCTGGTAATGATGTTCTCCATGGCGGGCATTCCCCCGATGGTGGGCTTCTACGCCAAGCTGGCCGTGCTGGAAGCGGTGGTCAAGGCTGGCATGAGCTGGCTGGCCGTGGTCGCGGTGCTGTTCTCGCTGATCGGCGCGTTCTACTACCTGCGCGTGGTCAAGCTGATGTACTTCGATGCACCGGCCGGCGAAGAGCCGCTGGAAGCCACGGCAGGCCTGCGCGGCGTGCTGAGCATCAACGGCCTGGCCGTGATCCTGCTGGGCCTGTTCCCCGCGGCGCTGATGAACCTGTGCTACCAGGCCATCCGCGCGTCGCTGGGTTCGTGATCCGCTGACCCAGACAGAAAGGGACGAACCGATCGTGAGTGCATCCGCTGGCGGTTGGTTTGTCATCTTGCTGGCACTGGTCTGTGCCAATCTGCCGTTCATCAACCAGCGGCTGTTCGGCGCGGTCGCGCTGAAGTGGGCGCGCAAGCCGATGTGGCTGCGCCTCGTCGAGCTGCTGGTCTGGTACGCCGTGGCGGGTGCCGCGGGCTTTGCCGTCGAGGCGAGCCTTGGCAACACGTTCCCGCAGGGCTGGCAGTTCTACGCGATCACGCTCTGCATGATGCTCGTGTTCGCGTTTCCCGGCTTTACCTGGCAATACCTCGTCAAACACCGCGCGGCCTGAAGGTGCGTCCCGGGCCCGCATACTCCCGGAGCTCGCATGACGAAGAAGATCGACGACCCCACGACCGCATCGGACGACGGTCTGCGGGAACATCCGGTCGCCTCGGCCACCCTCCATCGCGGCAAGTTCCTGACGCTCAAGCAGGACATCGTGCGCCTGCCGGACGGCAAGCAGGCCGGCCGCGAGTACGTGCTCCATCCGGGCGCGGTCATGATGATTCCGCTGTTCGACGATGGCACGGTGCTCATGGAGCGCCAGTTCCGCTATCCGATCGGTGAGGTCATGCTCGAGTTTCCGGCCGGCAAGCTGGATCCGGAAGAGGGCGCGCAGCGCTGCGGCGAGCGCGAACTGATCGAGGAAACCGGTTACCGCGCGGCGCGCTGGGATTACCTCACGCGCATCCATCCTGTCATCTCCTATTCCACCGAGTTCATCGACCTGTTCCTTGCGCGCGACCTGACCGCGGGCGCGGCCGAACTCGACGATGGCGAGTTCCTCGAGACGTTCATCACCCCGGCCGGGCAGGTCATCGACTGGGTGCGGCAGGGGCGCATTACCGACGTCAAGACGATCATCGGCGCGTTCTGGCTCGAGAAGGTGCTGTCGGGGGCATGGCAGCCGGGCGAGCAGGTGCTGCCGCCGCTGCCGGGGCGTCCTGCCTGAACCCGTGATCCCTGCTAAGCTGGCGATCCGCTGCGGTCGCGCACTGAGGTTGCAAGAAAAAATTAGCACGACCGTTCACAAATTTTCGATTCACGGCTAATATTGCCCGACGGGCTGGAAAGATCATGAAGGTGCTCGACCTGCGCTGTGCGCAAGACCATCGTTTCGAGGGCTGGTTCGCCTCGGAGGAAGATGCGCAATCGCAGATTGCACGCGATCTGGTCCAGTGCCCGGTCTGTGGCGACCATGCGGTCAGCCGTCTGCCGAGCGCGCCGCGCCTGAATCTGTCGGGCGCGACCGCGCCGACGGGCGGCGGCAAGCCGGCCGGCCGGCAGGGTGGAGAGAGTGCGGGGGTGTCCGACGACGCGCGACAGGCGCTGCAGGCCCTGCAATCCCACTACCTGAAGGCCGTGCGGCAGGTACTCGCACAGACCGAGGACGTTGGCGACCGCTTTGCCGAGGAGGCGCGGCGCATGCACTACCAGGAGGCGCCCGAACGCGGCATTCGCGGTCAGGCGTCGCGCGAGGAAGTGCAGGCGCTGGCCGAAGAGGGCATCGACGCCTTTCCGCTCGTGGTGCCCGACGCGCTCAAGCAGACGGCACACTGAATCGCATTCTGTGTCCTGGCGAAGTCGTGAGGCCGGCGCAGCGGTGCGCCGACCCCACGTATTCGTAAAATCGCCGGCCGCGAGCCGGCGCCACAGGAGACAGGCATGGACCTCAACTACTCGGCGGCCGACGATGCCTTCCGCGAGGAAGTGCGCGGCTGGCTGGAAGCCAACCTGCCCGCGGACATCCGCGCCAAGGTGCTCAATCACCGCCGTCCCAACCGCGACGACTTCGTGCGCTGGCACAAGGCGCTCGCGGGCAAGGGCTGGTCCGCTCCGCACTGGCCGGTCCAGTACGGCGGCACCGGGTGGAACGCGACCCAGCGCCATATCTGGGACGAGGAATGCGCGCGCGTGGGCGCGCCCGGCGTGCTGCCGTTCGGCGTGGCGATGGTCGCGCCGGTCATCATGAAGTTCGGCAACGAGGCCCAGAAAAGCTACTACCTGCCGCGCATTCTCGACTGCACCGACTGGTGGTGCCAGGGCTATTCCGAGCCCGGCGCCGGTTCCGACCTCGCCTCGCTGAAGACGCGCGCGGAGCTGACGGCCGATGGCAGGCACTACATCGTCAATGGCCAGAAGACCTGGACCACGCTGGGCCAGCACGCGGACATGATCTTCTGCCTCGTGCGGACCGATCCGGAGGCCAAGAAGCAGGAGGGCATTTCGTTCCTGCTCATCGACATGAAGACGCCGGGCATCACCGTGCGGCCGATCGTCATGCTCGACGAGGAGCGCGAGGTCAACGAGGTGTTCTTCGACAACGTGCAGGTGCCGGTGGAGAACCGCGTCGGCGACGAGAACCGCGGCTGGACCTACGCCAAGTACCTGCTCGGCCACGAGCGCACGGGCATCGCGCGCGTGGGCAATTCCAAGCGCGAGCTCGGCTTCCTCAAGCGCCTGGCGCGCGGGCAGCAGAAGAACGGCAGGCCGCTGCTCGAAGACCCCGTGTTCGGCGCGAAGGTGGCCGCGCTCGAGATCGAGCTGATGGCGCTGGAGATCACCGTGCTGCGCGTGGTGTCGAGCGAGGCGGCCGGCAAGGGCCCGGGGCCCGAGGCATCGATGCTCAAGATCAAGGGCACCGAGATCCAGCAGCTGCTGACCGAACTGATGGTCGAGGCCGTGGGCCCGTACGCGCAGCCGTTCGACACGGCCTACCTCGAGTGCGAGAGCGACCACGCGGTGACGGGCTTCGACGATGCCGCGCCGCTGGCCGCGTACTACTTCAACTTCCGCAAGACCTCGATCTACGGCGGTTCCAACGAAATTCAGAAGAACATCATCAGCCAGATGATCCTGGGGCTGTGAGGAGACACGCGACATGGACTTCAACCTGAGCGACGAACAGAAACAGCTGGCCGATGCGGTGCGCCGCTTCGTCGAGCGCAGCTACGACTTCGAATCCCGCCGCGCGGCCTACCGCTCGGACACCGGTTTCAGCGAACAGGCATGGGGCGCGCTGGTCGAGCTCGGCCTGACCGCGCTGCCGGTGCCGGAAGCGCAGGGCGGCTTCTCGGGCACGGCCGTCGATATGATGGTGGTGCAGCAGGAGCTGGGCCGCGGGCTCGTGATCGAACCGTATTTCGCGACCGTGGTGGCCGCGTATGCATTGAAGCTGGCCGGCGGGCAGGAAGCCCTGCTGGAGCAGGTGGCGGGCGGCGAGGTCAAGCTGGCCGTGGCCTTCAACGAGCCGCAGGCGCGCCATGCGCTCAACGACGTGCGCGTGACGGCGAAGGTGACCGGCGGCGAAGGCCGGCTGAATGGCCGCAAGGTCGTGGCGATTCACGGCGGGCAGGCGGACAAGCTCGTGGTGTCGGCGCGCACGTCGGGCGGCGACGCGGACGAGGCCGGTATCGCGCTGTTTGTGGTGGATCGCAACGCGGCCGGTGTGACCGTGCGCGACTACCGTACCATCGACAACCTGCGCGCGGCCGATATCACGTTTGCCGATACGCCCGCGACGCCGATCGGCGCCGAGGGCAAGGGGTGGGACATCCTCGAGGCGACGGCCGACTATGCCGCGGTGCTGCTGTGCGCCGAGGCGGTGGGCATCATCGATACGCTCAACGCGGCGACGCTCGAGTACGCCAAGACGCGCCAGCAGTTCGGCTCGCCGATCGGGCGCTTTCAGGCGCTCCAGCATCGGATGGTCGAGATGTTCATCCATGCCGAGCAGGCGCGCTCGATCACGGTGCTGGCAGCGGGCCGCTTCGACGAGGCCTCGCCCGAGGAGCGCCGCCGTTTCGTCTCCGCCGCCAAGGCGCGCGTGGGACAGGCCGCGCGCGCGGTGGGACAGGAGGCCGTACAGATCCACGGCGGCATGGGCGTGACCGACGAACTGCCGGCCGCGCATATGTTCAAGCGGCTGACGCTGATCAACACCACGTTCGGTGACGTCGATCATCACATCGGCCGCTTCGCGCAACAGCCGGGCTTCCAGCAGGCGGCCTGATCGTTGCACGCAGGCACACGGTGTTGCCCTCTCCCCGCCCGGGGAGAGGGCGTCTTGCAGGAGAGCAGTCATGGGTCCGGTCTATTTCGAAGACTACGTCGTCGGCAGTCAGCACCACCTGGGCAGTTACACCGTTACCGAGGAAGAGATCGTCGCGTTCGCGCGACAGTACGACCCGCAGCCGTTCCATGTCGATCCGCGGGCGGCGGCGCAGAGCATCTACGGCGGCCTGATCTCGAGCGGCTGGATGACCTGCGGCATCATGATGCGGCTGCTCGTGCAATACATGCCGCCCGATACCGCGAGCATGGGCTCGCCCGGGGTCGATGAAATCCGCTGGATCAAGCCCGTCTACGCGGGCGACACGCTGAGCGTGGTGCTCGAGGTGCTGGACGCGCGGCCGTCGTCGTCCAAGCCCGATCGCGGCATCGTTCACACCATCTGGCGCGCCACCAATCAGCGGGGCGAGCCGGTCTGCACCGTCAAGGGCATGGGCATGTACGGACGCCGCCCGGCCTGACACAATCTTTCACCTTTTCCCCTATTGCACGGAGACCGCATGCGTACGATTGCCTCGCTGGAAGAACTGGAAAGCCTGCAAGGCCAGGAAGTGGCCGTCAGCGACTGGATCGAGATCACGCAGCAGCAGGTCAACCTGTTTGCCGACGCCACGGGCGATCATCAGTGGATCCACGTGGACGTGGAGCGCGCAAAGCGCGAGTCGCCGTTCGGCGCGCCGGTGGCGCACGGGTTCCTGACGCTGTCGCTGCTGCCGCAGTTCATGGCGAACGCGCTGCGGTTCGAGAACACGAAGGTGGCGGTGAACTATGGGCTCAATCGCGTGCGGTTCACCTCGCCGGTGCCGGTGGGCAGCCGGCTGCGGGCGCGCATCGGGTTGCAGAAGGTGGAGCGGCTCGATCCGCTGCCCAATGCGCCCGAACTCGTCGGCGGGCAGGCGTACTGGGAGGTCACGATCGAGCGGGAAGGGTCGGATCGTCCGGTCTGCGTCGCGGAATCGATTACGCGGCGGTATGGTTAACGGCATCGCCGCTGGCGGGCTTGAGGCCCGCCAAATATGAAGAAAACCGCCATCAGGCGCGCGCCCGGGAGCGAAAAGTAAGCGGACCGTAAGGTTCTCGTCATTGTCCGTTTTACAGAACAGTGTTTCCGCACCCCGTGGGTTTACCCTCAAAGTTGCGTTGCGGTACAGTCGCGCCCACGATGCTTTACGTATTGCTCTATCTGCTCATAAATCCGTGCGCACAGCGCTGGCGCGCCGGATGGTAACAGCAGACATGGCAAAGACATCGTGAACCAACGCAGTCCTTCGGGCGTAGCCGCGGTTCGGGCAGTCCTCCACCTCAGCGCACGCCACCGCCTCTCCGGCGCCACGCGCACGCAGTCGTCAGTCGCTGTCCACGTCCTCCGGTTTTTACCCCGCTCAACCTGCCTGCCGCCATCGTGCATCGGGCAGTTGAAGCCGCGTGCCTTCGGGCCGTGGCACAACCAGACCGTCGTGACATGAAACTACCTAGAATGCCGCGCCTGACGCGGTTCCTGCCTTGCCTTGGCCTGCTGTTGCTGGCCGGCTGCAACCTGACGCTGATGGACCCGAAGGGTCAGATCGGCGTGGACATCAAGGGCATCATCCTGATCGCCACCTGGCTCATGCTGCTGGTGGTCGTGCCCGTGATCATTCTGACGATCGTGTTCGCCTGGAAGTATCGCGCCAGCAATACCTCCGCAACGTACGATCCCGACTGGTCGCACTCGACCAAGATCGAGGTCGTGGTCTGGTTGATCCCCTGCCTGATCATCATCGCGCTCGGCATCATCACGTGGCGCTCGTCGCACGAGCTGGATCCGTACAAGCCGCTCGAATCGAACGTCAAGCCGATCACCGTCGAAGCCGTGGCGATGAACTGGAAATGGCTGTTCATCTATCCGGAGCTGAAGATCGCGACGATCAACCAGCTTGCGCTGCCGGTGAACACGCCCGTGAATTTCAAGATCACGTCGGATTCGATCATGAATTCGTTCTTCATCCCCGCGCTGGGCAGCCAGGTGTATGCCATGGCGGGCATGGAGACCAAGCTGCATCTGATCGCCAACGAAGCCGGTACGTTCGACGGCATGTCGGCGAACTACAGCGGCGGCGGTTTCTCGGGCATGAAGTTCAAGGCCCTGGCCATGTCGAACTATGACTTCGACGCGTGGGTCGCGAAGGTCCGCGAGTCGTCGGAGCAGCTCGGCGCCGAAGGTTACAAGGAGCTCGCCAAGCCGAGCGAAGCCGTTGCCGTGACGTACTACGGCAAGGTCGATGGCGACCTGTATCACGGCATCCTGCACCAATACATGGACAACAGCGGTCGTGCCGTGGCCCGTGAAGGCTTCGACGGCGGTCCGGTCTGCACGTCGCGCAACACGATTGGCGACGCGCAGGTGTCCATGACCACGCCGGCCAAGCCGGCGGTGGGCGCGCAATCCTAGGAGCAACGATGTTTGGCAAATTGAGTCTGTCGGCGATTCCGTTTCATGAGCCGATCATCATGGTGACGCTGAGCGCGGTAATGCTCGGCGGTCTGGCGCTGCTTGGCGCCATCACCCATTTCAAGAAATGGAACTACCTGTGGAGCGAGTGGATTACGTCCGTCGACCACAAGAAGATCGGCGTGATGTACTCGCTGGTCGCGCTGATCATGCTGCTGCGCGGCTTTGCCGACGCGCTGATGATGCGTACCCAGCTGGCTGTCGCCACCGGCGGCAATACGGGCTTCCTGCCGCCCGAGCACTACGACCAGGTCTTTACCGCCCACGGCGTGATCATGATCTTCTTCGTGGCCATGCCGCTGATGACGGGTCTGATGAACCTCGTGGTGCCGCTGCAGATCGGCGCGCGCGACGTGGCGTTCCCGTTCCTGAACACGCTGTCGTTCTGGCTGTTCGTGGCCGGCGCGCTGCTGGTCAACATCTCGCTGGGCGTCGGTGAATTCGCGCGCACGGGCTGGCTGGCCTATCCGCCGCTGTCGGGCCTCGACTTCAGCCCGGGCGTGGGGGTGGACTACTACCTGTGGTCGCTGCAGATCTCGGGCCTCGGCACGCTGCTGACGGGCGTGAACTTCCTGGTCACCATCCTCAAGATGCGTGCCCCGGGCATGACGCTGATGCGCATGCCGGTGTTCACGTGGACCGCGCTGTGCACGAACGTGCTGATCGTGGCCGCCTTCCCGGTGCTGACCGTGTCGCTGGCCCTGCTGGGCGCCGACCGCTACCTGGACATGCACTTCTTCACGAACGATGGCGGCGGTAACGCCATGATGTACGTGAACCTGATCTGGATCTGGGGCCACCCCGAGGTCTACATCCTGGTGCTGCCGGCGTTCGGTATCTTCTCGGAGATCATCGCCACGTTCTCGGGCAAGAAGCTGTTCGGCTACAAGTCGATGGTGTACGCGACCAGCGCGATCATGGTGCTGTCGTTCATCGTCTGGCTGCACCACTTCTTCACGATGGGCTCCGGCGCCAACGTGAACGCGTTCTTCGGCATCACGACCATGATCATCTCCATCCCGACCGGGGTGAAGATCTTCAACTGGCTGTTCACGATGTACCGTGGCCGCGTGCAATTCACGTCGCCCGTGCTGTGGACGCTGGGTTTCATGATCACGTTCGTGATCGGCGGCATGACGGGTGTGCTGATGGCCGTGCCGGCAGCCGACTTCGTGCTGCACAACAGCCTGTTCCTGATCGCCCACTTCCACAACGTGATCATCGGCGGCGTGCTGTTCGGCTACCTGGCCGGCATCACCTACTGGTGGCCGAAGGCGTTCGGCTTCAAGCTGAACGAGCGTCTGGGCAAGTGCGCGTTCTGGTGCTGGATCCTGGGGTTCTACTTCGCGTTCATGCCGCTGTACGTGCTCGGCCTGATGGGCATGACCCGTCGTCTGAACCATACCGACAACCCCGCATGGACCCCGTGGCTGCATCTGGCCGTGGTGGGCGTGGTGTTCGTGGCGCTGGGCATCTTCTTCCAGGTGCTGCAGATCGTCGTGTCGATCCGCGACCGCAAGAAGCTGGCCGATGTGACCGGCGACCCGTGGGGCGGCCGTACGCTGGAGTGGGCCACCTCGTCGCCGCCGCCGTTCTACAACTTCGCGCACACCCCGGTGGTGCGTGACCTGGACGCGTTCGCGGACATGAAGGCGCGTGGCGAGAAGCCGCGTACCGATGGCTACGAAGAGATCCATATGCCGAAGAACACGGGCGCCGGCTTCTATATGGGTGCCTTCAGCCTGGTGCTGGGCTTCGCGCTGACGTGGCACATCTGGTGGCTTGCCATCGTGGGCCTGATCGGCATGGTGGTGTCGTTCATCTTCCGTGCGAACGACGACCATATCGACTACTACGTGCCGGCCAAGGAGGTCGAGCAGATTGAGACGCAACAGCTGCAACGTGTTGCTTCGGGGGCCTGATCACCATGACGACTGAAGTCCTGGACCGTTTTGGGGCGCAAGCCCCGGCGCATGCGCACGCGCATGACGATACACACGACCACGCGCACCACGATACGAGCGGGAACACGATCTTCGGGTTCTGGCTGTATCTGATGAGCGACTGCATCCTGTTCGCGTGCCTGTTCGCCGCATTCGCCGTCCTGCGCGGCGAAGTGGCGGGTGGCCCGTCGGGCAAGGAGCTGTTCGAGCTCAACTACGTGCTCGTGGAAACCTTCATCCTGCTGTTCTCGTCGATCACGTATGGCATGGCCATGGTGTCGCTGCAGAACAAGCAGAAGGGCCGCGTGATGGGCTGGCTCGCCGTGACCTTCCTGCTGGGCGCGGCGTTCATGGTGATGGAAATCAACGAGTTCGCGCACCTGGTGCACGAAGGCGCGGGTCCGAACCGCAGCGCATTCCTGTCGTCGTTCTTCACGCTGGTCGGCACGCACGGCCTGCACGTGGCGAGCGGCATGCTGTGGATGCTCGTGCTGATGTATCAGCTCACGACCAAGGGCATCACGACGGCCACCACCAAGCGTCTGATGTGCCTGAGCCTGTTCTGGCACTTTCTGGACGTCGTCTGGATCGGCGTCTTCACGGTGGTCTACCTGATGGGAGCAATGTAAATGGCCCAGCATCAATCCAGCCATGCCGCGCATGGCGATTCTCACGGCGCCGCGCACGGCCACGCATCGGTCAAGTCGTATGTGATCGGCTTCGTGCTGGCCGTGATCCTGACGGTGATCCCGTTCAAGATCGTGATGGACGGCACCATGGACCGCGGCACGATCCTCTGGATCATCCTCGGCATGGGCGTGGTCCAGATCGTCGTCCATCTGAAGTACTTCCTGCATCTGGACAGCTCGAACGAGCAGCGCGGCAACGTGATCGCGTTCCTGTTCACCGTGCTGATCCTGTTCATCGTGCTGGCCGGTTCGCTCTGGATCATGCACAACATGAACGCCAACATGATGCCGATGGCGCATTGACGCTGTCCTCGGTGGCATGAGCCAAAACCGCCCGGTGCACGCCGGGCGGTTTTTTTTTTGCGGATTGGCCTAGCCGATCGCCGAAACTGTCTCGCTTCGTCACAAATTCGGAGAACGCCTAAAGCCAGTGCGGCGGGTTTTCGCGACATTTCACGGCATGTTCGACAAGCCGTGGAGCAACGCTTGAAACCTACCCCTCGTACTCTTTCCCGCGCAGTCTCCGAGATCGTCTCGCGCGCGGCACACTCGATCCGGCCCGCCGACGTGACCACGATGACCATCGCGGCGGCGTGGATGACGGTGCCGATGGCGCCGTCCCATGCGTCGCAGAGTCCGCCGGCGCTTGTCGCCCTCGATGGCGTGCGGACCCATACCTGGAACCATGGCGTCGCGATGGTGGAGATCGCGCCCCCCAATGCCGCGGGCGTGTCCCACAACCGCTACACCGCGTTCAACGTCGGCCGCAACGGACTGGCGTTCAACAACGTGCCGACCCTTGCCCCCGATGGAAAGCCAATGGACCCCGCATCGTTCGCTGGCTATGTCGACAGGGCGAACCCCGGCCTGACGAGCGCCGCCAGTCTGATCGTGAACGAGGTGGTGTCGGCGGAGCGCAGCACGCTCGGCGGCCACGTGGAAGTCCGCGGGCACAAGGCCGACCTCATGATCGCCAATCCCAACGGCATTACCTGTTCCGGCTGCAGCTTCGAGGGGAGCGACCGCGTGACGCTCACGACGGGCAAGCCTTACTGGGAGGCGTCAGGCGGGCTCGGCGGAGTGGAAGTGACGGACGGCGACATTCTTGTCGAAGGCGGCAACCGCACGAACGGGCTCGACGCGAGTCGCCAGGTCGTGACGCAACTGATGGCCAAGCAGGTCACGTTGAATGGCAGGGTGTACGCCGGTTCCGCGGATCGTGCCGGCGATCTGGCCCTGATCGCGGGCGCCGCACGGATCGATTACCAGGGCCGTTTCGTTCATCCGATCGGCCGGAGCAAGACGCCCAAAGGCTTTGCCATCGACAGCACCGTGCTTGGGGCAATGAGTGCGGACCGGATTTACCTGATGTCCGGGGACAGTGGCATGGGTGTCCGTCTGGGCGGCAGCGTGCTCGCGCGTCAGGGCGTGAGGGTGACCGTGCCGAAGGCCGCGCTCGTGCTCAGACCAGGCGCGCTGGTGGTGTCCGGCGACCGCCTGGATATCAGAGGCGACGAGATGGTGGTGCCGGCTGGCGCGGGATTGATCTCGGCGGGGGCGACGCATATGTCGCTCCGCAGGCTGGACCTGGCTGCGGGCCCCGGCGGCCCTCAGATGCTGGAATACGAATACCCCCGCCGTCTGCCCTGGGACTGGATGCACAACAACGTGCACACGCCGAGTGCGACGCTCCGTATGTCGGAGGGGTCCGAGACGCGCGGAAAAAGCGCAAGCTTGATCGAGTTGCGGGATCCATTCGAGAACAGGGGTCTCATTCATTCCCGCGACAACCTCACGCTGAAGGCGCCTCACATCGTCAACCACGAGAACGCGGCCATCGTTGCGGACCGGCTCCAGTTGTATGCCATGGCGGGCAAGCTCAATCTGCGCGTGCCCGAGGGCGCGTCCGAGGGCGGCGGCGAGCTCACCAATCACGGCACGATCGCCGCCCGTCAGAAGTTGTCCGCAATCGTGAACGGCAGGCTGACGAACACCGGACATATTTCGCAAATGCTGGGCGGGATGATGGTCGGGGCGGATCTGCGGGCCAACACGATCGTCAATCACGGGGTGATCGATGCCACGCGGCTGCGGCTCGTCGCGGGGCAGATTCGTAACGAGGTCAAGGAGGGGGACACGCGTCGGTGGGTCACCTTCGAGCACGAGACGGTAAAGGATGGCAAGGAGCACTACCGCTGGCACGGGCCGACGCGACGGTATCGGTACTACCAGAACTACAAGGCGCAGATGGTCGAATGGCAGGAATATGCGGCCCCGAAGCGGAGCAAGTCGCCGAAGATCCTCGCGAGCGATAAACTGTGGCTGAATTTCTCGGATCTGCGAAATATCGGGGGCACCATCTGGGCGGGGAACTCGATCCTTGCGCAAGGCTTTACCGCGACCCGCGACAACACGGGGAGCCTATTCGGTAGCAGAGGGATCTACGACGACGTGGGCAATCGTTTCGTGCTCAAGGGCGCGACGCTGACGAACGACGACCTCGCGCTCGAGACCCGGCTGTCCTGGAAACATACCACCAAGACACGGCGCGATTACTGGGTCTCTTACGGCATTCTCTTTAAGGACATGGAATGGAGGATGTGCGGGGGAAGCTACGGTCCGCCGGATGATATGTGCGCGTATCAGGGCGAGGTCATGAAGAAGGTGAAAAGTACCTTCGAACATGGCTACAACGCTGGCATTCGCGCGAGCGTTATCGCGGGGGATGGGTTCGCGATCACCAATCGTGGCGCAAAGACGTCGGCGATCGACGATGTGCTCGCGCCCGAATCGGAGCAGTCGCAGAACAAGGAGGACGCGACGCGCAAATTGGCGGTGAAGTGGCAGATTCCGTTGGGCCTGACCGCGGGCTCCAGTTTCTTGACCGCGCGCTACGTGAAGGTGCTTTCGGACGGCGGCGAATACTGGAGGCCGAGGTATCCGTGGAACCCGCGTTCCCTGCAGTTGCCGCCTGTGCCGCCGCCCAACGACGGCTCGGGGGGCGGCACTGCCGATGGGGGTTCCGGCGGCGGACCGAAGTCCGACGGCGGAAAGTCCGATGGGGGGAAATCCGATACGGGGAAATCCGATACGGGGAAATCCGATGCGGGGAACGCCGATGCGGGGAACGCCGATGCGGGGAACGCCGATGCGGGGAAAGCCGATGCGGGGAAATCCGATACGGGGAAAGCCGATGCGGGGAAAGCCGATGCGGGGAAAGCCGATACGGGGAAAGCCGATGCGGGGAAAGCCGATACGGGGAAAGCCGATGCGGGGAAAGCCGGTGGCGGAAAGTCCGATGGGCAGTCCTCCGACGGAACGACGTACAGGGCGGAGACCTTGGCAGAGCAGATCACGAACGGCTCGAACCCCAACGGCTCCATCGCCAATATCTCGAACGCCAACGGCTCGAACGCCAACGGCTCGAACGACAACGGCTCGAACGACAATGGCTCGATCGCCAACGGCTCGAACAACGCTGGCTCGAACGACGCTGGCTCGAACGACAATGTCTCGATCGCCAACGGCTCGAACGACCTTCAATCGGGCCCCGACGAACGCTCGTCCACGCCAGCACCGCACGGCGACGCGCCGCCCAGCGATCTCGTGACCAGCAGAAACCTGATACTGGGCCTGGGCCTGGATCCGGCACAGGACCCGCGCTCTGGCGACGCCTGGCTCGAACAGACGCTCGTGCGCGAGCAGATGGCCGAACTGACGGGCCGGGGCGTGCTCTCGCAGTACGAGAATGCCAACGAGCAGATGCGCGCCCTGATCGGCAACGCGTTACGCGATGCGCACCGGCTCGGGCTCGTGCATGGCGAAGCGTTGACTGCCGCGCAGGAACGCGGGCTCGCCGGCGACATCGTGTGGATGGTACGCACGGACGTCAATGGCATGTCGATGATGGCGCCCGTCGTGTACCTGTCCGCGGCGACGCGGGCCCGCACGCGGGGATCGGCGACCATCGAGGCCGACATGATCGACCTCGATACCGATGGCGTCCACAACGAGCACGGCGTTATCTCGGGCGCGACTTCGGTGACGCTCAGGGCCAGGGGCAGCATCGTCAATCGCTCGGGCGAGATCCGCGGCGGCACGGTGGATCTGCAATCGGACAAGGATATCGAGGTGACGGGCGGCACGATCGCGTCCGAAGGCGACACCAGGCTGTCCGCCGCCGGCCGGCTGGTCCTCGACACGACGTCCGAGCGGACCACGCACGCGACGACCACGGGCACCGCCGGAACGACTTCCACGTCGATGCGCACGCATTCCGTCGAAGAGACCCGGCACACCCGGCCGTCGCTGCAGGTGGGCGGGAACCTGCGCGCGGACAGCGGCAGGCAGACGACGCTCGCGGGCGCGCAGGTCAGGGTGCGTGGCAATGCGGACCTTCGCAGCGATGGCGATCTGCGCATCGTCGGCCGTACCGACAAGACCGTCGAACGCACGGTGAGCCACGAGAGCGGCTACGGCATCAACGGCGCGCTGTTCGACGCGACCGACACGGTCGGCGAGTCGGTCTCGGGCAGGCATGTCGGCAGCACGATCGACGTGGGTGGCCGTGCCGGCATGCAGGCGAAGGGCAGGCTGACGCTACAGGGCGCGGACGTCAAGGCGGGCGGCGACGCGGACCTGCGGGCCGGCAGCATCGATGTCGTGGCCGCGCCCAACACATCGACGTCGGCGGTGACGACGGCGCGCCGCAGCATCCTGCGCCTCGGGGGCACCACGCATGCGAGGGCGAACGCCGGCGCCGGATCGGGGGCGCACCGGGAGGGCCGTGGAGTCTGGCTCGGCGCGAATGCGGCCGCGAATGCCGGCGCGGAGGGCACGTTCGAACTGTTCGCCGACAGTACGCGGAGCGGGACCTCGCGCAAGGTCGTTCATCGGGGCTCGGCGATCGAGGCCGGTGGCGCGCTGCGCGTCAAGGCGGGCCACGACGTGAGCATCGAGGGGTCGCGACTGGCGTCCGGTGGCGATATGCGGCTCGATGCGCGCAACGTCTCGGCGGTGGCCGCCGAGGATGTCACGGCCAACACCTGGAGCCGCCGCGACGCGGGCATCGGCTATTACGCGTCGGCCAGCGCGGGTGCGCAGGCCGGTATTGGCGCGGCGCCATCGGGCGAGCAGCCGGGCGGGCTGCCCGCGGCCCACGTGAATGCCGAGGCCGGATGGCAGTGGCGCGAGGCGCGTCAGCAGGGGACCGAAGGCGGTTCGACCGCGGTCACGTCGTCGATCGCCGCCGGCGGCGATCTCGTCCGGCACGCGGGCGATACGCTGCGCGATGTCGGCACGGCGGTGTCGTCGGGCGGCAGCCTGACGCAGTCGGCCGCGACGATCGTGAGCGAGGCCGCGCGAGATACCACGTACCGGACCACGAGGTCCGGCGATCGCAGCGCGCGCGTGGGTGGGTATGCCTCTGCGTCGGCGGGCCTGCCTGCGGCCGTCGAGCCCGGGCAGTCGGCCAGCACGCTGAGCTCGGGCGTCGGCGCGGGGGCGGGGCTCAAGATCGACTATCGACAGTCGTCGGGGCAGGATGTCGCGGCGACGGAGACAGCGGTGGTGTCGTCGATGCGCGCGGGCGGAGACGTGTCGACGGCCTCGTCGGGCGAGACGCGACTGGTGGGCACGCAGGTCGAGGCGAAGGGCGAGATCGACGTGCGCGCCGGGTCGGTGAAGCATCTGGCCGCGTACGACACGCATGCGCGTTCGCAACAGTCGGCGGGTACGGGGGCGACGGTCCAGATCGATCTGGCGAGCCCGGGCGTCGGGGTATCGGGCGACCATGCGACCGCGCACGCGCATGACAACGGTCGCGGCGTGCAGGTGGGCCGGATGCACGCGGGCGGCAACGTGTCCGTCCGGGCGACGGGCGACGCCACGCTCGAAGGCACGACGATCGAGGGGGGCGCGGTGACCATCGCGGCCGGCGGCGATCTTGCGTTCCAGTCGGCCCGCGTGACGCGCGACACTGGCGATGCGAGCACGGCCGCGAACGGCGGTGTCTCGATCGGTACCCAGTCGTTCGGCGTCAGTGCCGGGGTCAATGTCTCGCGCGCGTCGACGAGCGATGCGCGCGATGTGGCGGGTGGCGTGGTCGCGCGCGACGGCGCGGTCGATATCGCCAGCGGCGGCGACGCGCGATTCGCCGGCACGTCGTTGTCGGCGGCCACCGACGTGCGCGTCGCGGCGGGTGGCGATGTCACGTTCGATGTGGCGCGCGAACGCGAGAGCCGTGATGCCACGCAGTTCAATGCGAGCCTCGATATCGGCCGCGTGAAGGTGGGGGCGGGCGCGTCGACGGGCGTGGGGTCGCCGGGCGCGTTCGTGGGACGCAGCACGTACGCGCGCGAGCAGGAGACGGGCGCGCGGATTCGCGGCAGCAGCGTGCATGTGGCGTCCGGTGGCGACACGACGCTGATCGGGACGACGGTGGATGCGGATCAGGTCGATTACGCGACGGGCGGCGTGCGGCGGGAAGTGGCCGCGGCACCGGTGAAGATCACGGCGTCCGTGGTCAATGTGGGGCTGCCACCGGCGATCCGACCCGCGCGCGCCCAGCGGCGCCCGCACCAGCCGCTCGCTGGGCCCACCGGGCGCACCGGGTCCAACGCGCATGCCGGTCACGCCGTGGCCGCCCGGCACGCGGGGCAGGTCGAGCACGTCGAGCACGTCGCGCGCGCGGGACACTCGGGCGACGCCGGCAAGACGCCTTACGACAGCCGCGTCGTATTCGCCCTGGGCGATACCCCGACCGTCGACCGCGCCGCGCGGCACGTCGCGCAAAAGCATCCTGGCACGCGCGTCGTGCGTGTGGCCGCCAGCGAGGGGGATCACGGCGCCGTGCCCGATCCCCTGCCGCCCGACGGCCTGAAGGGCCATGTCAAATTCACGATGGTGGGCCACGGCGACGCCACGCACGCCACGCTCGGCGGCCTGTCGCCCGAGCGCCTTGCCGGGTTGGCCCGCAACCGCATGCGCGCGAACCCCGACGCCACGCTGGGCAAGCTGAACCTGCTCGGCTGCGACAGTGCGTGCCTGACCGCGCGTACGACAGCCGCGCTCGCGGCAGGGCAGCCGCACACGGCCACCCGCGTCACGGGCGAGACCGGCGAGGTGAAGGTGCTCGCCAGCGGAAAAAAAAAGACCTTACCCATGAACACCGCGGATCCTGACGCGCTGGGCGGCGCGGCGCCCACGATACCGGTCCATCATCACCGCCTTTATGACGAGTCCGATCTCATGTCGGGCGACAAGGCGCGAGAGGACTGGCAGACCACGCAGCAGCAGATGATCGCGCAACCGCGTCCCTTGTTCGATATGCGCGAGCGGCGGCAGCTCGAGCGCCTGGCGGCCGGCGCGCCACCCGAAGGCGACCGGCCGCTGACCCACCTCCTGGAGACGGTGGCGAGGCTGCCCGATCATCCGGGTACCGCTTATGGCGCGTACAGAATGCCCCGGGGCGTGTTCGGCCGCATGGTGCGGGAAGGGGACGTCGTCGGTGGACCCGCCATTCACGCGATGGCATCGAAGGGCTATGCGCAGGAGGCGATGCTCCACCATGGCGCTGCGCCAGACAACAGGCCCGATCGCCAGTCCGTGTTGATGGTGTTCGACGGGCAGCCGGCAAAGTCGCTCGCGCCGTTTTCGCCGTATCAGGGGCCCGACGCCCGGACGGAGGTCTACTATCCGCCGAATACGCGAATGACGGTGCGCGACATCCTCGATACCGCGCATGGCACCTATGTCTGGCTGGACAAGCCGGCCGCGGGCACCTCGACGGGTGTCGCCAGGCATCTGCTGACGGGCGAGCCGATGCCCGACTACGATCACCGCGTGGTGATGCCGCTCGACGACAGCGGCAAGGTCTTGAACGCAGCCCAAAGCCTGCGCCACAAGCATGCGGCGACCATGCTCGTGCCGTGGTCCGGGCGCGGCGACGCCACCGGCGCGGGAGGCCGGCACAAGTACAGCCTCGTCGGCGAATGGGACCCCGGCACGCAGACATTGAGCGGCCGGCCGATATCGGCACTGGCCGACGCGGTGGCGCCGCTCGCGGCCAATGCGGACACCTGCAAGGTCAGTCTGGTCGGCTGCCACTCCGCCGCGCTTGCCGCACCGCTGCGCGATGCGCTGCGCGAGCGCGGCGTCGATGCGGAGGTGACGGGCAGGGACGGGCGTGTCAGGGTGAGCGACAGGGGCCGCAAGCATACGGTCCGGCACGACGACACCGAGGCGTTGGGCGGGAAGGCGGTTCCCCGCCGCGCGCGCCACGAGGTCTCTTACGATCCGGCCGGCGCGGCGCGTGCCGACCGCGCCGAACGTGCCGAACGTGCCGATATGCCGGCCGCGGTCGCGCGAGGTGCTGTGTCGCGGCCGCAGCGCGCCGCCCGGCATGCCACGGGGCCGCGGCGCATGTTCGACGAGATGAAGCAGGCGATGACCGCATATGCCGCGCACAACGAACGCGAGGTCGTGCGCCACCGCGCCATCGACGACGCGAAGATGCGCGTGGCCCCGCGTGTCTTCGCGAACCGCGACGCCTACGATCCGGTCGCCATTTTCGCGAAGCTGCCCGGCGCCTACAACGATAGTCTGCGCGGCACGGGCGCGGGGCCCGTGACGCGCGACGTGCATGCGCTCGCGGCCGCGTTGCACGCGCTGCCGCCGACGCCCGGCGTATCGTACTTCGCCACGCGCACGCCCGCGCTCGCATACGAGCGGCTCGTCAGGACCGGCGATATCGTGACCGCGGACATCTTCCTTTCCACCGATATGGCACTGCCCGACGCGCGCGCCGCGCTCGGCCGCGGCGAGGGCGCCGCGGTCGGTACCGTCGATGCGGGCATCCCGACGCTGTTCCGTATCGAGGGCCGTACCGGCAGGAACACGACGCCGTTCCATGGCGAGGCCAATCCCTCGCTGGTCTACGCACCGGGCACCCGCTTCGAAATCGGCGCCATGGAAAGCGACGGCGGCGTGCGCTATGTGCTGATGCACGAAGTCCCCGCCGGGGCGGCCGCGACGGCGCGGCTTCGCCCGGGCAGGCCCGCCATGGAGCGAGACCTGCTGACGGGCCATCGCAGGACCGAGCCCGGCATGGCGGACGCGATCGCCGCGATCGCGCCGGCCCCGCATTTCGATCCGCCACCGCCCTTGCCCGATGCGGAGGCCGAGTCGCGCGCCCAGCGCTTCGCGCCGCTCGCGCGAAGGTTCTCCGAAGCGGAGCGCCAGTACGAGCAGGCCATGATGCTGCCCTTGCTGCAGGGCGCCGCGTTGCCGTTGACCTCGGGCGCGTCGCGCGGTGCCCGGCAGCCGTCGCGCGCGGATCTGCTCGCATTGCGCGATTTTCCGGGGGCGTCCTATCGCGGCGGCGCCGGTGCGCCCGGCCTTTACGGCCGGACCATCGTCGAGGGCGATATCGTGAGGACGGCGAAGCCGCTCATGCATTCGGCCCTGCTCGCGGACGCCGATCGCGCGTCGAGATTGGCGGGAGCGGCGGCAGAGGCGGGAGCGGGCGGGCCGCGCCCTTATCTGTTCGCGGTCGAGGGCCCGGCAGGGCGCCAGCTGGAGATGCCGCGCGCCGACGGCGGCCGCTTCGGGCCCGAAGTCGTGTTCCCCGCGCGCAGCGAATTCTCGATTGCCGCCATCCGCGATACGCCTGCCCGAACGCTGATCTGGGCCCGGCCATATTTCGGTGCATCGTCTGAGCCGCTCAAGGACATGCACACGGGCGAGACGCTCGATCGGCGCTGAACGCACCACGCAGGAAGTCCGCGCAAGGCCGTTTCAGCGCAGGCGTGGCGCGGTCTGGCGGCGGCTACGCCCCGTTTTCTGGCGCGCGCACGAAAACAGTGCGCGTTGCCGTGATGATGGGCGGCACCATGCTAGTGCGAACCTGAGGAATTGTCACGTCGGCATCGCGTTTTCGCGGTGGCACGCTAGTTGCAGAAGCATCACCCGGGGTGCGTAGTCCCTAACCACATACGAAAACTGGGAGCTGCAATGAAACGACGTGACATGCTGAAGCTGTCGGCGGTAGCCGCCGCGGCGATGATCGGTACCAGCCCGCTGATGGCGCAGTCGAAGGACCCGATCAAGGTCGGTGTCCTGCATTCGCTGTCGGGCACGATGGCCATTTCGGAAACGTCGCTCAAGGACGTGGCCCTGATGACCATCGACGAGATCAACAAGAGCGGCGGTGTCCTGGGCCGCAAGCTCGAACCCGTGGTGGTGGACCCGGCCTCGAACTGGCCGCTGTTCGCGGAGAAGGCACGTCAGCTGATTACCAACGACAAGGTCGCCGTGACGTTCGGCTGCTGGACGTCGGTGTCGCGCAAGTCGGTGCTGCCGGTCTATGAAGAACTGAACTCGCTGCTGTTCTACCCCGTGCAGTACGAGGGCGAGGAAATGTCGAAGAACGTGTTCTACACGGGTGCCGCGCCGAACCAGCAGGCCATCCCCGCCGTGGAATACCTGATGAGCAAGGAAGGCGGCGGCGCCAAGCGCTTCTTCCTGCTGGGCACGGACTACGTGTACCCGCGTACGACCAACAAGATCCTGCGCGCGTTCCTGAAGAGCAAGGGCGTGGCCGACAAGGACATCGAGGAGGTCTACACCCCGTTCGGTCATAGCGACTACCAGACCATCGTCGCGAACATCAAGAAGTTCTCGCAGGGCGGCAAGACGGCCGTGATCTCGACGATCAACGGCGACTCGAACGTGCCGTTCTACAAGGAACTGGGCAACGCCGGCCTGAAGGCCAAGGACGTGCCGGTGGTGGCGTTCTCCGTGGGCGAGGAAGAACTGCGCGGCATCGACACCAAGCCGCTGGTGGGCCATCTGGCCGCATGGAACTACTTCATGTCGGTGAAGAACCCCGAGAACGAAGCGTTCAAGAAGAAGTGGGCGGCATGGGTCAAGGCGAACAACCTGCCCGGCGGCGACAAGCGCGTGACCAACGACCCGATGGAAGCCACCTATGTGGGTATCCACATGTGGGCACAGGCGGTCAAGAAGGCCGGCACGACCGATCCGGACAAGGTGCGCGCCGCGATGTACGGCCAGACCTTCAAGGCACCGGATGGCTTCACGCTGACGATGGGCGACAACCACCACCTGTACAAGCCCGTGATGATCGGCGAAGTGAAGGCCGACGGTCAGTTCAACGTGGTGTGGAAGACCGCGAAGCCGATCCGCGCGCAACCGTGGAGCCCGTTCATCTCGGGTAACGAAGGCAAGCCGGACAAGGTGATGTAAGCACCGGGATTTCCGTCATCCGGATAGCGCAGTACCCCCTCTCCCCGCGGGAGAGGGGTCCTCATAAAACCAGACGCGAGTATCGACGTACACGAATCGCGCCACGCCCAAAGACACTCCGCCAGCCCTATGCCATCACCCATATTCCGATCATGGCTCCGCGCCATGCTGGCAGCGCTGCTGCTCACGTCACTGTGGGCGGCGCCGCTCTGGGCCGCACCCCTGACGCAGGCCGATCTCAAGCCGCTTGCGGAAGACGACTTCGACGCGAAGACCGCCGCGGTGACCGCGCTGACCAAGGCGCCCCCCGAGCAGGCCGCTCCGATCCTCAAGGCCCTGCAGGACGATGCGCTGCAGTACGCGCCGTCGGTGGGCATGGTGCGGCAGGACGGCGACAAGTTCGTCGATGCGATCAGCGGCAAGCCCGTGACCGTGAAGCAGGACGATCTGGAATCGCTGACGCTCAACAACAGCCTGCGCACGCTCGTCGATAGCGCGGCCAGCAGCCTGCAATTGCAGTCGCCCGATATCGCGGTGCGCACGCAGGCCATCAACACGCTGTTCGACGCGCCCGAGAACGCCTCGCAAGAGGTCGTGGCGGCCGCGCGCAAGGCCGAGGCCGATGCGGGGCTGCGCGCGCGCCTGGACGTGATCTGGGCCAACACCGTGCTGGCCGAAGGCGCCGATGCGCCGCGCGATGCCAGGCTCGAAGCCATTCGCATTCTCGGCAAGGACAGCAATCCGCAGAGCCGCCAGAAACTGGCGCCGCTGGTCGAGAAGGACGACGCCGGCAAATACCGCGAGCCCGACGCCGACGTGCGCGTGGCCGCGCAGCAGACGCTCGACGCGCTGCGCAGCGACCAGCGCCGCGCCGAACTCGTGGGCAACCTGTTCGCGGGCCTGAGCCTCGGCAGCGTGCTGCTGCTGGCCGCGCTGGGCCTCGCCATCACCTATGGCCTGATCGGCGTCATTAATATGGCGCACGGCGAGTTCCTGATGATCGGTGCCTACGCGACCTATGTCGTGCAGACGCTGTTCCGCGCCTATGCGCCGAATGCGTTCGACTGGTATCTGGTCGCCGCCTTGCCGGCATCGTTCCTCGCGGCGGCCGTGGTCGGGTTTGCGCTCGAACGCATCGTCCTGCGCCACTTGTATGGCCGTCCGCTGGAGACGCTGCTGGCCACGTTCGGTGTCAGCCTGCTGTTCCAGCAGGCCGTGCGCACGATCTTCGGCGCGCAGAACGTCGAAGTGGCCAACCCGGTCTGGATGAGCGGCGGCATGGAGTGGCTGCCCGGCCTGGTGATTCCGTACAACCGCGTCATCATCATCCTGTTCGCGCTCGCGGTGGTGGCCATTGCATGGGGCGTGCTCAACCGCACGCGCCTGGGCCTGTTCGTGCGCGCCACCACGCAGAACCGCACGATGGCGGCCTGCGTCGGCGTGCGCACGTGGAAGGTGGACAGCTATGCGTTCGCGTTCGGCGCCGGCATCGCGGGGCTTGGCGGCTGCGCGCTGTCCCAGATCGGCAACGTCGGTCCCGACCTCGGGCAGGCCTACATCATCGACTCGTTCATGGTGGTCGTGCTCGGTGGCGTGGGCCAGCTGGCCGGCACCATCGTCGGCGCGTTCGGCCTCGGCATCATCAACAAGTTCATCGAGCCGTTCTATGGCGCGGTGCTGGCCAAGATCTTCGTCCTGGTGCTGATCGTCCTCTTCATCCAGAAGCGGCCGCAGGGACTTTTCGCGCTCAAAGGGCGCAGCGCGGAGGCATGATGACGAGCTTTCAATCCAAATCCGCCGCGGGGGGCGCGCCGTTCCGCCTGTCGGTGCCCGAGCGCCAGCCGCTGTTCTCGCGCCGCGTATGGGTCGCGCTGGTCGTGCTGACGATCGTCGTGGCCATCGGCGTGCCGGTCTGCGCGCTGCTCGTGCCGGAGGGCCACCCGCTGCATCTGTCGGCTTACGGGCTCACGCTGGTCGGCAAGATCATGTGCTTCGCGCTGGCCGCGATCGCGCTGGACCTCGTCTGGGGCTACTGCGGCATCCTGAGCCTCGGGCATGGGCTGTTCTTCGCGCTCGGCGGCTACGCGATGGGCATGTACCTGATGCGTTCGATCGGCCGCGAGGGCGTGTACAAGAGCGATCTGCCCGACTTCATGGTGTTCCTCGACTGGAAGGAACTGCCGTGGTTCTGGCACGGCACCGAGCATCTGCCTTACGCGCTGCTGCTCGTGATCCTCGTGCCGGGCGTGCTGGCCTGGCTGTTCGGCTACTTTGCGTTCCGCTCGCGCATCAAGGGCGTGTACCTGTCGATCATCACGCAGGCCATGACCTATGCAGCCATGCTGCTGTTCTTCCGCAACGAGACGGGCTTCGGCGGCAACAACGGCTTCACGGACTTCAAGCGCATCGCCGGCTTTGCCGTCGCCGCGCCGGAGACGCGCACGGCCTTGTTCGTGCTGACGTTCTTCGCGCTGCTGGCCGGGTTCATCGCATGCCGCTACATCGTGTCGTCGAAGCTGGGCCGCGTGGTGACGGCCGTGCGCGACGCCGAGATGCGCGTGATGTTCTCGGGCTACAACCCGCTGGGCTACAAGCTGTTCGTATGGACGTTCTCGGCCGTGCTGTGCGGCATCGCGGGCGCGCTGTATGTGCCGCAGGTCGGCATCATCAACCCGGGCGAGATGTCGCCCGCCAACTCGATCGAGATGGCGGTGTGGGTGGCCGTGGGCGGCCGCGGCACGCTGATCGGCCCGATCGTCGGCGCGTTCCTCGTGAACGGTGCCAAGACGATGTTCACGGCGTACTTCGCCGAGTACTGGCTGTTCCTGCTCGGCGCGATGTTCGTGCTCGTGACGCTGTACCTGCCCGATGGCGTGGTGGGGCTGTGGCGGCGCCTGTCGGGCCGCCGCACGGCGAAGGAGAAGATCGAGAGCGCCGGGGCACCGGTCGCCGATGACAAGGCCGCACCGGTCCGGAGGGAAGCATGAACGCCGCACTGAACGCAGAACAAGCCGAGAGCGGCGAAACCACGGGCCTCGGCCGCGTGGTGGAGCCGGGCACGATCGACGTCACGCACGGCCCCATCCTCTACGTGGAGGACCTCACCGTGCAGTTCGACGGATTCCGCGCGCTGAACAAGCTCTCGATCTCGATCGATCATGGCGAGCTGCGCTGCGTGATCGGTCCGAACGGCGCCGGCAAGACCACGATGATGGACGTCATCACGGGCAAGACCGGTCCGCGCAACGCAAACGTGAGCGGACGCGTATTCCTCGGCCAGACCATCGACCTGATGCGCATGACCGAGCCCCGCATCGCGCAGGTCGGCATCGGCCGCAAGTTCCAGAAGCCCACGGTGTTCGAGCAGCATCAGGTGTGGGAGAACCTCGAACTCGCGATGAAGGCCGACAAGCGCTGGTGGTCGTCGCTGCGCGCGCGGCTGACGGGCGAGGGCCATCGCCGCATCGAGGAAACGCTGGCACTGACGGGCCTCGAGGACGAGGCTTACCGTCCGGCCGGGTTGCTGTCGCATGGCCAGAAGCAGCGGCTCGAGATCGGCATGCTGCTGATGCAGCAGCCGCAACTGCTGCTGCTCGACGAACCCGTGGCCGGCATGACCGATGAAGAGACCATGCAGCTTGCGGGTCTGCTCAACAGCCTGCGGGGCAGCTGCTCGATGATGGTCGTGGAGCACGACATGGAATTCGTCGCCGCGCTGGCGGGGGAGGCCGGCAAGGTCACGGTGCTCGCCGAAGGCAGCCTGCTGGCCGAGGGCACGCTCGATGCCGTGAAGCGCGACGAACGCGTGATCGAATCCTACCTGGGAAGATAACGATGCTGCAGGTCAACGCACTGAATCAGTTCTACGGCGGCAGCCATATCCTGCGCAACGTGAGTTTCGACGTGCCCGAGGGCAAGCTGACCACGTTGCTCGGCCGCAATGGCGTGGGCAAGAGCACGCTGCTGAAATGCCTGATGGGCGTGGTGCCCACGCGCAGCGGCAGCATCAGCTGGGGCGGCAGTGCCATCGAGAAGAAGGCGCCGTACGAGCGCGTGGCCGCGGGCATGGCCTACGTACCGCAGGGCCGCGAAATCTTTCCGCGCCTGACCGTCGAGGAGAACCTGCTGATCGGCGCCGCGAGCCGCAAGGCACCCGCGGGCGTGCCCGATCGCATCTACCAGCTGTTTCCGGTGCTGCGCACGATGCGCCAGCGTCGCGGCGGCGACCTGTCGGGTGGCCAGCAGCAGCAACTGGCGATCGGCCGCGCGCTGATGAGCGAGCCGAAGCTGCTGATCCTCGACGAGCCGACCGAAGGCATCCAGCCGTCGATCATCCAGGACATCGGCCGCGCGCTGCGGCTGCTCGTCGACGAGTTCGGCATGACGGTGCTGCTCGTGGAGCAATACTACGAGTTCGCGCGCCATCTGGCCGACCACTACGTGGTGATGAGCCGCGGCGAGGTGGTGGCGAAGGGCGTGGGCGCGAACATGGAACAGGATGGGGTGCGGGAACTGATTGCGGTCTGATCCGCACTATCGGTTACCACGATCGCGCGCTATGATGGCCGGCAACGACGGCCCACATGGCGTGCGCCCCGCGCTTGCCCGCACTGTCCTTCCTCATGCGTCATCCCGATTTTCCCTCGACGCTCGTCGCGTCCTCCGCAATGCCCGCCACGTGGCAGGCCAGCCTGCGCCTGACATTCGCCGCGCGCGGCCAGGGCGAGGGCATGCGCACGGCATTGATCGAGCGCCGCCACAAAGGCCCGCTGATGGTGCAGAAGCCGCTCTACCCGGAAGGCGATGCGATCTGCCACGCGGTGGTGCTGCATCCGCCGGCCGGCATTGCCGGCGGTGACCTGCTCGATATCGATATCGCGGTACAACCGGGCGCGCATGCGGTGCTCGCGACGCCGGGCGCCACCAAATGGTACAAGTCGCTCGGCCGCGAGGCGAGCCAGCGGGTGCGCATCGACGTGGCCGAAGGCGCGCGGCTGGACTGGCTGCCGCAGGAGAACATCGTGTTCGACGATGCGCGCGCGCGCATCGGCACCGACGTGCGCGTGGCGCGTGGCGGCAGCGCCATCGGCTGGGACGCCGTGGTGCTCGGCCGCCAGGCATCGGGCGAGCGCTGGTCGCAGGGCGCGCTGTGGCTCGACACGCGCGTCGGTAACGGCGAGCGCCCGCTGTGGATCGAGCAATCGTTCGTCGATGCCGACTGCGCGTTGCGCACCGCGCTGCCCGGCATGGACGGCCTGCCGGTGCTCGGCACGCTGTGGGCCGTGGGCGAGGGCGCGACGGCCGAACTGGCCGAGGCGCTGGCCGAGCGCTGTCCGTACCGTGAAGACCTGCGCGCGGGGGTGACGTGCATGACGTCGCCCGACCAGCGCATGCTGCTGCTGCGCGTGCTGGGCCGCCATATCGAACCCGTGCGCCATCTGCTGATCGACTGCTGGACGCAGCTGCGCGGGCCCATCCATGGCGTGCCGGCGCGGCCACTGCGGCTGTGGGCGACCTGAACCTCAATCCAACGAGACAACAAGACAAAGGAACTCCGACGATGGAACTCACGCCGCGAGAGAAAGACAAGCTGCTGATCTTCACCGCCGCGCTGCTGGCCGAACGGCGCCGCGCGCGCGGCCTCAAGCTCAATTATCCGGAAGCGGTGGCGCTGATCACCGCCGCGATCATGGAAGGCGCGCGCGATGGCCGCACCGTCGCCGAGCTCATGCATGAAGGCACCACCGTGCTGTCGCGCGAGGACGTGATGGACGGCGTGGCCGAGCTCATTCCCGAGATCCAGGTCGAAGCGACGTTCCCCGACGGCACCAAGCTCGTGACCGTCCACCACCCGATTGTTTGATTTTTGTCCGACACCAACGAGAACATCATGACAAGAACCGCTCGCACGCTGGCGCTCGGCGCCACCCTGTCGCTCACCGCCGTCAGCGCCTTCGCGCACCCTGGGCACGAGGCGACCACCGTGGCCGGCAGCTTCTACGCCGGCCTGCTGCACCCGCTGACCGGCGCGGACCACCTGCTCGCGATGGCATCGGTCGGCGTGTGGAGCGCGCTGGCCACGCGCGGCAGCCACGGCCAGCAGCCTGGTGCCATGCAGCTGCTGCGCCTGCCGTTCGCCTTCGTGGCGCTGATGCTCGTGGGCGCCGCGCTGGGCCTGTCCGGCTTTGCGCTGCCCGCCGTGGAGCCGATGATCGCCGCCTCGCTGCTCGTGATCGGCCTGCTGGTCGCGCTGCGCGCGCAATTGCCCGCGGCCGCCGGCATGGCGATCGTCGGCGGCTTCGCGCTGTTCCACGGTTACGCGCACGGCGCGGAGCTGCCGGCCACGGCCGCGGCGCTGCCGACGGTGCTGGCCTACGTGGGCGGCTTCGCGCTGGCCACGATGACGCTGCATTGCGGCGGTATCGGCCTTGGCGCCGTGCTGCGCCGCCATGCGGGCTGGCTCGCGCGCGTCGCGGGTGCCGGCGTGGCGCTGTACGGCGTGGGCCTGCTGGTGGCGTGACGCCTTTCCCAACGAGCAAGGAGCATCGCGATGATTCCCGGTGAACTCATGCCGCTGGACGGCGAGATCGAACTCAATGTGGGCCGCGCGACCGTCAGCGTGACGGTGGCCAATACGGGCGATCGCCCGATCCAGGTCGGCTCGCATTTCCATTTCTACGAAACCAATGCCGCGCTCGATTTCGACCGCGAAGCCGCGCGCGGCTTCCGGCTCAATATCGCCGCGGGCACCGCCGTGCGTTTCGAGCCGGGGCAGAGCCGCACGGTCGAGCTCGTCGCGCTCGATGGCGATCGCATCGTCTACGGTTTCAACGGCAAGATCATGGGAGCGCTGTAATGGTGAAGATCTCCAGGCAGGCCTATGCCGAGATGTTCGGCCCGACCACGGGCGACCGCGTGCGGCTCGCGGACACGGGGCTCGTGATCGAGGTCGAGCGCGACTACACGATCTATGGCGAGGAAGTGAAGTTCGGCGGCGGCAAGGTGATTCGCGACGGCATGGGGCAGAGCCAGCGCATGGCGAAGGACTGCGTCGATACCGTCATCACCAACGCGCTGATCGTTGATCACTGGGGCATCGTCAAGGCCGATATCGGCCTCAAGGGCGGGCGCATCGCGGCGATCGGCAAGGCGGGCAACCCGGATATCCAGCCCGGCGTGACGATCGTCGTCGGCCCGGGCACCGAGGTCATCGCGGGCGAGGGCATGATCGTGACGGCCGGCGGTATCGACTCGCATATCCACTTTATCTGCCCGCAGCAGATCGAGGAAGCGCTGATGAGCGGCGTGACCACGATGATCGGCGGCGGCACGGGGCCGGCCACGGGCACGTTCGCGACCACGGTCACGCCGGGGCCGTGGTACATGGAGCGCATGCTGCAGGCGGCCGATGCCTATCCGATGAACATCGGCTTTCTCGGCAAGGGCAACGCGAGCCAGGCCGGGCCGCTGACCGAGCAGGTCGAAGCCGGCGCGATCGGGCTCAAGCTGCACGAGGACTGGGGCACCACGCCGCAGGCGATCGATACCTGCCTGAGCGTGGCCGATGCCACCGACACGCAGGTGGCGATCCATACGGACACGCTCAACGAAGGCGGTTTCGTCGAGGCGACGATTGCCGCGTTCAAGGGCCGCACGATTCATACGTATCACACGGAAGGGGCGGGCGGCGGCCACGCGCCGGACATCATCAAGGTCTGCGGCGAGGCCAACGTGCTGCCGTCGTCGACGAACCCGACGCGGCCGTACACGGTGAACACGCTCGACGAGCACCTCGACATGCTCATGGTGTGCCATCACCTCGATCCGTCGATTGCCGAGGATATCGCGTTCGCGGAATCGCGGATCCGCCGCGAGACCATCGCGGCGGAGGACATCCTGCACGACCTCGGCGCGTTCTCGATGATCTCCAGCGACTCGCAGGCGATGGGCCGCGTGGGCGAGGTGATCATCCGCACCTGGCAGACCGCGCACAAGATGGCCGCGCAGCGCGGCAAGCTGCCCGGCGATCCGCACGATGCGCGCGGCGGCCACGACAACTTCCGGGTGCGTCGCTATATCGCCAAGTACACGATCAATCCGGCGCTCACGCACGGCATTGCGCATGAGGTCGGGTCCATCGAGGTCGGCAAGTGGGCGGACCTCGTGCTGTGGAAGCCCGCGTTCTTCGGCGTCAAGCCGAGCCTGATCCTCAAGGGCGGCATGATTGCCGCGGCGGCGATGGGCGATCCCAACGCATCGATCCCGACGCCGCAGCCCGTGCACTACCGGCCGATGTTCGCATCGGCGGGCGGCGCGCTGCCGCGCTCGTCGCTGACGTTCGTGTCGCAGGCGGCGCTTGCGGCCAACGTCGGCGAGCGCTATGGTCTGGCCAAGACGCTCGCCGCGGTGCGCGGCACGCGGACCGTGTCCAAGCGCGATATGGTGCTCAACGACTGGCAGCCGCATGTGACCGTCGATCCGGAGACCTATCAGGTCGTTGCCGATGGGCAGTTGCTGACCTGCGAGCCCGCTACCGTGCTGCCGATGGCGCAGCGATACTTTCTGTTCTGAGTGGTACCGACGTGATCAAGATCGACAAACATCTGCCCGCGCCGCACGGCATTGCGCCCGTGCTGGTCAAGCGCGCGGCCAAGCTCGTGCTGCCGTTTGGCGACCGCAGCAAGAGCCGCCTGCGCGCGGTGCTCGACAACGGTGGGGAAGTGGCGCTGTTCCTGCCGCGCGGCACCGTGCTGCGCGGCGGCGACCTGCTGGTGGCCGAGGATGGCGCGTTTATCGAGGTGCAGGCCGCGGCCGAGTCCGTGCTGCAGGTGACCGCGGATGACGCGCTGAGCCTGATGCGCGCGGCCTATCACCTTGGCAACCGCCATACGCCGGTGGAGGTGGGGCGCGACTATCTGCGGCTCGAGTACGACCCCGTGCTGGCCGATATGCTGGTCCGCCTGGGCGTCACGATCGCGCGCGCGGAGCTGCCGTTCGAGCCCGAGGCCGGGGCGTATGGCGGCGGGCACAAGCATGGGCACGACGCGACGTTTGCCGAGGATTATGCGGCCGCGCAGGCCGTGTTTCACGAGCATCATGGGCATGCGCACGACCACGGGCACGACCACGAGCATGGCCCGGGTTGCAACCATGACCACGGGCATGGCCATTCCCATCGTCACTGAATGACCGCGCTGCCCCAACTCATCTCCCTGCTGCACCTCGCCTCCCCCGCGCTGCCGATCGGCGGCTTCAGCTACTCGCAGGGGCTCGAGGCCGCGATCGAATGCGGTATCGTGCGCGACGCCGACACCGCCGGCCGCTGGATCCACGACAACCTCACGCATGTGCAGGCCACGTGCGAGGCGCCGGTCTGGCTGCTGCTGCACCGCGCGTGGCAATCGGGTGACCTCGCTGCCGTGCGCGAATGGAACGACTGGTTCCATGCCACGCGCGAGACCGCCGAACTGCGGCTGGAGACCGAGCAAATGGGCTGGTCGCTCGCGCGGCTGATCGCCCAGATGTCGTGGGGCGACGCCGCCATGCGCGACGCGCTGACCGCGTTCTCGCCCATCTGCCTGCCGACGGCCTTCACGGCCGCCTGCGTGGCGCTCCAGATCGACGCGCGCGATGGGCTGGCCGCCTATGCGTTCAACTGGGCCGAAAACCAGGTCGCCGCCGCGCTCAAGGCCGTGCCGCTCGGGCAGGTGGCCGGGCAACATATCCTGCGATCGCTGCACACGCCCGTGACCGGGATGGTCGAGGCCGCATGGCAGCGCGCCGAGGCGAATCCGCCAAGGCTTTCCACGTTTTCTCCGATGCTGGGCCTGCTGTCCGCGCGGCACGAGACACAGTACTCCCGGCTGTTCCGATCCTGAACCGAATCCGATCGATCATGACCCGTACCAAGAAGAATCCTCCGCTGCGTGTTGGCGTCGGCGGCCCCGTGGGCTCCGGCAAGACCACGCTGCTCGAAATGCTCTGCAAGGCGATGCGCGACCGCTACGACCTCGTGGCGATTACCAACGACATTTATACGAAGGAAGACCAGCGCCTGCTGACGATCTCCGGCGCGTTGCCGGCCGAGCGCATCATGGGCGTGGAAACGGGCGGCTGCCCGCATACGGCGATTCGCGAGGATGCGTCGATCAACCTCGAAGCCGTCGATCGCATGCTGGCGAAATTTCCCGATGCCGACGTCGTGTTCATCGAATCGGGCGGCGACAATCTGGCCGCGACGTTCAGCCCCGAGCTGTCCGATCTGACGATCTACGTGATCGACGTGGCTGGCGGCGAGAAGATTCCGCGCAAGGGCGGCCCGGGCATTACGAAGTCTGATCTGCTCGTGGTCAACAAGACCGACCTCGCGCCGTACGTCGGCGCGAACCTGGAGATCATGGAGAGCGATACGCGCAAGATGCGCGGCGAGCGGCCGTTCGTGATGGGCAGCGTGAAGTCGGGGCAGGGCCTGGCGGAAGTCGTGGCATTCATCGAACGCCAGGGCATGCTCGGGGTTTGAAACGGTCGTTGAAACGCCGTTCTCAGTTATCTTCCGCAGGGCGTCGCGCGTTCTTCTTGGCGAGGGCGCGCGCCACGGCCGCCACGACATCCTGCTCGGAGTCGTCGAGCGCGGCCATATAGCGCAGCGTCGCCTGCACGGCCGGAGACGATTCCGGATCGAACGGCGAGCGCGGTTCGTCGGAGTCGGTTTCGTCCGTGTGCTTCGAGAAGTCGAGCATCTCCGGCGGCGGCACGCCGAGCGTATCGGCGAGCGTGCAGATGTTGTAGAGCGCGACGTTCCGCGTGCCGCGCTCGATGCCGCTCAGATATGATCGCGCCAGTCCGCTTTCCAGCGACAGCGCTTCCTGCGACCAGCCGCGTTGCTTGCGCAACCACGTGAGATGTCGGCCGAATAGCTTGAGAGGATCGCCAGTCATGAGCCATTGTGGATTTTAAGTCGCTCAGAGACTAAGGGTTTTGGCCTGACCGTCACGACAACCTATAGGTCCCCGTTCTATCGGTGTCAGCCCCACCCACGGCCGCGATCGTCGCCGATCGGGCCTTATCTGCGCTGGTACTGCGTGGCGCCGAAAAGCATTTCGCGCGCCTTCTCGTCATGCTGCGGGCGGCGTTCGGCGGCGAGCACCTCCACGCCGCGCTGAACGGCGGGCCGCGCGGCGATGGTATCAAACCAGCGCTTCACATGGGGATAATCCTCGAGCTCGATGCCCTGGTTCTTCCAGCTGCGCAGCCACGGGAACGTTGCGATATCGGCAATCGAGTAACTGTTGCCTGCAAGCCACGGATGTTGGGACAACCGCTTGTCGATCACGCCGTAGAGACGCTTGGCCTCGTTGGTATAGCGATTGACCGCGTATTCGATCTTCTCGGGCGCGTAGATGCGGAAATGGTGCGCCTGGCCGAGCATCGGGCCCACGCCGCCCATCTGGAACATCAGCCATTGCAGGGCCTCGTACTTGCCGCGCACGTCCTCGGGCAGGAACTTGCCGGTCTTGCTGGCGAGATAGAGCAGGATGGCGCCGGACTCGAACAGCGAGATCGGCTGGCCGTCGGGACCGTCCGGATCGACGATCGCGGGAATCTTGTTGTTGGGACTGATCGCGAGGAAGTCTTCGCCGAACTGGTCGCCGGCGCCGATATTGATCGGATGGGCCTTGTACGCGAGGCCGCATTCCTCGAGCATGATGTGGACTTTGTGGCCGTTGGGCGTCGCCCACGTATAGACGTCGATCATTCCGTGCTCTCCTCGGTGGCGCAGTGCCTGACTGAAATGGATCGCCGATTAGAGCACGGAAGGAATAGGCCTGTGGCGGACGGGGTTTTCAGCCGCCGCGCGTCACCGGCATGTTCACGGCGTCCGCGCTGACATTCATATGCTTGGCGAGCTCGAGCTTGGCGATCGCGTTGCGATGCACCTCGTCCGGACCGTCGGCAAAGCGCAGCGTGCGCTGATGCGCCCACCAGTTCGCGAGCGGGAAGTCGTTCGACACGCCGGCCGCGCCATGCACCTGCATGGCCCAGTCGATCACGCGCAGCGCGGTGTTCGGCGCCACCACCTTGATCATCGCGATCTCGGCCTTGGCCACCTTGTTGCCGACGGTGTCCATCATGTATGCGGCCTTGAGCGTCAGCAGCCGCGCCATCTCGATATCGCAGCGTGCTTCGGCGATGCGCTCCTGCGTCACGCCCTGGCGCGCGATTTCCCTGCCGAACGCCACGCGCGACAGCGCGCGCTTGCACAACAGTTCCAGCGCGCGCTCGGCCACGCCGATGCTGCGCATGCAGTGGTGGATGCGACCCGGGCCCAGGCGGCCCTGCGCGATCTCGAAGCCGCGGCCTTCGCCGAGCAGCATGTTGCCCGCGGGGACGCGCACGTCCTTGAGCTCGATCTCCATGTGGCCGTGCGGGGCGTCGTCGTAGCCGAACACGGGCAGGAATCGCTTGATCGTGATGCCCGGGGTATCGGCCGGCACGATGATCATCGACTGTTGTTCATGGCGCGGAGCGTCGGGGTTCGTCTTGCCCATCACGATGTAGACCTTGCAGCGCGGATCGCCGGCGCCCGACGACCACCACTTGGTGCCGTTGATCACGTAATGGTCGCCGTCGCGTTCGATGCGGCAGCGGATATTCGTGGCGTCCGACGAGGCGACGTCGGGCTCCGTCATCAGGAACGCCGAGCGGATCTCGCCGCGCAGCAGCGGTTCGAGCCACTGGTCCTTGAGTTCTTCGGAGGCATAGCGCTCGAACGTCTCCATATTGCCGGTGTCCGGCGCGGAGCAGTTGAACACCTCGGCGGACCACGGCGCGCGGCCCATGATCTCGCACATCGGTGCGTATTCGAGGTTCGAAAGGCCTTGCGGCGCGCGGGGCGAGCGCGGCAGGAACAGGTTCCACAGGCCGGCTTCGCGGGCCACGGGCTTCAGGTCCTCGACCACGCGCGTGGGGATCCAGGCATTGCCCGCTTCGCGGTTCGCCTGGATCTCGGCGTAGAACTTCTTCTCGTTCGGATAGATATGCGCGTCGAAGAAGGCCAGCAGGCGCTCCTGCATCTGCTTGACCTTCGGCGAATAGTCGAAATCCATGGCGTCTCCTCGTCTGCGCTCAGCGCGTCGGCTTTCAGCGATTGGGCCACTCTACCCGATGGCATGTAATAAGAGAAATGAATTTACTGGATTTGCCAGTATCAATGTCCTGCATTCCGTGACAGAATGGCCCGCATGCAGCTATCCCGGATCGACCTCAACCTCTTCGTGGTGTTCGACGCCATCTACAGCGAGGGCAGCATCACCGCGGCCGCGCGCCAGCTCAATCTGACGCAGCCCGCGGTCAGCCATGCGCTGGGGCGGCTGCGCACGCTGTTCGACGATCCGCTGTTCGAGCGGCGGGGGCAGGGGATGGCGCCGACCCCGCTCGCGCGCTCGCTCTCGGGCGAGGTGCGCGGGGCATTGCAGTCGTTCGCGCGGACGCTGCAGGACACGCCGCATTTCGATCCGACGGCCACGGTGCGGCGCTTCACGATCGGCATGCGCGATGCGCTGGAGTCGACGCTGCTGCCGCCGCTGATGGCGCGCGTCACGGCGCTGGCGCCGCACGTCGATATCGCGGTGATCCGCTTCGACCGGCGCGAGATGGAGTCGGAGTTGCTGGCGGGCACGCTCGACGCGGCCATCGATATCCTGCTGCCGGTGTCGCCGGCGATCCACCACGCGGCGTTCATGTCGGACCCGATGGTGGTGCTGGCGCGGCGCGACCATCCGCTGGTGAAGAAGGAACTGACGCTCGAGCGCTACCTTGCGGCCGAGCACCTGCATGTATCGTCACGGCGCCGTGGCGCGGGGCTCGAGGATCAGGCCCTGCACCGCATGGGCCTGACGCGACGCGTGCGGCTACGGTGCCAGCACTATGCGGGCGCCTGCCGCGTGGTCAGTACCACCGATCTGCTGGCCACGTTGCCGTTGCGCTATGCGCGCATTGCCAACGAGCCTTATGCGAACCGCATCCTCTCGCTACCGTTCGCCGTGCCGGCGCTCGAACTGCATCTGTACTGGCATGGCGGGGGAGAGAACGATGGGGCGAACCGGTGGCTGCGGGAACAGCTGCTCGCGGTGATGCAGTCGCTGGGCGGTACGCCGCCCGAGAACCCTACAGCGTCGTGAACGACCAGTTCAGGTTGACGCCCTGTCCGCCGAGCGTTCCCGTCACCGTGACGCTGTAGCGCGTCCCGCTGGCCAGCGGTGCGGTCGGCGTGCACATCGCCAGTCCGCGCGCGGCGCCCGACATGCCGGCGGTTCGCGCATCGACCTTCTCGCAAGGCACGTTGCGTCCCTGCGCATCGGTTATCGTGAACGTGTCCGCGTTGAACGCCAGCGCCGTGTCGATGGCCTGCAGCGTGACCGGATAGCCGATCGTCTGGCCCGCGTAGGCCGGCGCCGGATTGGGACTTTCGTTGTTGACCCAGCTGGCCGGCACATCGGCCTGGCCGTCGTACGGATACGCCACCATCAGATTGTCCGCGCCACCCTTGCTGGCATCGGCAAGGTCGATGGTCTGGTAGTAGCTCGCCGACGTACCGCCATTGCTGCCGGCACCGACGCTTTCAGCGAAGCCGCTGCCTGCCGAACCGTAGCTGCCGAGCAGCGCCGCGCGGTGGAAGGGCGCGTTGATCAGATCGACGACCAGCGCATCCTTTGGCGTCATCGACAGATTGGCCCCCGCGGCCGAGGTCCAGCGATTGCCCGTCGCCACCACCTCGGCGGTGGCGTTGGTCGGATACACGGCCTGAATCCGCCCGTTCGCCGTCGCGCCGGTGAAGCCCGGCGCCCCCGACGTCTCGTCATGCGTGAGCGTCTGGCTGGCGAGCATGTACGCGGTGTGATTCTGCGCGGAGGTCCCGAGCGCATCGCGCGCGGTCAGCGGCGGCAGGCCCACCTGCTCGCGGCGATAGTTGGCATAGCAGAGCCCCGCGCTACGCGCGTCGTCGAGCACGCGATAGCCCGACACGCCCGTGCCGCGCGCCGGCAGCACGCCGATCGCGCTCGTCACCGGCGCGGCAGCGTTGCCCGTGACCGTGTAGCACGCGCGCGCTGTCGTGGTGGCGGGAGACGGGGCCCCCGGCGCGGCGGTGGACGCCTGCGCGGCCGTGCCCGTGCCCGTACCCATGCCTGGACTCGCGGTGGACGCCGCGGCCTGCGGCGCGGCACCGCCCTCGTCGCCCCCGCCACCACAGGCGGCGAGCAACGCGGCCGCGCTGACAGCGAGCGGCAAGGCAAACGGCAAGACGAAAAAACGGCGCGAAATCAACGGCGTGGAGCGGCCCATCACAAATGTATCCCCGGTAAGACAAAAACCGGACGATGTTAGGGATTCAACGAAAGGCGGGCCAGCATGCAAACATTTATTTACGTTGTGATCCGCGCGCGCTGCACGAACCCACCGCGCCGTCCGCGTCGAAACCCGCCGCCATACGCGGCCCAAGCCGCTACAATCGCCCTCATTCTTCCCCCCAGGAGAGCGGCATGTCCGACGCGGCAAACGAGAGCAAGAAGACGAATAACACCCTCTGGCGCGCGACGCTGGCGCTAGCCATTGCCGCCGCGCTCAGCGCCTGCGGCACGACGGACAAGTCCGCGGACGGCACCGGTGCCGCGCAGACTGCCGCCCCGGCCACGGCGGCGCCGCAGGCTTCCACCGCCGGGCTGCCCCCGGCGCCCGAGGTGTCCTCCGGTTATCGGCCGGGGATGAGCACCATCTACGGTCAGCGCCATATGGCCGCCGCCGCGAATCCGCTGGCGACGGAAGCCGGCCGCGAGATCCTGCGTGCGGGCGGGTCCGCGATCGACGCGGCCGTCGCCATGCAGGCCGTGCTGACGCTCGTCGAGCCGCAGGCCACGGGCATCGGCGGCGGGGCGTTCATCATGTACTGGGACGGCAAGCGCGTGCAGGCCTTCGACGGCCGCGAGACCGCGCCGGCCGGCGCGACGGAAAACCTGTTCATGCGTCCCGACGGCAAGCCGATGGAGTTCTCCGAAGGCCAGATCGGCGGCCGCTCGGTCGGGACGCCCGGCGTGCTGCGCGCGCTCGAACTGGCGCACCGCCAGCATGGCCGCTTGCCATGGGCCCGCCTGTTCCAGCCCGCGATCAAGCTCGCGGAGGGCGGCTTCCCGATGTCGCCGCGCCTCTACACGCAGGTCGCCGCCGACAAGTTCATGGGCGGCTCGCCGGAAATGACGGCGTACTTCCTGGACGCGCAGGGCAAGGCCAAGCCGGTCGGCACGATCATCAAGAACCCGCAGCTCGCGCAGACGCTGCGCCAGATCGCGCGCCGCGGCCCCAACGCGCTCTACACGGGCCCGATCGCGCAGGAGATCGTCACGAAGGTCAACGGTCATCCGAATCCGGGGAGCCTGTCGGCGAAGGACTTGATGCAGTACAAGGCCGTCGAACGCAAGCCGGTCTGCACGGACTACAAGCAGTGGAAGGTGTGCGGCATGCCGCCGCCGTCGTCGGGCGGCATCGCCATCGCGCAGATTCTGGGCACGCTGGAGGCGCTCGAGAAACGTGACCCGCGCTATGCGCTGGCCAGCCTCAAGCCGCGTCAGGTCAACACGCCCGCGCTGATGGAGGCGGATCCGCTCGCCGTGCACGCGATCTCGGAAGCCGATCGCCTCGCGTATGCCGACCGTGGCCTCTACGTGGCCGACGCCGACTTCGTGCCCGTCGATGTCGCCGGCCTCGTCAACCCGTCGTATCTGGCCGAACGTGCCGGGCTGATCGGCGACAAGAGCATGGGCAAGGCGCAGCCGGGCGTGCCGGCCGGCACCAAGGTCGCGTTCGCGCCGGACCCTTCGCCGCCGCGTATCTCGACGTCGCAGATCGTCGCGGTGGATGACCGCGGCGGCGCGATCTCGATGACCACAACGATCGAGTCGTATTTCGGGTCGCACATCATGGTGCGCGGCTTCATGCTCAACAATCAGCTCACGGACTTCTCGTTCACGCCGAGCGAGAACGGCAAGCCGATCGCGAACCGCGTGCAGCCGGGCAAGCGTCCGCGCTCGTCGATGGCGCCGACGCTCGTGTTCGATCGCGAAAGCGGCCGCCTCGTCGCCACGCTCGGATCGCCGGGCGGCTCGCAGATCATCGAGTACGTGTCGAAGACGCTCGTGGGCCTGCTCGACTGGGACATGGATGTGCAGAACGCCGTGGGCATGGCGAACTTCGGCAGCCGCAACGGCCCCACCGAACTCGAGAAGGGACTCGTGACGCCGCAACTGGCCGAGGCGTTGCGCCAGCGCGGCCATCAGGTGGCGGAGATCGAGATGACGAGCGGCACGCAGGCCATCGTGCGCAAGACGCGTGACGGCAAGCCCGTCTGGGCCGGCGGCGCCGACCCGCGCCGCGAAGGCGTGGCGCTCGCGGACTGAGCGCGCGCCCCGGAAATGAAAAGGCGAGGGCAGTTGCCCTCGCCAAACAGACCCCCCAGACCGCAGTCTTCCCGGTGTATCGCCCCGGGTTCGACTGCCCGTCAGACGACGGTCAATACCGTCACGCGTCGAGCTTCACGCCCGACGACTTCACGACCTCGGCCCAGCGCTTCTCCTCGGTCACGAACCACTTGTTCGTCTCGGCCGGCGTCATCGTCACGACTTCCGCACCCTGGCCCGCGAGCTGCGCGCGAATCTCCGGCGTGCGGATGATGCGGATGAGCTCGCTGCTCAGGCGTGCGACGATCGCGTCGGGCATGCCCTTCGGCGCCATCACGCCCTGCCACGTACCCGATTCGAAGTTCGCCACGCCTTGCTCGGCAATCGTCGGCACCTGACCGACCAGCGGCATGCGCGTCTTCTTGGACACGGCCAGCAGCTTCAGCTTGCCCGCCTGCACCTGCGGCAGCGTGGCCAGCATGCCGTTCATCAGCACCTGCGCGGTACCGCCGACGGTATCGGCAATCGCCTGCGCGCCGCCCTTGTACGGCACGTATTGCCACGCGGCGCCGGTCGCCTGCTGCACGGCCACGCCGGCCAGGTGCGGCGCGCTGCCGATGGCCGTCACGGCGAAGTTCAGCGTCTGCTTGTGCGACAGCGCGACCAGTTCCTTGAGGTTGTTCACGGGTACGCTCGGATGCACCACCAGCAGGTGCGGCGAGTAAGCGAGCATCGCCACGCCCTTGAGGTCCTTGTCCGGGCTGAAGGTCAGCTTGGTGTAGACCGACGGGCTGATGGCCAGCGCGCCCACGTCGCAGAGCAGCAGCGTGTGATTGTCGGCGCCCGACTGCGCGACCATGGCGGCACCGATGTTGCCGTTGGCGCCGGGGCGGTTATCGACGACGATCGGCTGGCCCAGCGCCTCGCCGAGCTGCTTGCTGATCAGGCGCGCGATGATGTCGGAGGAGCCGCCGGCGGGGTAGGGCACGACGAGGCGGATCGGGCGATTGGGCCATTTGTCTTCGGCCCATGCAGACATGGGCGCAATCAGGCCCGACGTGCCGAGCGTACCGAGGGCGGCGAGCCCGGATGCCTGACCGAGGAAGCGACGGCGTGCGTTCATTGTATGTCTCCAGTAACGCTTATCATAAGATGTCGTACAACATGTGTCGCGAGTGTAGACGCGTTTCCGGAGCAGGTCTATTAGGGATTAACGCTTACCCATCACGCAAAGATGGGCATCCGGAGATGCCCATCGCGCTGATCAGTTGTCTGATGACATCTGCGGGGGATGGGCGCTATCTGCCGGCCTTCTGCGCATACACCCACCCCATCTCGGCCATCGGCCGCGCCCGCTTGCCCGCGTCGGTGGCCTGCGCGGAAGAGGCCGTGCCATCGACGACGCGCTTCATGATGCCCTGCAGGATCCCGGCAATCCGGAACATGCTGAATGCGAGGTAGAAATTCCAGTCGCCCGTGATCGGCCGCCCGGTGCGCTGCTCGTAGCGCTTGCGATAGGCCGCTTCGTCCGGGATCCCGAGCCCCGCGTGATCGAGCCCCGCGATGCCGCGGAACTGCCCCGGCGCGATATGCCAGCTCATGCAGTGATAGCCGAAGTCCGCCATCGGATGCCCAAGCGTGGACAGCTCCCAGTCGAGCACCGCCAGCACCCGAGGCTCCGTGGGATGGAACATCAGGTTGTCGAGCCGGTAGTCGCCGTGCACGATGCTGGTCAGCGCATCGGCATCGGCGGGGATGTGCTCGGGCAGCCAGGCCATGAGGTTGTCCATCGCCGGAATCGATTCGGTCTCGGACAGCTTGTACTGCTTGGTCCACCGTTCGATCTGGCGCTGAAAGTAGTTGCCGGGCTTGCCATAGTCGGCCAGCCCGATCGCGCGATAGTCCACGGTATGCAGGGCCGCGATGACGCGATTCATCTCGTCATAGATCGCCGCCCGCTCGGCCGTCGACATGCCGGGCAGCGACTGGTCCCAGAGCACCCGTCCCGCCACGAACTCCATGATGTAGAACGCGCGGCCGATCACCGACTCGTCCTCGCACAGCGCGAACATGCGCGCCACCGGCACGTCGGTGCCCGCCAGCGCGGCCATCACGCGATACTCGCGTTCGATCGCATGGGCCGAAGGCAGCAGCTTCTCGCGCGGGCCGGGCTTCGCGCGCATCACGTAGGTCTGCTTCGGCGTGACGAGCTTGAAGGTGGGGTTAGACTGGCCGCCCTTGAACTGCTCGACGGTCAGCGGCCCGGCAAAGTCCTCGACATGCGCGCGCATCCACTGCTCCAGCGCGCCTACGTCGAAGCGCTGCTGGTCGGCCACCGGCCGGGTCCCTTCGAATTGCGAAACGTTGCTGCTCATGGTGTCTCCGTGGATCTTTTGTATTTGCCGCGAGCGTGCGTTCCGATGACGCGTTACCGATACTTCGGCTTGCGCTTCTCGAGAAACGCCCCGATGCCTTCGCCGGCATCCGCGTGATGGAGCGCGGAGACGAAGCTGTCGCGCTCCGCGGTCAGATGCTCGGTCAGCGTGGCGCCGCCCGCATGGTTGATCAGCGCCTTGATGCCGCGGATCGCGTTCGGCGATTCTTTCGCCAGCCCCTCGGCCAATCGCTGGGCCTCCACCAGCGCCTGCCCCGGCGGCACCACGCGATTGACGATACCGAATTGTGCAAGCCGGGCCGGGTCGATGGGTTTGCCCTCCATCATGAATTCGCTCGCGAGCTGGCGCGGCAGCATGCGCGCGAGTTCGTAGGAGCCGCCGCCGTCGGGCGTCAGGCCCACCTTGACGTACGCCATCACGAACTTGGCATCGCTCGCGGCCACCACGAAATCGCAGGCAAGCGCGAGCGAGAAGCCCGCCCCGGCCGCCGGGCCTTCCACGGCGGCGATCACGGGCTTGGGAAACGCATGCAGCGTCTCGATCCAGTGGTTCAGCGTCTCGATGCTCTCCGCCTGCACCGAGGGCGGCTTGGCGCGATTGCCGAGCAGGCGGTTCAGGTTGCCGCCCGCGCAGAACACGCCGTCGGCACCGGTAAAGATCACGGCGCGGATCGCGTCATCGCGCGCGGCCACCTCGAGCGCTTCGTGGGAAGCGGCATAGATGTCCGGGTGCAGCGCATTGCGCGCCTCGGGGTTCGAGATGGTGAGGATCAGCGTCCCGTCGACGCGTTCGGAAAGCAGTTGGGCGGTCATGGCAGCCTCTTGGAGGGCAAAAACAAAAAGGGCGCCCCGTGTCTCGTCGGGGCGCCCGCGATCAGGCTTCGTCGGTCAGCAGCGACAGGCCGAGGCCCGCGCGGCGCCACAGCCATGGACTCGGGCGGTAACGCATGTCGCCGGTCAGCCGGTCGAGATTGCGCAGCACTTCGACGATCACGTCGGCGCCGATCGCATCGCCGAGCGCCAGCGGACCCTTCGGATAACCGAGGCCGAGGTTCACCGCGAGGTCGATGTCGGTCGGCGTGGCGATGCGCTGCTGCGCGATATCGCTCGCGATATTCACGATCGTGCCGACGATGCGCTGGGCCACGAAACCGGCGGAGTCGCGAATCACGGTCACGGGCACGCCGTCGCTGGCGAACAGGCCGTGCGCGGCATCGCGCGCGGCGGCCGTCGTGGCCGGCGTGGTCATCAGCGTGCGGCGCTTGGTGGCCTCGAACGGCAGCAGCGTGTCGATGGCAACGGTACGCGTGGCATCGAGGCCTTCCATCAGCGCGGCCGAGGTCGCGTCGAGGCCCAGCGGGGTCACCACGATCAGCGCATCGGCGGACGGCGCGTTACCGGCTTCCGGCGCGATGCCGAGCGCGGTCAGCAGCTTGACGGTCATTGCATGGCCACGCTCGTTCGCGCGGCTCACCCACACGCTCGCGGGACGCGCGGCCGGCGCGGGCGCGGCGGCCGGCACCTGCTTCTGGCCATCGACGTAGGCATAGAAACCGCCACCCGACTTGCGGCCGAGCAGGCCGCCGACCGAACGCAGCGCCGTGATCGGCGACGGACGGTAGCGCGGTTCCTGGTAGAACTGGTTGTAGATCGACTCCATCACGGGGTGCGACACATCGAGCCCGGTCAGGTCCATGAGCTCGAAGGGGCCCATGCGGAAGCCGGCCTGCTCGCGCATGATATTGTCGATATCGGCGAACGAGGCCACGCCTTCCTGCGCGACCTTGAGGCCCTCGATGTTCATGCCGCGGCCCGCGTGGTTCACGATAAAGCCCGGCATATCCTTGCAGCGCACCGGCGTGTGGCCCATGCGGCGCGACAGCGCCATCAGCGCGTCGCCCACGGCGGGGTCGCCGGACAGGCCGTCGATTACCTCGACCACCTTCATCAGCGGTACCGGATTGAAGAAGTGATAGCCCGTGACGCGGCCGGGGTGTTTGGCGCCCACGGCGATCGCGGTAATTGACAGCGACGAGGTGTTCGATGCGATGATCGCTTCCGGACGTACGATCGCCTCGAGCTTCGCGATGAGGTCGCGCTTGACGTCGAGCTTCTCCACGATGGCCTCGAGCACCATGTCGCACGGTGCGAGGTCCTCGAGCGCGTTGCACGGCTTCACGCGGGCGAGGAACGCTTCCGCGTCGGTGGCACTGATCTTGCCTTTATCGGCGAGCCGGGCGAACGTGTCCTGCAGGTATTGACGCGCCGCGGCGACGGCCTGCGGATTCGTGTCGAACAGGTTGACGGTCAGGCCGGCCTGCGCGGCGATCTGTGCAATGCCGCGCCCCATGGCGCCGGTGCCCACGATACCGAGTGTTTCGATCGAGAAGTTGCTCATGATTCGTCCAGAAAGGTGTGGTTAAATTAGCACGATCGTACGTTTTTTGCACTCGGCGACCGCCCGTAGTTCGCTACGTGGCGTGCGCTGATCGGCCATTCGCCGTCAAGCCGCGCCGGATAGAGCGCAGCGATTGCCACCAGGAGAGAGAGACATGCTGAAGCTATGCGGATTCGCCGCCAGCAACTATTACAACAAGGTGAAGCTGGTGTTGCTGGAAAAGAATTTGCCGTTCGAGGAAGAGCTTGCATGGATCGGCGAGACCGACACCGCGGCCTCGCCGGTCGGCAAGGTGCCCTACATGATGACCGATGCGGGACCGCTGTGCGAATCGGAGACGCTCGCGGAGTACATCGAGGCCACGTATCCGCAGCATGCGCTGCTGCCGTCGGACCCGTACCAGGCCTGCAAGGTCCGCGAGCTCGTGACGTTCATGGAGCTCTATCTGGAGCTCACGGTGCGCGAGCTGTATCCGGAGGCGTTCTTTGGCGGGAAGGTCAGCGACAACGTGAAGGCGCGGCAGCTGAAGTTGCTCGAGCGCTACGTGCCGGGGTTTGCGGCGCTGGCGAAGTTCTCGCCGTATATCGCGGGCGACACGTTCACGCTGGCCGACTGCGCGGCGGTCTGCCATCTGCCGCTGGTCTCCTCGGCGACGAAGATCATCTACGGCCGCGACATGCTCGCGGATCTGCCGGTGAAGGACTACCTGAAGCGCATGGGCGAGCGGCCCACGGTGCGGAAGGTCATGGAGGACCGGAAGGTCAATGCCGAAGCGATGATGGCTCGCTACGCCTGACGCGAGATAGCGAGCCCATGGTTTTCTCCCCGCTCCCCCTTGGGGGAGAGGGGCCGGGGGAGAGGGGGTAAGAGAACCTATTGTTTTCTCCCCTCTCCCTTGGGGAGAGGGGGCGGGGGAGAGGGCGCCGCCCGCGGCGGGCGGAGCACGCGTCGCGCGCAGCGCTCAGATCCGGGCGAGACGCTCCAGCGCCAGCGCCAGCGTCTCTTCCTTCTTCGCGAAGCAGAACCGCACCACCCCCGACTCGCGCGTCTGCGAGTAGAACGCGGACACCGGAATCGCGGCCACGCCGATCTCGCGCGTGAGCCACATCGAGAAATCGGCCTCGCTCATGTCGGAGATGGCCGAGTAGTCCACGCACTGGAAATACGTCCCATCCGACGGCAGCAGCTTGAAGCGCGTCGTCGCGAGCCCCGTGCGGAAGAAATCGCGCTTGGCCTGATAGAACGCGGCCAGTTCGAGATAGGGCTTCGGGTCGGCCATGTAATCGGCCAGCCCATGCTGCACGGGCGTATTCACCGTGAACACGTTGAACTGGTGCACCTTGCGGAACTCCGCGGTCAGCGCGGCCGGCGCGGCCACGAAGCCGACCTTCCAGCCGGTCACGTGATAGGTCTTGCCGAAGCTCGACACCACGAAGCTGCGGCGCGCGAGTTCGGGATGCCGCGACACCGATTCGTGGCGCTGGCCGTCATAGACCATATGCTCGTAGACCTCGTCCGACAGCACGAGGATATCGGTGCCGGCGAGCAGGTCGGCCAGCTGGTTCATGTCCTCCTCGCGCCAGATCGTCCCCGTGGGGTTGTGCGGCGTGTTGATAAGGATCATGCGCGTGCGCGGCGTGATGGCGGCGGCCAGCTTGTCGAACGGAATGCGGAACAGCGGCGCTTCCAGCGCCACGGGCACCACGGTGCCGCCCGCCAGCTCGATCGCGGGAATGTAGCTGTCGTAGCAGGGCTCCAGCACGATCACCTCGTCGCCCGGATGCACCGCGCAGAGGATCGACGTCAGCAGCGCCTGCGTGGCGCCCGCCGTGATCGTGATCTCGCTGTTCATGTCGTACGTATGCCCGTACAGCGCCGCGATCTTGTTCGCGATCGCCTCGCGCAGCTTCGGCACGCCGGCCATCGGCGGGTACTGGTTGTGGCCCGCGCGCATGGCGCCCGTCACCGCATCGACGATGCGCGGGTCGCAATCGAAATCGGGAAAGCCCTGGCCCAGGTTGACCGCGTTCTTCTCGGCGGCAAGCGCCGACATCACGGTGAAGATCGTGGTGCCGACCTTCGGCAGGCGCGACAGCGGCGGGGTGAGGGGGGACATGCGCGGTGACATGCGCGGGGCGAGCGAAGAGTCCATGGAGCGATGTGGGAAGGGTAGCGATGTGCCCGACATTTTAGCGGGGTTCGGCGGCGGCGGCCTGCCATGCGGCGAGCCACGGGCCGAAGGCGGCCGGCTGCAGGATCTCCACCCCGCTCGAGCGGCGCAGGCGGCTCCTGAGCTTGAGCACGGCCTTGTCCTTCGACACCAGCACCGCCGCGCGCGAAAAATGGGCGAGTTCGACGAATTTCTGGTCGTCCGTGTCGCGGCAGCGCGCGAGCCGTGCCGCGGCAATCTCGGCGTCGTCGGGCGTCGGCGCGAGCGTCGTGTACCGATCGACTTCGGCCAGCGCGGCCGCGTTGTCCACCGCGAACCGCGCGAATTGCGGGTACTCGAGCACGCGCCGCAACTCTTCCCGGCAGTCGGCGCGGATCACCGGCGCAATGGTTCCGGCCTCCAGCGCGGCGCGGATCGGCGCCACGTACGGGTCGCGGAACACGAGCAGATCGATCCAGATATTGGAGTCGAGGACGACGCGCGGCGCGGCGGGAGATACGGACGCAAATTCGGTCGCAAATTCGGCCGGGATGGGGGTCGCCGACGCGTCGGCGATGGGTTCGGTGGGCATTCGCTACAATCGGGTCTTTGTTTCTGCCCGCGATTTTGCCATGCTCATCGTCCTGTCTCCCGCCAAGTCCCTTGACTACGAGACGCCCGCGCCCATCAAGACCCATACGATGCCGCGCTTTATCGACCGCTCGGCCACGCTGATCGAGCGCCTGCGCCGTCTGGCGCCGCAGGACGTGTCCGCGCTGATGGACATCTCGGACAAGCTCGCGGTGCTCAATGTCACGCGCTATGCGGACTGGTCCGCCGAGTTCACGGCCGCCAACAGCAAGCAGGCCGTGCTCGCGTTCAACGGCGACGTGTACGACGGCCTCGACGCGAAGTCGCTGACCACCGACGACCTCGCCTTCGCGCAGAAGCACCTGCGCATCCTGTCCGGCCTGTACGGCCTGCTGCGCCCGATGGACTGGATGCAGCCGTACCGGCTGGAGATGGGCACGCGCCTCGACAACGCCGCCGGCAAGGACCTGTATGCGTTCTGGGGCGACGATGTCACCAGGCTGCTGAACAAGGACATGTCGGACCTCAAGCATGAGGGCCCGGCCACGCTGATCAACCTCGCTTCCGAGGAATACTTCAAGGTGGTACGTCCCAAGGTGCTCAACGCGCGCGTGATCACGCCCGTGTTCGAGGACTGGAAGGGCGGCCGCTACAAGATCATCTCGTTCCATGCCAAGCGCGCGCGCGGCACCATGGCGCGCTATGCGGTCACGCATCGCGTCACCGAGCCCGCCAGGCTGCGCCGCTTCGCCGAGGACGGCTATGCCTTCGACAAGGCCGCCTCGAGCGACGACCGCTGGGTGTTCCGCCGCCGGCTGGAAGACTGAAGAAGGAAACCGCACCGATGACGACTTCCCTGCAATCCCCGCTGTATATCTCCTCGTCCTTCGATTCGGGCGCGATCGAGGTCGAATCGATCGCCCGCGCGGACGCCGGTGGTGCCAACGATATCCGCCTGCGCATCCGCGCCGACTCGCACGCGGACTTCCGCCAGTGGTTCCACTTCCGCCTGCAGGGCGCGGGCGGCCAGGCCTGCACGCTGCGCTTCCTGAACGCGGGCGAGTGCACGTATCCCGATGGCTGGCGCGATTACCGCGTGGTGGCCTCGTACGACCGTGCGAACTGGTTCCGCGTGCCGACGCAATACGACGGCACCACGCTGACCACGCAGTTCACGCCCGAACACGACAGCGTGTGGTTCGCGTACTTCGAGCCGTATTCGGAGGAGCGCCACCTGTCGCTGCTGGCCACGTGTCAGCGCTCGCCGCTCGCGCGGCTGACGCATCTGGGCAGCACCGTCGATGGCCGCGACCTCACGTGCGTGACCGTGGGCCAGCCGGGGCCGGGCAAGAAGACCATCTGGATGATCGCGCGCCAGCATCCGGGCGAGAGCATGGCCGAATGGTTCTGCGAGGGCGTGCTGCAGCGCCTGACGGGCACGGGCATGTGGCTCGGCGATCCGGTCGCGCGCCGCCTGCTGGACCGCGCGGTGTTCCATATCGTGCCGAACATGAATCCCGACGGGTCCGCGCGCGGCAACCTGCGCACCAACGCGGCGGGCGCGAACCTGAACCGCGAATGGATGGCGCCGTCGGCCGAGACGAGTCCCGAGGTCTGGCACGTGCGCCGCGCGATCGAGGCGACGGGCGTCGATATGTTCTTCGATATCCACGGCGACGAGGCGCTGCCGTACAACTTCGTGGCGGGCAGCGAGATGCTGCCGGGCTTCACCGAAGCCCAGCGCGAGCAGCAGAACCGCTTTATCGAGGCGTTCAAGCGCGCCACGCCGGACTTCCAGGACAAGTACGGCTACGCCGCGAGCAAGTACAACGCGGATGCGCTCAAGCTCGCCTCGAAGTACATCGGCCACACGTTCGGCTGCCTCGCGCTCACGCTGGAGATGCCGTTCAAGGACAACGCGGACCTGCCGGACGCCGCGGTCGGCTGGAACGGCCAGCGCAGCGCGCTGCTCGGCACCTCGATGCTGCAGGCGATTCTCGAGTATCTGGGCTGACGGGATCGCGCCCCCGCCGCGAAGGCGCGGGCCACGGCGTCACGGCTTCTTTTTCGCCGTCGACTTCGTGCTTGTCTTCGAGGACGACGTCGACTTCGTCGCGCTCGATTTGGTGCTCGACCTGGCGCTCGTGCCATGGCTGGACTTGGCCGTGGCCTTGCCTTTCTTGGCCTTGCCGCGGCTCGACGAACCCGTCGCGACGGCCGGTGCGGCCGCCGGTTCGCTGATCGTATCGCCATTGCTGTCGAGCAATTCGTACGCGAGCATCATCCCGTCGCTGTAACCGCACCGCACCTTCACGGGCTGCCATTGCGCCTCGCCCTGGCGCTTGTGCGCGCTGGCGGTGAACGTGACGACCGATGTCACGGGTACCGCCTGCTTGCCGGGCGAGAACCGCCCATTCCACGCTTCCACCGTGGCCGCGTTCGCGGCGAGCGCGCCGGTGGGAATCTTCAGGGCATCGAACGTCGGCGACCGTGGCACGACCCAGCTGGCATGCGCGGCGCAATCGGCCACGTCGGGCGCGGCGTTGTCGGTCTTCATCAATTGCTCGCGCATCTGCGAGCGGTACTCGGCCAGGCTCACGCGTCCCTTGTCGGGCAAGGTCACGGTCTTGGTCGGCGTTTTGGCGCCGGAGGCCGGCGGCGAGCCGGGGCGGTTGGAAGGCGGCGCCATGGCGGACCCGGAGGCGCCGGCAGCGGCGGCGGAAGGCAAAGCGGGCGTTGCGGCGGGCGCTGCGGGACGGGGCGCGGCGCTGGCGCTCGGGGCGGGCGTCGCGGAAGCATCGGTCTGGTCCGACGGCGTGGTGGCGCATCCGGCCGCCACGATTGCCCCGGCCACCGCGGCAGTCAGCATGCGGAGCCGGGTGCCTAGCAGGTGGGTAAACATTCGGATCACGGAATCTGTTTGCTGGCGTCAGCAAAGGGATTGGCAAAGGACTGCCATGATAGAGGATGCCGCCGCCGGAAAGTTCGTAAATGTTGTTACCCTTCCTTTTGCGTACCCATGGCGGATACGCATAGCGGGTGCGATCGTCGCGTATCGACGCGCATCTCGCGGCAATGCGAAGGTGGCGCTCACGTGGAGAGGCCCGTGATGCCGTGCGCCGATACCAGACGGCGCGAGGCGCGCGCAAGAGAGAAAAAACCCCGTGAGGCGTCGACGAGACGATTCGTTTGCACGATCGCGTCGACATCCGCACGGGGTTCGCGGGCCGGGGAGAGGCCCGGTTGCCGGCTACCGACTGCTGCTTACCGATTGCTGCTTACCGATTGCTATCTACGATTTGAGCGAGAAGCGCGCGAGGTCGTCCATCAACGCTTCCAGATTGCGCCGCAGCGTGCCGAAGCCCGCGTTGTGCGCCAGTCCGGCTTCATCCATGTAGAGCTTGCGATTGACCTCGAGTTGCAGGCTGTGACGGTTTTCCTGCGGCCGGCCCAGCACGCGCACGATTTCCACGCCCTTGTACGGGTGGTTGCGCCACACGTCGTAGCCCATGTCCTTCAGCAGGCCTTCCACGCGGTCCGTGAACCGCTTGTCGCACGTGGTGCCGTCGCGGTCGCCGACCACGAAGTCCGGATGCGCGATGCCGGGGTGTTCCGTCGCGTATTGCGCGGCCTGGCTCGGCATCGAGTGGCAGTTGATGTGGAACATGTGGCCATGGCGGGCGACCGCCGCATCCGACAGCTTTTGCAGCTGCGCGTAGTACGGCACGTAGTAGTCGCGGATGCGAGCCTGCACTTCGGCGACCGACAGCTTGCGCGCATAGAGCGGCTCGCCGGTGTCGAGCACGCGCCAGACCAGTCCCTTGCCGAGCCGCGTCTTCGAGGTTTCCTGCTTCGCGTCGGGCCATGCCGCGTCCAGCAGTTTCTCGTCGATCTCCTCGAGGCCGCGGTTGGCATCGAGGTAGCTGCGCGGGAAGCCCGCGCACAGCAGCGGAATGCCGCGCGCCGGGGCGCCGGCGTAGAGCTCGTCCACGAACGTGTCCTCGGCCTGCCGCAGCAGCGGCAGCGGGAGGCCCGCGTCGTAGCCGAAATCGGCGGGGTACTGCGTGCAGCTATGCGGCGAGTCCAGGAACAGCGCACCGCAGTCGCCCGCGGGCATATGCAGCTGATACGGTGCCTGGGGCGCCGATCGGTCGGTATCCGTCATGAGGCAATCCGTCAGGCGATCAGTCGAGCGAGATCTTGGCAGCGGCGGCCACGCGCTTGTTCTTGGCCACTTCGCTCGAGATCTGCGCGGCGAAGTGGGCAGGCGTGTCGCCCACCGGCGTTGCGCCCAGTTCCTCGAACTTCTTCTTCACTTCCGGCAGCGCCAGCACCTTCACGGCCGCGGCGTTCAGCTTCGCCTGGATGTCCGCGGGCAGCTTGGCCGGCGCGATCAGGCCGAACCATGCGGAGTCGTTGACTTCGCCGAGGCCCAGTTCCGCGAACGTCGGCACGTCCGGCAGTGCCGCGACGCGCTTCGGCGATGCCACGGCGAGGGCGCGCAGCTTGCCGCTCTTGATGAACGGCAGCGACGACGGCAGGTTGTCGAACAGTACCTGCACCTGGCCGGCCAGCGCGTCATTGAGCGCCGGGCCCACGCCCTTGTACGGCACGTGCAGCAGTTCGGTCTTGCTGCTCATCTTGAACAGCTCGCCCATCATGTGCGACACGCTGCCATTGCCGGCGGACCCGTAGGCGATCTTGTTCGGCTCGGACTTGGCCAGCGCGATGAACGCCTTCATGTCGTTGGCCTTGACGGCCGGGTTCACGCTCATCACGTTCGGCACCGACGCCAGGTTCGTGATCGTGGTGAAGTCCTTGGTCGCGTCGTACGACAGCTTCGGGTACACGGCCGGGTTGATGCCATGCGTGGAGGCCGTGGCGATACCCAGCGTGTAGCCGTCGGGCGCGGCCTTGGACAGGTACGCGGTGCCGATGCTGCCGCCGGCGCCGCCGCGGTTATCGACGACCACGGCCTGGCCCAGTTCCTGGCCGAGCTTGTCGGCGACGATGCGCGCGACGATATCGGTGGTGCCACCGGCCGGGAACGGCACGACGAGCGAGATCGGCTTGGTCGGGTACGAGCCTTGCGCGAAGGCGGGCAGGGCGAGACCGCCAACGGCGGTGGCGGCGGCGGCAACAGCGAAGGCGCGAAGCAGGGGACGGCGTTGCATGAGAACGGTTCCGTTTGAAATTGGCGAGGATTGAGGATCGACGTCTGTTGGGACCGACCGTCGTTTATCGGGCTGTGCGTAAATGTCTGTGTTTGCGTGCAATTTTGCGTCCCTCGCACGCGGCATGCAAACGATTTAAAATCCCGGGGTCATTCCAATTGGTATTGAACCGAGGAGTCGTATGCGACGCTTATGCCCGTCGATGACGGAGCTGCAGGCGTTCGAGGCTGCCGCCCGGCATAACAGCTTCACGCTTGCCGCGCGGGAACTCCATGTCACGCAGGGCGCCGTCAGCAAGCAGGTGCGGAGCCTGGAGGCATTCCTTGGCGTCGAACTGTTCGAGCGCGTGCGCCAGCGGCTGCTGCTGACCAGCGCCGGGGAGCGCTATCTCGAACGTATCCGCCCGAGCCTCAACGAGATCGAGGCCGCCAGCGTCGAACTGATCGCGCGCAAGGGGCGGGGCGGCATTCTCCATATCGCGAGCATGCCGACGCTCGGCGCCAAGTGGCTGATCCCGCGGCTGCCGCAATTCTTCACGCGGCACCCCGAAGTCACGCTCGAGTTCGTGCCGCACGCACAGGGCTACGATTTCTCCGAGCCCGATCTCGATGCGGCGATCCGCTTCGGCGATGGCGTCTGGCCGGGCAGCCTCGCCGACTACATCACGGGGCGCGAGGTCGTGCCCGTATGTCGCCCGGGTCTGATGGGTGGAGAGCGCGATGGCATCGCGGACGCGCCCGAGACGTTGCTCCGTTACCCGCTGCTGCACCATACGACGGTGCCCGAGGCATGGCCCGACTGGCTGTCCGAACTCGGCGTGTCCACGCGGCAGGCATGGAGCGGCGCGCGCTTCGATCAGTTCTCGCTGCTCACGCAGGCCGCGGTTTCGGGCCTCGGCATCGCGTTGATTCCGCGCTGCCTGATCGAGGAGGAACTGTCGACGGGCGCGCTCGTGATTGCGCACCCCGCGCACGTGCTGGCAAAGAAGGGGTACTACCTTTGCTATCCCGAACAGAAGGCCCATATGCCAGCGCTGCAGATTTTCCGCGCGTGGCTCATGGAAAGCTGACCGCTTCGCCGTTATTTCGTCAGTACCCGCATCGCCTGCTCGAGCCCCGCGATCGTCACCGGATACATGCGAGACTTCATGATCTGGCTGATCACGGTGATCGACTGCCGGTACTGCCAGAGGCCTTCCGGCTCCGGATTGAGCCATACGAAATGCGGAAACTGCTCGATCAGCCGGTTGAGCCAGACCGCGCCCGCCTCGGGATTGTTGTATTCGACCGAGCCCCCGGGCTGCAGGATCTCGTAAGGGCTCATCGTCGCGTCGCCGACGAAGATCACCTTGTAGTCGGCCGTGTACTTGTGGATCAGATCCCACGTGGAGATCTTTTCCGCATGGCGGCGCCGGTTGTTCTTCCACACGTGGTCGTACACGCAGTTGTGGAAGTAGAAATACTCGAGGTGCTTGAACTCGGTCTTGGTCGCGGAGAACAGTTCCTCCACGCGCTTGATGTGATCGTCCATCGAGCCGCCGACGTCCATCAGCATCAGCACCTTGACCTTGTTGTGCCGCTCGGGCCGCAGCTTGATGTCGAGCAGGCCCGCATTGGCCGCGGTGGAGTGGATCGTGTCGTCGAGATCGAGCTCGGTGTCCGCGCCTTCGCGCGCGAACCGCCGCAGCCGGCGCAATGCCACCTTGATATTGCGCGTGCCAAGCTCGACCGAGTCGTCGTAGTCCTTGTACGCGCGCGCTTCCCATATCTTGATCGCCGTGCGATTGCCCTTGGACGGCCCGCCGATGCGAATGCCTTCGGGGTTGTATCCCCCATGTCCGAACGGCGACGTGCCGCCCGTGCCGATCCACTTGCTGCCGCCCTCGTGCTTTTCCTTCTGCTCCTCGAGCAGCTGCTTGAGCCGCTCCATGAGCTTGTCGAGCCCGCCCATGGCCTCGACCTTCGCGCGCTCCTCGGGCGAGAGTTCGCGTTCGAGCGTCTTTTGCAGCCAGTCGAGCGGAATGTCGCTCTTCCAGTCGACGAGGTTCTCCACCCCCTGGAAGTAGGCCGCGAACGTCTGGTCGAACTTGTCGAAGTGCTTCTCGTCCTTGACCAGCGTCATGCGCGACAGGTAGTAGAACTCGTCGATCGAGGGCGAGATGACCTGCGCGCGCAGCGCTTCCAGCATGGTCAGGTACTCCTTGACCGAAACCGGCAGCTTGGCGTGGCGCAGCGAGAAGAAGAAGTCGATCAGCATCGTGGCCTCCGGGGGAGCGCGGCGGACGTCCTCAGCGCGGACGCGCCAGCTGGAACTGCAGGTGCGACCGCACCATCGGCCATTCGCTGGCGATGATCGAGAACACCACGGTATCCCGCAGCGAACCGTCGGGCAGTCGCTGGTGGCTGCGCAGCACGCCATCCTGCTTGGCGCCCAGGCGCGCGATCGCGGCACGGCTCTGGTGGTTCATCCAGTGCGTGCGGAATTCCACGGCGATGCAGTGGCGCTTGTCGAACGCGTAGCCCAGCAGCATGAGCTTGCATTCGGTGTTCAGCGGACCGCGCTGCACGCGGCGCGCATACCACGTGGAGCCGATTTCCACGCGGCGATGGGTCGCGTCGATGTTCATGAAGTTGGTCATGCCCACGACGTCGCCCGTGTGGTTGCAGCGAACCGCGAACGGCTGCCACAGGTCCTGCTCCTGCAGCGCCAGGCGGCGCCTGATCTCGCCCTCCATGGCGTCGGGCGCGGGCACGGCCGTATACCAGAGCTTCCAGAGCTCGCCATCGGCGACGGCTTCCGCGAGGCCCGCCGCGTGCGCGGTGGACAGCGGTTCCAGCGTGGCGTGGCGGCCGACCAGCGTGGTCGGCTGAACGAAGGCAGTGGTCGTCATGGAGGGATCAGCGGTTGGAGCGGTTCATGAACACGAGGCGCTCGAACAGGTGCACGTCCTGTTCGTTCTTGAGCAGGGCGCCATGCAGCGGCGGAATCGCGGCCTTGCGGTCGGGGCTGCGCAGTGCCTCGGCCGGAATGTCCTCGGCCATCAGCAGCTTGAGCCAGTCGATCAGCTCGGATGTGGACGGCTTCTTCTTGAGGCCCGGCAGGTTGCGCATCTCGTAGAACGCGTCGAGCGCGGCGGCGACCAGCTCGCGCTTGATGCCGGGGTAGTGCACATCGACGATGCGCTGCATCGTGTCCGCATCCGGGAACTTGATGTAGTGGAAGAAGCAGCGGCGCAGGAACGCGTCGGGCAGCTCCTTCTCGTTGTTCGACGTGATGATCACGAGCGGACGATGGCGCGCGCGCACGATCTCGCGCGTCTCGTACACGTAGAACTCCATGCGGTCCAGCTCGCGCAGCAGGTCGTTCGGGAATTCGATATCGGCCTTGTCGATCTCGTCGATCAGCAGCACGACCTGCTCGTCGGCCTCGAACGCCTGCCAGAGCACGCCCTTGACGATGTAGTTGCGGATATCGTGCACGCGGTCGTCGCCGAGCTGGGAATCGCGCAGGCGCGACACCGCGTCGTACTCGTACAGGCCCTGCTGCGCCTTGGTGGTCGACTTGATGTGCCATTGCAACAACGGCATGCCGAGCGCGGCGGCGACTTCCTCGGCGAGCATGGTCTTGCCGGTGCCCGGCTCGCCCTTGATCAGCAGCGGCCGCTGGAGCGTGCGCGCGGCATCGACGGCGAGCTTGAGGTCGTCGGTGGCGACGTACTGGTCGCTACCCTCGAAGCGGGCGGTATTCGGGGAAGGGCTGGCGGGACTGGCGTTATCGGACATGAGGCGGCAACCTGTGAGCGGATATGGCGACATTAACGGCCGGAATGGGCCAGTATAAGAGCGTTTCCGGCTCGTGTCCGATGTGCGCCACTCCGGCTGGACCGCCATGCGACTGCTGCGGTACAATGCGCCGGTTTGACGCGCGCCGCAAGAGCCGTTGCAACGCCCACTCGCCTGGAGACAACACACAAAGAGCGAGAGAACCAGCGAGGAAACCGACGACGTCCGCGCGTCCGCACGGTTTAACACTTCCCCTATCATCAAAGACAATGAAAAAGTTCCTCACGATGGTGGTGTTGGGCGCGGCCGCAATGACCGCGCAGGCCCAGGAAGTCAAGGGCAACGCTGGCGCCGCCAAGGACAAGGTCGCGATGTGCATCGGTTGCCATGGCATTCCCGGTTACCGTGCCTCGTTCCCGGAGACCTATGAAGTGCCCATGCTCGGCGGCCAGAGCGCCAAGTACATCGAAAATGCGCTGCACGGGTACAAGAAGGGCGAACGCAAGCATCCGACGATGCGCGGCATCGCCGACTCGCTGACCGATCAGGACATCGCCAATCTGGCTGCGTACTACTCGCAGCAGAACGCCGAGACCAAGACCAACCCCCTGAAGTAAAAGGCGCGAGATCATGACGACGAACAAGACGCTTTCGATCGTGGCCGCCGCCTTTGTGGCCGCCGCATGGATGCAGACGGCCGCCGCGGCCGATATCGCCGCCGGCCGCGCGCTGGTGGAGAAGGGGGGCTGCGTGGCCTGCCATGGCGCCGGGCTCAACAAGCCGATCGCGCCCGATTATCCGAAGCTGGCCGGCCAGCACGCCGACTACCTGTATCACGCGATGGCGGCCTACCAGACCAGCGGCAATCTGCTGGTCGGGCGCACCAATGCCATCATGGCGGGCCAGATGAACGCCAATCCGGCGGTCACGGGCAAGGACGGCAAGCCGCGTCCGTTCACGCGCCAGGAACTGAAGGACATCGCCGCGTACATCGATTCGCTGCCGGGCGATCTCGTCCTGAAGAAGTAACGCGGGCCGGTAACACCCCCCTCGTCTGGCGAGAGGGGTGTTCACCTCAGTTGCCGCTGCCCGTGGCGAGGCGGCGCGCCTTCACGGCATTCGCCAGTCCTTCCAGCACACCCGTCGAATCGTCCCAGCCAATGCACGCGTCGGTCACCGACTGGCCGTAGCAGAGGTTCTCCACGGGGGTCCCCTGCACGTGGTCCTGACGGCCGGCCACGAGGTGCGATTCCACCATCACGCCGATGATGCGCTGGTCGCCGCCCGCCACCTGGCGGCCGATGTCCTCGCAGACCGGAATCTGGTTCTCGTGCTTCTTGCTGCTGTTGGCATGGGAGGCGTCGATCATCACGCGCGGCGCGAGGCCGGCCTTCGAGACGGCTTCGCATGCTTCCTGCACGCTGGCCGCATCGTAGTTCGGTGCCTTGCCGCCGCGCAGGATGATGTGGCAGTCCTCGTTGCCCGAGGTCGATACGATCGCCGAGTGGCCGCCCTTGGTCACCGACAGGAAATGGTGCGGCTGCGAGGCGGCCTTGATCGCGTCCACCGCGATCTTGACGTTGCCGTCCGTGCCATTCTTGAAACCCACGGGGCACGACAGGCCCGATGCGAGTTCGCGGTGCACCTGCGACTCCGTCGTGCGCGCGCCGATCGCGCCCCAGCTCACGAGGTCGGCGATGTATTGCGGGCTGATCATGTCCAGGTACTCGGTGCCCGTCGGCAGGCCGAGTTCGGCGATGTTCAGCAGCAGTTCGCGCGCGGTGCGCAGGCCGTCGTTGATCTTGAAGCTGCCGTCCATGTGCGGGTCGTTGATCAGGCCCTTCCAGCCGACGGTCGTTCGCGGCTTCTCGAAATAGACGCGCATCACGATCTCGAGCTCGTTCTTGTAGCGGTCGCGCTGCGCCTTGAGCAGGTTCGCATATTCGAGCGCCGCGCGCGTGTCATGGATCGAGCAGGGTCCGATGATCACGATCAGACGGTCGTCCATGCCGTGCAGGATGCGATGCATCGACTGCCGGGCGTGATAGATCACGTCGGAGGCCGATTCCGACAGCGCGAATTCGCGGATCAGGTGCGCGGGCGGCACGAGTTCCTTGAGTTCGCGAATACGCAGGTCGTCGGTGTTCTTCAGCATGATGGCTCCGGATCGGTCTTGATTGTGGGGTAATGGTGTTGCGAAAAAATTTCGGCAATAAAAAAAGCCGCCAGGGTCGCTGGCGGCTTTTTTCAGAATTTCGGGTACTTACAGCTGTCCCTCTCCATCCGCCAGCGGTGCGAGATCGCTAAAAAAGTAAAAATAAAACTTGGCGGACATGGCGGAAAAAGTTCGGCTGAGGTCAGCTTGTTTCAGTTTCAGGAAAACGCAGAGGCTTTTATGTCGCGGCAATCTTGGTCAAGGCATAAAATTGCGCGCCAGCGGCGGAACTACGGACCGCGAAACGTGGCGCTTGCACGACGAAGCATCTTTATATCCCTTTTCGAAAACGTTGGCAAGCGAGCCATGACTATCGCGCCGATAGCCATGGCCGTGCCGCCGGCGCGTCAGGCCGTGCCGCCCACCGTCATGTTCTCGATACGCAGCGTCGGCTGGCCCACGCCCACGGGCACGCTCTGGCCTTCCTTGCCGCAGACGCCCACGCCCGAGTCCAGGCGCATGTCGTTGCCGATCATGGTCACGTCCTTGAGCGACTCGGGGCCATTGCCGACCAGCGTCGCGCCCTTGACCGGGTACGTGATCTTGCCGTCCTCGATCATGTAGGCCTCGCTGGCCGAGAACACGAACTTGCCGTTCGTGATATCGACCTGGCCGCCGCCGAAGTTCACCGCGTACAGACCGCGCTTGACGCTCGCGATGATCTCCTGCGGGTCGCGGTCGCCGTTGAGCATGTACGTGTTGGTCATGCGCGGCATCGGCAGCGCGGCATAGCTTTCGCGGCGCGCGTTGCCCGTCACCGGCATCTTCATCAGGCGCGCGTTCAGCGTGTCCTGGATATAACCGCGCAGGATGCCGTCCTCGATCAGCGTCGTGCACTGGGTCGGATTGCCCTCGTCGTCGAGGTTCAGCGAACCGCGGCGGTTGGCCAGCGTGCCGTCATCGACCACGGTCACGCCCTTGGCGGCCACGCGCTCGCCCATGCGGCCCGCGAAGGCCGACGAGCCCTTGCGGTTGAAGTCGCCTTCGAGGCCATGGCCCACCGCCTCGTGCAGCAGCACGCCGGGCCAGCCCGGTCCGAGCACGACGGTCATCGCGCCAGCCGGGGCAGGGCGCGCTTCCAGGTTCACCAGCGCGGAGCTGACGGCTTCGTCCACGTACTTGCGCAGCAGTTCGTCGGTGAAGTAGCCGTAGGCATAGCGGCCACCGCCGCCCGACGAGCCGATCTCGCGGCGGCCGTTCTGCTCGGCGATCACGGTCACCGAGACGCGCACCAATGGGCGCACGTCCGCGGCGATCACGCCATCGCTGCGCGCCACCAGCACCACGTCGTACTCGCCGGCGAGGCCGGCCATCACCTGCACCACGCGCGGGTCTTTCGCGCGGGCCATCTTCTCGATGCGCTCGAGCAGCGCCACCTTCTCGGTCGCGGTCATCGAGTCGAGCGGGTCGTTCGGCGTGTAGAGATCGCGGCCCCCCTGCGAGGCGAGGGACTTGGCCACCTTGACGCGGCCGCTGCCGCTCTTGCCGATCGTGCGCGTGGCGGCGGCGGCCTGCGACAGCGCCGCCAGGCTGATGTCGTCCGAATACGCGAAGGCCGTCTTGTCGCCCGACACCGCGCGGACGCCCACGCCCTGGTCGATGCTGAAACTGCCCGATTTCACGATGCCTTCCTCGAGGCTCCACGCTTCGTTGCGCGTGTACTGGAAGTACAGGTCCGCGTAATCGACCTTGTGCGTGAAGATATCGGCCAGCACGCGCTGCAGCGTCGCCTCGTCGAGGTTGTACGGCGCCAGCAGGATCTGTTGCGCGGTAGCGAGGTTACGAATTCCGAGTTCGCCGGCGTTCATGTTCGTCCTTGTGTTCGTGTTTCTTTTTGGCTGCCAATGCCTGACATCCTACAGCACCCGGTGGCGCAATGCCGGCAGGTTCTGACGGACCTCGGCCAGCCGGTCCGGATCGATGGTACCGCTCACCACGCCTTCGCCCTCGGGCAGCACGGCGAGCACTTCGCCCCAGGGATCGACGAGCATCGAGTGGCCCCAGGTGCGCCGGCCGTTCTCGTGCTTGCCGCCCTGCGCGGCCGCCAGCACATAGCACTGGTTTTCGATCGCGCGGGCGCGCAGCAGAATCTCCCAGTGCGCCTGTCCCGTCGTGTAGGTGAAGGCGGCAGGCATCAGAATCAAGCTCGTGCCGCCGCCGGCCGCGAGGCCGCGGTACAGCTCGGGAAAGCGCAGGTCGTAGCAGACCGACATCGCCACGCGGCCGCACGGGGCCTCGAACGATACGGGCTCGGTACCGGCGAGGATCGTGCGCGATTCGTCATAGCTTTCCGCGCCGCGCGTAAAGCCGAACAGGTGGATCTTGTCGTAGCGCGCGATGCGCTGGCCGCGCGGGTCGAACGCGAGCGACGTGTTGTAGACGCGCCCGTCGTCCCCGCATTGCAGGGGCAGGGTGCCGCCGACGAGCCATACGCGGTGCCGCCGCGCGGCATCGGCGAGAAAGCGCTGGATCGGTCCGTCGCCGTCGGCTTCGCGGATGGCCACCTTGTCGGTGTCGGCACGGCCCATGATGCAGAAGTACTCGGGCAGCAGCACGAGCTCCGCGCCGCCGCGCGCGGCTTCCGCGATGAGCGCGTCGGCGCGCGCGAGGTTGGCATCGACCGACGTGCCCGTGACGGTCTGCACGGCGGCGACCTTGAACGGGACGGCGCGAGGGGTATCGATGGCGGTCATGATCTTCCCTTTGACGGTGGCGTTGGCGGTTCGCTATCGCGGATACGCGCCCGAGCGATCCTGCACCGGCGCGGGGCGCGACTTGGCGTCGTCCACCTTGGTCACCTGCGGATCGGCCCACGAGCCCGTAATGCGGTAATGCTGCGTGAAGACCTTGGAGAACTCGTCGGCGAACAGCAGTTGCGCGGCCAGCGTGCCGATGCCGAGCACGGGGTTGATGAACGCGGCCGCCACCGACGTCGTGGCCGCGTTGATGCGCGGCACCACTTCCACGTCGAGGTCCTGCGTTTCGCGCAGCAGGTTCGCCGAGCCCGTCATCGACGCGTTCAGCTGGTTGCTCTTCATGCGGAACGATTCGATCGTGCCCACGCCGTTCTCGATCGTGCCATTGCCGCTGATGTCGTCGAACACCGTGCCGCGGCTCGTCACGCTGCGGAAGTCGAGCGTCGCGAAGCGCAGCAGGCTCTGCAGGCTCAGCACGCCGAGCAGCCGCGCCGCGCCCGGATCCACGCTGAGGATCTGGCCGTTCTCGAGGTGCAGCGCGAGCTTGCCGGACAGCGACGGATAGTCGATGGACAGCGGCGAGCCCTTCCAGTACACGCGGCCTTCGAGCGAACCGTTGCCTTCGCGCAGGGTATGCGGCATGCCCATGCGGTCCAGCATCGCGCCCGCGTCGCGGATATCGAGCTTGAAGTTGAGCAGCGTGCGGCGCGCGCTCGCGTCGGCGCTGGCCGCATTGTTGTCGCGCAGCCGGCGCGGCAGGCGCCACGTGCCGTTGCCCGTGAACGTGCCGCCGGGTTGCTCGATCGTCAGCTTGTCGAGCGTCCATACCGAGTCCGCGTTCTCGATCGCGGTATGCGCGCGCAGCTCGACCTTGCCGTAGTCGCGCCCATGCAGCACGAACTGTTCGGCAACGAGGTCGATGGCCGGCAGTTCGTCGATATTGCTCGCCATCGCGTCGGTCATGTGGCCGTCGTCGCTGGCGTCGGGAACGTCGAGCCGTGCCAGGCGGACGTTCACCGCGCCGGCGGGCGAGTTCGCGTCGCGGCGCCATTGCGCGGTGCCGTTGACCTGCTTCGACGCGATCTTCATGTCCCAGCCGGTCCGCGCGCGGTCGGCGTCGAACGTCACGTCGTCGAGGTTGCGGCCGAACGCATCGACCGTGCGCGCGCGGACGGTCACGCGCTCGGGCAGGAACGGCGAGCTGCGATCGACGCGGCCGCCCGGGGCGGGCGACTCGCTGCCCCCGGTCGTATCGAACAGGCTGCGCCATCTGGCGAGATCGATACGGTCCGCGGTGAACGCCGCCACCACGCCGCTGGCCGGCTGCGGCGCGGGCTGCTGCAGGCCGATGCCGCCCGAGATGACTTCCGGCGTGTCGCCGCGATGGAGCACGTAGCGGACGTTGAGCGCGTTGCCGTACTGGACGAGCATTTCGTCGGGCGCGTTCGCGTTCACCGGGCCGCTCGCCGCCAGCGGCCGCAGTTCGACGCGCAGCGGCACATCCTGCGCGGCGCTCTTGGCCAGCGGCGCGGGCAGGTCCACGGCCATGCCGTTGAGGTCCGTCGCCACCTGTACCTGCAGGCGCTTGTCGCGCACGCCGACCACCGCGCTGTAGGGCGTGGCACCCTCGAGCCGCGCGCCGAACGCCGCCAGCGACGTCGATGCCAGCGCGTCGCGGATGCCGGCCGCGGATGCGGTGCCGCCGATCGTCACGCGCGTGCTCTTGTCGGGCAGCGTGCCGCCGCCGAGCCGCGCTTCGCCGCCGATAAAGCGGCCCCGCATGTTGTCGAGCCGGAACCCGTGCTCGTTGAACGCGATGGTACCCGTGGCATTGCCCATCGGCGGCAGATCGGGCATCAGCACGATGTCGTTGCCGGGGAAGCGGAATTGCCCTTCGACCTTCGAGTCCACCGCGTGGTCCAGCGGCATGTCGAGCTTGAGCTTCAGTTCGCCATTGCCCTGGCCCCTGGCTTCGTCGGTCACGCCGCCGATCCAGCCGCGCACCGGGCTGGCCGCGACATAGCGCAGGAATGCGGCCAGCGAACCCTGGCCCGTGCCCTCGACCCCGAGACGGCCGGTCTCGCTGAGGTCGTCGATCTGCCCATTGACGTCGTGCAGCGCGACACCCGGAATGTCCTGCACCGCCGCGCGCTTGATCGCGAACGACATCGCATTGCGCTGGAACACGAGGTGGCCGTCGATCTCGCTGAAATCGGGCCAGGCCTTGCCGCCCGTGGGGCCGGACTCGTGCGGCGCCACCTGATAGCTCACGCGGTGCAGCGGCACGTCCACGCGGAAGTCGCCGGCCTTCTCGAACGGCGCGTGGAACGGAAAGTGGAAGAGGTCGCCGCGCAGGACGAACTTGACGTCGGAGGCGTCGCCGCCGACCAGCGCGCCGGCCAAATACTGCCGCGTGTGCGGCATGGACATCGGCAGGTAGCGCACCACGCGGGCCGCCTGCACGCGCGCGAGTTCGCCCGACATGTCGGCGATGCCGCTCGCGCCGTCGCCGCCCGCGCGCCAGCTGCCGCGCACGGTGCCCGCCACGTCGGGGTTGGCAAAGCGCAGCCCCTCGGTGCGGATGACGAGCTTGTCCTGTTCGTGCGTCCAGCGGACTTCGCCCGCGAGTTCGTCGAACGGCACGCGCGGGTCTTCGAACAGGCCTGGGAGGATCAGCGTCGCGCCCGCGCTGTCCACGCGCGCGGTGCCCTGGCGGTCATCGAAGCTGAAGCTGCCGGACAGCCGCGCGAACCCCGGGGTGCCCACGCGCGGATGGCCGTCGGCCGACAACGCCGGCACGGCGGGCTGGCCATTGACCGAGACACCGCGCAGCGTGCCCTGGACCGTGTAGTGGGGCTCGCGCGGCCGGCTGTCGAGCAGGCCGGGGCGCTCGTGCGCCCAGGCGACGTCGAGGTTGTCGATATGGCCGGCCGGCTGCAGCGCGCGCAGCTGGCGCAGCATCTCGGTGTCGATCGGCATCGAGGTGGCCAGCGCGCGCAGCGTGTTGAGGTCGAAGGTCGGTGCCTTGAGCGCGAACTTGCGGAGCACGCCCTGCTTGTCGCGGTTCCAGTCGATGGTCACCTTGCGCATGCCTTCGCGCAGGCCGGGATCGCTGGCGCTGGGCGGGCCGGTAATGGGCTCGGCCTGCCATAGCAGCGTGTCGATGTTCAGCCGGTTGTTGCCGGCGCGGTCCGCGCTGTGGATCAGGTACGCCTGTGCGTTGGCGAGCTTGAGCGGGGCGGGCGCGCCCGTTAGCTGCAGGTCCACGGCGCCGGCGCGTAAGCGCGTCTGGCTGCGCTGGATATTGCCGGCGCGGAAGTCCACCGTACCGCTGGTGCTGAAGGTGCCGCTGTCCACCTTGTCGAAGATCGGCAGGTAACGCTGCACGACCGGCAACTGCACCTGCGTGAAATCCCAGTCGGCCTGGCCATTCCAGTGCATCCAGTTGCCGGGGTCGTGCAGGTAGTCGTGGCGGAAGCTGGCCTGGACTACCAGCGGCTGCGGCGCCAGCGCGCCGCTGCGCGCCTCCAGCCGCAGCGTATGGTGGCCGCCGTCGCGCAGCGCGCTGAAGTGGATATCGGCCACGTCGAGCTGCGGCAGGCCCGCGCGCTCGTCGAGCCAGCGCAGATGGCCGCTGGTCAGCTCGATGCTGCCCTGGCTCATTACCCAGTTCAGGAAGCGGTCGTCGCCGGCCGTGCTCGCGCGGGTCTCCACGGGCACGCCGGCCACCAGCAGCACGCCCTCGGGCGTCCGGCGGATCAGCACGTCGGTACCGCTGGCCCGGACGCTGGCGAACTGAAGGCTCAGCCCGGCCAGAGACTGCCAGGCCAGCGTGCCGTCCAGCGTGCCCGTCTCCAGCAGCACGCGCTGCTGGGCGTCCACGGCGCGCACGCCGCGCGCGCGAAAGGCCGGGTGCCAGCCTTCCCAGAACGTGTCGAGCTCGCCGATCGTGAACTGCGCGTGCAGCTCGGCGGAGGCGCGCTGTTCGAGCCATTTGCGGGCTTCGTGCGCCTGCGGCCACAGGATGAAGCGGACCAGCATGCCGATGGCGAGCGCCAGCACGGCGAGCAGCAGCGCCACCCGCAGGACCATGCGCAGCAGCCAGCGCCAGCAGGGATGGGTCGCCGCCGCGCGGAGCGCGTGCCAGAGATGGCGGGGCAGCGCGCGGAGGTAGTCTCGGACATGCGCGAGCCGGCCACCGGCGGAGGTCGGGGAAGGCGTATTCAAACCGGAAGCGTGAGGCGTTGCTGAGCGCGCGCCGGGCGCCGTCGGCGACGGCAGCACGGCGGCTGTGTTTTCGTTACCCCGGCTGCCCGGGCTGCCGGCACGCGCGGGGCTTGCGGAACCGTCGGCGGAGGCGGAGGGGCGGCTGGACATGGGCAGATTATCCGACAATACTAGCCGCTCTCCAAAGTGGTCCCGAACTAAAAGTTAATGGAATGACTGCCTCCGATCCGACAGGTTCCGCACCGGCCGCCGCCGATCCGATTACGCGCCCGGCCATCGACGGCGGGGCCGGCGATACGGCCGCCCGGAATGACGCGAGCGCCACATCAAGCGTGCTCGGCAATATGGCCGAAGGCGCCTTCGCGATCATGCCCGCGTTCGACCCGAAACGGCTCGACGACGAAGGTCACGTATTGTACTCGGCGGCCTATTCCCATTACGCGCGCCGCGTCCTCCAGGCGCGTCCCGAGGTCGCCGATGTGGTAACGCAGGCGGCCGCCGCGCCGCTGACACGCGACTGGATGGCGGCGCGCCTCGCGGCGTTGCACGAACCGGCGGCCGACGTCGATGCCGCCGCCGGCCGCGCGCTGCGCCGGCTGCGCGCCGAAGTCATGTGCGTGATCATCGAGCGCGACCTGCGCGGGGCCGCCACGCTGGCCGAGGTCACGGGCGCGATGACGGACCTCGCGGAACTCGCGATCCAGCACGGGCTGCACGTGCTCGGCAACGATCTGGCCGCCACCTATGGCCGGCCGACGTGCCGGCAGGGCAGCGAGGTGCAGGAACTGGTCGTGGTCGGCATGGGCAAGCTGGGGGGCCGCGAACTCAACGTGTCGTCGGACATCGACCTGATCTTCCTCTACGACGAAGACGGCGATACCCAGGGCGGCACGCGCAGCCTGTCCAACCACGAATATTTCATCCGGCTCGGCCGGCGCCTGATCAACCTGCTGTCCGAGGTCACGTCCGACGGCTACGTGTTCCGCGTGGACATGCGCCTGCGCCCGAACGGCGACGCGGGACCGCTGGTCTGCAGCCTCGGCATGCTCGAGGAATATCTGATCGTGCAGGGGCGCGAATGGGAGCGCTACGCGTGGATCAAGGGCCGGATCGTCTCCGCGCAGGACTCGCCGCACGCGCAGCGCACCGCGCAGCTGCTCGAACGGCTGACCACGCCGTTCATCTTCCGGCGCTATCTCGACTATGGCGTGATCGCGGCCATCCGCTCGCTGCACGCGCAGATTCGATCGGAAGCCGCCAAGCGCAGCGGCGGGCTGGCCGGGCACGGCATGAACCAGCGCTCGTTCAATATCAAGCTCGGGCGCGGCGGCATTCGCGAGATCGAGTTCATGGCGCAGGTGTTCCAGCTGATCCGCGGCGGACAGGATCCCGCGCTGCGGGTGCGCCCGACGCTCGAAGTCCTGTCGGTGGCGGTGGAGCGCAATCTGCTGCCGGCCGGGCAGGCCGAGCAGCTGGCCGATGCCTATCGCTTCCTGCGGCAGCTCGAACACCGGCTGCAATACCGCGACGACGCGCAGACGCACCATCTGCCGACCACGCCCGAAGAGCAGCGCGCGGTGGCGCTGTCGATGGGATGCGAGGACTGGCAGGCGTTGCTGGAACGCATGCATGCGCTGCAGGAACCCGTGGCGCAGCAGTTCGAGGCGACGTTCGCCGATCCGTACGCCGAGGGCGACACGCAGCCGGCCGAGGAACTGTGGCCCGAGCTCGTGCGCGAAGAGGCCGCCACGCGGGCGACGCAGGACGGTCCGGACGAGACAGATCCCGAATCCTCGCCATGCCAGCGTCTGCAGGCCGCGGGCTTCGGCGATTGCACGGGACTCTACGACCGGCTGCGCGCGATCGCGACCTCGGTGCGCTATCGCGCGTTGTCGGAGACCAGCCGCGCGCGCTTCGACCAGCTCGTGAATCGCGCGCTCGACCTCGCGGCGCGGCAGGACGATGCCGACAGCACCATCGCGCGCTTTCTCGACTTCCTCGATGCGATCAGCCGGCGCGCGTCGTATCTGTCGCTGCTGTCCGAGTATCCGCAGGCGATGGACCGCGTCGCCCACACGCTGCATGCGTCGCGCTGGGCGGCCGCGTACCTCACGCGGCATCCGCAGCTGCTCGACGAACTGCTGGACAGCGACGCGCTGGCCGGCGTGCCGGACTGGGCCGCATTCCGCAAGCGCCTGGCCGATCGTCTGGCCGCGTCCGACGGGCAGGTGGAAACGCAGATGGACATCCTGCGCCGCGAGCACCATGCCGAGACGTTCCGCGTGCTGCTGCAGGACCTGCGCGGCACGCTGACCGTCGAGCAGATCGCGGACCGGTTGTCGGATCTGGCCGATGCCATGCTCGAGGTCACGCTGCAGGCGGTATGGCGGCAACTGGCCACGCGCCACACCGAGACGCCGCGCTTTGCGGTGATTGCCTATGGCCGGCTCGGCGGCAAGGAGCTCGGCTATTCGTCGGACCTCGACATTGTGTTCCTGTACGACGATCCGCACGAACGCGCGCCCGAGGTCTACGCGGCCTATGCGCGGCGGCTCATCACCTGGCTCACCAGCCATACGGCGGCCGGCATGCTGTTCGATGTGGATACGCGCCTGCGGCCCAATGGGGAGGCGGGCCTGCTGGTGACGAGCTTCGATGCGTTCCGCCGCTACCAGTTCCGCGAGGGCGACAACACCGCGTGGGTGTGGGAGCATCAGGCGCTGACGCGCGCGCGCTTCTGTGCGGGCGATGCGGAGATCGGGGCGCGCTTCGAGTCGCTGCGCGAAGACGTGCTGCGCCAGCCGCGCGATGCCGATACGCTGCGCGCGGAGATCGTCGAGATGCGCGGCAAGGTGTCCGACGGGCATCCGAATCCCACCGGCCTGTTCGACCTCAAGCACGACCGGGGCGGCATGGTCGATATCGAGTTCACGGTCCAGTACCTCGTGCTCCTGCATAGCAGGGAGCACCCCGCGCTCACGCGCAACGCGGGCAATATCGCGCTGCTGCGCATCGCGGGCGAACTGGGGCTCATCGATGCGACGCTGGCGGGCGAGGTGGGCGACGCGTACCGGTTGTTCCGCGCGCGGCAGCACCAGATCCGGCTCGACGGCCACGCCCAGGCGCGCGTTCCGGCGGCCAGCGTCGCCAACGAGACCGCACGCGTGCGGGCGCTCTGGCAGGCGGTGTTCGGTGGCGGCTGATTGCTGGCGGCCGGGCAGGGCAGCGCGCCGTGACGACTGAGCCCACGGCCCCGGCCGCCGGGCCCGCATACCGGCGCACCGGCACCGGCGCGATGGTCCTGACCGTGGCGACCGTGGCCACGCTGTCCGCGCTGTTCACGTTCGTCCCATGGCTCCACGCGCATGGCCTCTACCTGCGCGATGCCGTGCGCGTCGACGGCCAGTGGTGGCGCGTCGTCACGGCGATGTGGGTACACCTGGGCTGGAAACACTGGCTGACCGATGTGGCCGCATGCGGCGGCCTGCTGCTGCTGATCGCCCGCGAAGCGCGACCCCGCGAACTGCTCGCGGTGCTCGCGATCTGCGGTATCGCCACGCAGGTCGCGATGTTGCAGATGGTATCGGTAGGGTGGTACGGCGGCCTGTCCGGCGCGCTGCACGGCCTCGCGCTCTGGGGCGGCCTGAGACTGCTTCAGGCGCCCGGCCTGTCGCGCGTGATCGGCGTGGTGATGTGTGTGGCCGTGCTGGTGAAGGTATGGGCCGAACAGTCATGGCTCGCCGCCATCGTCTTCGACCCCGCCTGGAACTTTGGCGTCGTCCGCTCGGCCCACGCTGCGGGCGCGATCGCGGGCCTTGCGTGCTGGGTGCTGCAGGAATGGTGGAGCAACCGGCGCGGCTAGGCCTGCCGGCTGGCTCCGCTCGGATCAAGCCCGCCGCCGTAACACGAACCCCGCCACACCTGCCGCCACGAGCAGCATCGCCAGCCACGGTGCCATGGCGCCACCGCCGCCACCGCCGCTATCGGTGCTCGGCGTCGCCACCGGCTGCGAAGCCGGCGGCGGCGTGGTGGCCGTCGAAGGCGGATTCGGCGCAAGCGCGACCGCCGCTTCGGCATCGAGCAACCCCGCCCCGCAAACCGCTGTCGACGTCCGCGTGCAGAACGTATTCGCCGGATGCGGGCGCGCGGAGGTTTTCAGCGTCGCGATGATCTGCGTGGGCGTCAGCGAAGGATTGACCGCGAGCATCAGCCCGATCACCCCGGACACCATCGGCGCGGCGAAGCTCGTGCCCTGTGCCGACGACACGTTGTAGGTGGTCGGCGACGACGTCCCGTCGTTGGCCAGCGTGCGAATGAACGACGAGCCGCCCACGCAGGCGCCGTTCTGCACCTTGGAGTTGCCGCATCCGCCGCCCGGCGCGCTGATCGCGACCTCGGGCCCGACGTTGGCGAAACTGGCGTTCTCGCCGTCGTTCGCATGCGCGGTCACGGCAATCGCCCCCGGGCAGTCGGCCGGCGCTTCCACCCCGCCTGCCACTTGCCCCGGCAGGGCATTGCCGGCGGCCGCGACGACCACGGCGCCGCGCGCGGCCAGGTCGGCAATCGCCTGCTGCTCCACCGAGCTGCAGGTCCCGCCTCCCAGACTCACGTTGATCACGCGCGCCGGCGTCGGATTGTCGGGTACCCCCGGCACCGACAGGCCGCCGGCCCACCGCATGCCATCGACGGTATCGGACAGCTGCGCCCCGCACCGCCCGGAGACACGCACCGGCTGGATCAGCGCATTCCAGTCGACACCGGCGATATTGGTCCCGTTGTTGGTGATGGCGCCCAGCACGCTGGCCACACGCGTGCCATGCCACGTGCTGTTCGTCGGCGTGGTCACCGTGCCATCGGAACACACGGTGCCGGCCGGCTCGTTGTCGCCCGGGTCGAGCGGATTGCTGTCGCGGCCATCGCCGTCGTTGGACACGGTCGGCTGCGTGATGAAGTCGTACCCGGGCACGATGCGGCCCGCGAGGTCGGGGTGGGGCAGGTAGCCCGTATCGACCACGGCGATCACGATCGCGTTGGTGCCGCGCGAGCGATCCCACGCCTTGGGGAGATTGACCCCACCCACGGCCACCTGCGGCGACTGGAGGTAGATCTGGTTCGCGACGAACTCGGGATCGCTCGGCACGGTGTCATGCACGCGCAGCCAGCGATCGGGCACCGCATCGGCAATGCGCGGGTCCTTGCGCAGCCGCGCGGCGACGGCCTCGGGATCTTCCCCGGAGGCGTTCGACACCGACAGCAACTGCAGCGCGCCGCCCATCCTGCGCTTGACCGAGAGCGCCACGCCCGTGCTGTCCTGTACCTGCTGCATGCGCCGGGACGTCTCGGCGGTGTTCTCGGACGGTGCCTGCCCGTCGCGCCAGCGCACGATGTAGTTGCCCGTGTAGCGCGGCGCGGGCTTCAGCCGCACCGCGGTGTCCGCATGCGCCGCGACCGGCACGGCCAGCGCGGCCGCCGCGGCCAGAAGCGCCAGCGAAGCCAGCGAAGCCAGCGAAGCCAGCGAAGCCAGCGGAGCCAGCGGAGCCAGCAACGGGCGCCCATCGCGCCATCGCCGCCATCGGCTCGGGCGGTGTGCAATGTTTGACCAGGACATTGACTGCGGCGCTGCTGTGGGCATCGAGGCCTCCTGTGTATGTTCTAGCGACAGCGAGAGATGGTGCGTGGGTAAGCGAGAATCCTGTGCCCGTCAGCCGGGCGGCATATCGCGCGTCTTCGGCATCGTGCGATGCGGCTTGAGCACGCGGTCCGGCTCGGCGGTCTCGATGCGCGGCGCGCCGCGCAGGACCGTCACGGCCTGGTCGAGCGTGGCATCGGTGGACTTGCTGATGGCCGTCACGAGCCACACGCCCCCGGACATCGGCCGCTTGACCACATAGCGGTACGGACCCGTAATGCCCGCGAGCAGCTTGCCCGCGTCCTCGGACACGATCACCTCGGGCGGCGTAAAGCGAACCATGATGTCGCCGATCGCGCGGTCGTCGGTAATGCTGCCCGCCGGCGGCGCATACGAGCGCGACTCGGAGGCACAGCCGGAAATCGCGCCCAGGGCGGCGGTCGCGGCGATGGCCGCGACGGCGGCCTTCGCGGCCAGCGCACGGCGGCGGGGGGCGGAGGGGTCTTGCGCGGAGGGATCTTGTGTTTTGCCAGTCATCATCGTTGTCTTGCTCCTCGGTCCGTCAGTATTTATCCGACCGCGCGCCGCGCGCGCCGGCCTTCCTTGTCGGACTTGTTACCTTTGTTCGTCACGTTGGCGGCGCTTCCGCCGCGGGCGCCCTGTGCAAGCATCTCCTCGGCATGTTGCAGCGTGGTGGCAGTCACGGTCGCGCCGCCGAGCATGCGCGCCGTCTCGGCCACGCGGCCCTCGGCATCGAGCGGCCGGATGCGCGAGCGCGTGATCGGGCCTTCCTTCCCGTCGCCATCGACGGTCTCCTTGCTGACGAGCAGATGCGTGCCCGCCTGCGCGGCCACCTGCGGCAGATGGGTGACGCACAGCACCTGCCGCGCGCGCCCGAGTTCCTGCAGCCGGCGGCCGACCACTTCGGCCACGGCGCCGCCGATACCGGTATCCACCTCGTCGAAGATCAGCGTCGGCGTGGGCGCGGCCTCGCTCGTGATCACCGAAATCGCGAGGCTGATCCGCGCCAGTTCGCCGCCCGACGCCACGCGCGCGAGCGGGCGCGCGGTCACGCCAGCGTGGCCGGCCACGAGGAATTCCACCTGCTCCAGCCCGTAGCTCTGGCCTTCCTCGAGCGCGTTCAGCGCGACCGAGAACGTTCCCCCGGCCATGGAGAGGCCCTGCATGGCCTCGGTCACGGCGGCGGACAGCGCTTCCGCGGCCCGCGCGCGCGCGGCCGACAGATGCTGCGCGAGCGTCAGGTACGCGCCCCGCGCGGCGGCCTCGCGCGCGGCAATCTTGTTCACGTCCTGCGCGGCCTGCAGGTCGTCGAGCTGCTGCCGCCGCGCGAGCAATTCGTCGGGCAGCTGTTCGGGGGGGAGGCGGTATTTGCGCGCGGTGGTGTGCAGCGCCTGCATGCGCGCTTCCACGGCCTGCAGCCGTTCGGGGTCGAGTTCCACGCGATCGACGTAGCGCGAAAGCGAGTGCGCGGCTTCTTCCGCCTGCACCTGGGCCGGCTCCAGCGCGGCCAGCACGTCGTTGAGCGCGGGATCGAGGTCCGCGAGCTGGCGCACCTTCTGCACGAGGCTGTTGAGCGTGGACAGCACCGAGCCGTCGGCCTCGTGCAGCGCGTCCAGCGCGGCGCGGCTGCCGTCGATCAGGCTGGCCGCGTGCGACAGCCGGTTGTATTCGGTCTGGATCTCGTCCCACTCGCCGGGCTGCGGCGCCAGCTTGTCGAGCTCGCCCACCTGCCATTCGAGCCGCTCGCGCTCCAGCTGCATCTCGCGCGATTGCTGCTCGGCGGCCTCGCGCAGCTTCACGCAGGCGCGCCAGGCCCGCCACGCTTCCGCCACGGCGGCGGTCTGCAGCGTCAGCCCCGCGTGGGCGTCGAACAGCAGGCGCTGCGCGTCGGGGCGGAGCAACTGCTGATGCGCATGCTGGCCATGGATATCCACGAGCTGGTCGCCGACCTCGCGCAACTGCGCGAGCGTCGCCGCGGCGCCGTTGATAAAGGCCTTGCCGCGGCCGCTCGCATCGACGGTCCGGCGCAGCAGCACTTCGCCGTTGCCATCGTCACCGCCGAGTTCGCGCTCGGCCAGCCAGGCATCGAGTTCGGGATGCGTGCCGAAGGTCGCGCCGATGCTCGCGCGCGCGGCACCCTCGCGCACCACGCCGGCGTCGGCGCGTTCGCCGAGCACGAGCGCGAGTGCATCGATCAGGATCGACTTGCCGGCACCGGTCTCACCGGTAAAGACCGTGAAGCCGGCGGAGAAGTCGAGGTCGAGCGTATCGACGATGACGAAGTCGCGGATGGACAGGCTGCGCAGCATCGTGGGCGGTGGGCGGGAAGGGTGACGGTGAGAGTGGCGAAAGTGGCCGGCGTGCCGGGGCCCGGGTCGGATCAGAGCCGGTTGTCCTCGGTCGGATACTCGTGCCAGTGCAGTTTCTTGCGCAGCGTGGCGTAGTAGTTGTAGCCGACCGGATGCAGCAATTGCACGGCTTTGTCGGAACGGCGCACGACGATGCGGTCCCCGGGCAGCAGCGACGTCAGCGACTGCATGTCGAAGTTCACGCTGGCGTCGCGCGCGGTCGCCACCTCGATCGTCACCTCCGCGTCATGCGGCAGCACGATCGGCCGGTTCGACAGCGCATGCGGGGCAATTGGCACGAGCACGAGCCCGGAGAGCGTAGGATGCAGGATCGGACCCCCCGCGGACAGCGCGTACGCGGTGGAGCCCGTCGGCGTGGACACGATCAGGCCGTCCGAACGCTGGTTGTACATATGGTAGCCGTCCACCGACACCGAGAGTTCGACCATGCCCGAGATGCCCGAGCGGTTCACCACCACGTCGTTGAGCGCCAGCGCCGTGAAGATGATCTCCTCGTCGCGGATCACCCGCGACTCCACCAGCATCCGCGTCTCGGCCTCGTAATGCCCGGACAGCATGGCGGGCAGCACGGTCGTGACGTCATCGAGCGGGATATCGGTCATGAACCCGAGCCGGCCGTGGTTGACGCCGATCAGCGGCACCCCGGCGCCGGCCAGTTGCCGGGCGATGCCCAGCAGCGTCCCATCGCCGCCGAGCACCACGGCCACGTCGGCGATACGGCCGATTTCCTCCGGCGTCAGCGCCGGATAGCCGGTCAGGCCGGTGGCCTGCGAGGTTTCGCGCTCGAAGACCACATCCTGGCCGTTGCGCGACACGCAGGACGCGATCTCCTCCAGCGGGCCTTCGATCCCGGCGGTGGAGTGGCGGCCCACGAGGGCGATGGTCTTGAACGGCGCGCGCGGCGCGTTGGCTTTGGGGGGTACAGACATGGCGGGATTAGACCATACCGATATGAACGTTGTCAGCAGCCGCTCCGGGGGATGGCGCAAGCCCGCCCAGAGGTGGAAAACTTGATTAGAATCTGGGCATTATGGACGAACGTTCGAAAACCCTTCTCAAGACGCTGATCGAGCGGTATATCGCCGAAGGCCAGCCCGTCGGCTCGCGTACGCTGTCGAAGTACTCGGGCCTCGACCTGTCGCCGGCGACGATCCGCAATGTCATGTCCGATCTCGAGGAGATGGGCTTTATCGCCAGTCCGCATACCTCGGCGGGCCGTATTCCCACGCCGCGCGGCTACCGCCTGTTCGTCGATTCGATGCTGACCGCGCGCCCGCTGGACCGGGCGCCCGAACTCGCGGCGCAGCTGGCGGACCTGGCCGGGCAGATCCAGGGCCAGCTGGCGGGGCCGCAGCAGACCCCGCAGCGCATGATCACGACGGCCGCGCATACGCTCTCGAACCTGTCCCACTTTGCCGGCGTGGTCATGACCCCGCGCCGCGCGCAGTCGTTCCGGCAGGTCGAATTCATGCGGCTGTCGGAAAAGCGCATCCTGCTGATCATCGTCAGTCCCGAGGGCGATGTGCAGAACCGCATCATCCAGACCGAACGGCCGTATACCCCGGCGCAGCTGATCGAGGCCGCCAACTACTTCAACACGCACTACACGGGCATGAGCTTCGACGCCGTGCGTAACCATATGCGCGTGGAACTGCAGGACCTGCGGCGCGACATGTCGTCGCTGATGCAGGCCGCGGTGGAGGCGGGCAGCAGCGCGATGGCCGAGGAAGACGATCAGGTCTTTATCTCGGGCGAGCGCAAGCTGCTCGAGGTCGAGGATCTCGCCTCGAGCATGGACAAGCTGCGCCGCCTGTTCGACGTGTTCGAGCACAAGACCAATCTGTTGCAGTTGCTGGACGTGTCCAGCCACGCGCAGGGCGTGCAGATCTTTATCGGCGGGGAAAGCCAGCTCGTGCCGCTCGAGGACATGGCCGTGATTACCGCGCCGTACGAGGTGGATGGCCAGATCGTCGGCACCCTCGGGGTGATCGGCCCCACGCGCATGGCCTACGAGCGCGTGATTCCCATCGTGGATATCACCGCGCGGCTGCTGTCCAGCGCGCTGAGCCAGAACTGAACGCCAGCGCCGCGCCGGCCGCACGGCCCGCGGCGCCAACGGAAACTCTATGACGTTTGCACCGGAACCGACCTACCAGCATGGGCAGGCCCCGCGCACCGCGATCCTGCTGATCAACCTGGGCACGCCCGATGCCCCGACGCCGAAAGCGGTCGGCCGCTATCTGGCGCAATTCCTCGGCGACCCGCGCGTGGTCGAGATTCCCCGGATCGCATGGCTGCCGATCCTCCATGGCGTGATCCTGCCGATCCGCTCGCGCGCGTCGGCCATGAAGTACGAGTCGATCTGGCTGCGCGAGGCCCATATGACCGGCTCGCCGCTGCTCGTCTACACCGAGCGGCAGGCCCATGCGCTGCAGCAGCTGATGACCCAGCACGGGCACGATGTCACGGTGGCCTGCGCGATGCGCTACGGCAACCCGTCCATCGGCTCGGTGCTCGAGGCGCTGCGCCGGCAGGGCACCGAACGGATTCTCGTGCTGCCGCTGTATCCGCAGTTCTCGGGCACCACCACGGCCACCGCGTTCGACGAACTGTTCCGCGTGCTCGGCGCGTGGCGTAATCAGCCCGAACTGCGGCTCGTGAAGCATTTTCACGATCATCCGGCCTATATCGGCGCGCTTCACCAGCAGGTCGGCGCATACTGGGCGCAGCACGGCACGCCGGACTTCGCGCGCGGCGACAAGCTGATCCTGTCGTTCCACGGGCTGCCGCGGCGCCTGCTCGATCTCGGCGATCCGTACCATTGCGAATGCCTGAAGACCGGGCGGCTGCTCGGCGAGGCGCTCGGCCTGCAGCCGGGGCAGTACCAGGTCACGTTCCAGTCGCGCTTCGGCAAGGCCGAATGGCTGCAGCCCTATACGGCGCCGACGCTGACGGAACTGGGCCGGGTGGGGACCGCGCGTGTCGATGTGTTCTGCCCGGGGTTTCCTGCGGACTGCATCGAGACGCTCGAGGAGATCGCGATGGAAGGGCAATCGGAGTTCCGGGTCGCCGGCGGGAAGGATTTCCACTTCATCCCGTGCATGAACGACGCACAGCCGTGGATCGTCGGGCTGGCCGAGATCGCGCTGCAACATCTGCAGGGCTGGCCGCTGCGCGCGCCGCATCCGCACGAACTGGACGCGCGCCGCGCGCGGGCGCAGACGCGCGGGGCCGCTGCCTGAGGGCATGACATGCATGTAGATTTCGAATCCGATGCGCGGCTGCGCATCGACAAATGGCTCTGGTGCGCAAGGTTCTTCAAGACGCGCTCGCTGGCGGCGGAGGCCGTGGAGCGTGGCCGCGTCGAAGTGAACGGCCAGGCGGTCAAGAATTCGCGCGAGGTCAGGCCCGGCGACACGATCGTGATCGAGGCGTACCAGCAGCGCTGGGAAATCGTGGTGCGGGGGATTGCCGCCGCGCGGGGCCCGGCATCGGTCGCGCAGACGCTATACGAGGAAACGGCCGCCAGCGCGGCAAAGCGGGAGCAGGCGGCCGAGCAGCGCCGGTATCAGAGCGAGCCGACGGCGCAGCTGCAGGGGCGGCCGACCAAGCGCGACCGGCGCCGGATCGACCATTTCAGGCACTGAGCAGGCACTGAGCAGACACTGGCCTGCGCTGCACCGGTACCGCGCGTCATCGTACGTAGTGAACGAGGTAGTGCTTGAAGACGGCCTTGCCGCTCCCGTACTCGGTTTCGCGCGGGGTAAAGGCACCCGAGACGCAGATAAACACGGTCATCAGCGCCAGCACGGCAATCAGGCAGAACGTCACCACAGGCATCTTGTGCATGACTAACCTTCTGAAGTCGAAATACGAACGATCAACAGAGCGATCCACGCCTACCTCCCGCATCATTTTTGTCATTTTTTCACCATGAATAGTAGTGTGTGCGCCGCAGCAAGGCAATGACGACCCGGTGACGATTCACCCGCGTTTGTAACGGCTTGTTTCGAAGGCTCTGAACCGCCACCCCTTGAAAAACAGCCGCCCGTCGCCAACTGCGCGCTACACTTGCCGATTCCCAAAGCCTTTTTTGCATACAGATTGATCGACATGGAAGAACAGAATCAGACGCCATCTCCCGCTGCCGCAGACGACGCCCAAGCCGCGCCCGGCGCACAGCAAACCGGCGGTGACGACCTGGTCGCGCAACTGACGCAACAGGTCGCCGACCTCGAAGCCAAGGCCAAGGAGCATTACGACCTGCTCCTGCGCGCCACCGCGGAAGGCGAGAACATCCGCCGCCGCGCGCAGGAGGACGTCGCCAAGGCCCACAAGTTCGCGATCGAAAACTTCGCGGACAATCTCCTGCCGGTCATGGACAGCCTGATGGCTGCCCTGGCCGACAACACCAACGATCTCGCCAAGCTGCGCGAAGGCGTGCAACTGACCGCGCGCCAGCTGGCCAGCGCCTTCGAGCGCGGCAAGATCGTCGAACTGAACCCGGTGGGCGAAAAGTTCGACCCGCATCGCCATCAGGCCATCTCGATGGTGCCGTCCGAGCAGGAACCGAACACCGTCGTCAACGTCCTGCAGCGCGGTTACCTGATCGCTGACCGCGTCCTGCGTCCGGCGCTGGTCACGGTCTCGGCCCCGCGCTAAGCCGCCGGACCCGGTTCACGCCAGCCCATCACGAACGCCCGGTGCCCTCGGCCCGGGCGTTCGGCTTTTCAGGAGGTCCTTCATGACCGAACAGACGTCTGCCACCCCGTCCGGCGCGACCGATACCGCCGCGCCCCATCTCGACCACCGAGCCTTCGAGGCATTCGGCATGCGCGAGGTCGATGGCGAAACCATCGACGCGGCCATTGCCGAGGCCGGCGACGACCTCGTCTGCGTGTTCTTCTGGGGCGTGGACTGCTTCAACTGCGAGATGGCCAAGAAGGCCATGCTCGCCAACCCCGAGCCGATCCGCGCGCTCAACGTGCACTGGCTCCATGCCAACGTCTACGCGCACCCGGAACTCGGCCGGCGCTTCGGCCTGCACGGCATTCCGGTCTTCATGTTCTTCCACAAGGGCAAGAAGCTCGGCCGCGCGACGGGCTGGCATGGCCACGGCCAGTTCGCGGCCGCGGTCGGCAACGCGCGCCTCAAGGCCGGCGGCAAACCGCTGGCGGGCTGACCCGTGAACGCCCCGTGAAAGCCTTTATATCGCGCATGCCGCGTCCACCTGTCGCCGGCCTCGTGCTGATCGCGGCCGCATGGACGATGGCCGGATGCACCATCATCAGTGCGACGGCCGCGGTCGGCAGCGCGGCCGTGTCCGTGGCCACCACGGCCGGTTCCGCAGCCGTGAGCGTGGCCTCGACCGCCGTCGAGACCACGTATTCCGTCACGAAAGCCGTGGTGACCAGCGGCGAGGAGGCAGCGCCCTGAGACACTCCGGCGCCGTTATCGGGACAACGCGTAGCCGATGCGGAACTGCCACGGCGACTTCTGGTTGTAGTCGATCAGTGATTCGCCGTAGCCATAGAACCATCCGGCCATCAGATAGCCCGCCGTGCCCGGCACCAGCCGCGCGAGCGGATAGGTCAGTGCCGCATTGACGCTGCCATAGCCCTTGCGCGTGCCCTTGCGCAGCGTGGCGGCCACCTCCCACGAATCGGGTTTGCCATACGCGATATTGAGGTCCATATAGCCGCGATAGTGCGCGATGTCCTCGTTGTCGCTCTTGCCCACGTACGCATACAGCTTCGGCGCGACGCGCCAGTGCCAGTCGGTCTGATCGCCGAAGTACATCGTCGGCGTCACGAACAGCGTGTTGATGCCGCGCGAGCTGTCGCCGCCCAGCCCGTTCGATTCATGCTCGAAACCCGTGGCGACCGACAGCCGGCTGATGACGCTGTTGCGGACGCCCGTATCGGACAGGTAGTAATAGAGGCTCGGCCGGTAGTTGGTGTCGCGGAAAGGCCGCGATTCGCCGCTCAGGTCCCAGAGCGAGAACTGCGTGTAGCCGAAATACAGGTTGTCGAGCACGGACTTCGACGCCGGGTCCTTGCCCTCGAAGATCCGGAACTTGAAGCTCAGCTGGAATTTCGCGTTCGCGCCGTTATGGCCGCCGAACATGATGTACATCGGCTCGTTGAACGACAGCCGCTGCGCGTCGCGCAGGTCCGCCGGCGCGGGACCGGCCTCGGCGGGCACCGTGGCGACCGTCGTCACGGGCCCCGTGGCGGCATCCGCGGGGGCGATCTCGGGCGCCGTGCCGTTGGCGGGCAGCGGCCCCGCGGCCCTGGGTGCCACGGCGGCAACCGCGGCAGCGCCATTCGCGTCGGCCGCGCGATTCAGCGTCACAAGCACGGGCGCGGCATCGATCCCGGCCACATCGAGCCGCACCTGCCCGCGCAGCGCGTCGGGCCACGGGGCGGTGTAGCGGATCGTGCGCGTCTCGCCATGCCTCAGTTGCAGCACGCCCGGTCCCGCGCCCACGCGGCGCGCTTCCACGCGGATCGGCGCGGTCATGTCGGCCGAGGCGGTCACCGCGAGCGTGGCGGGCACTTCGAAGCGCCGCGTTTCCGCGTCGCCGACGACGAGCAGCGTGACCGTGAGCGGCTGGGTACCGTCCACCACGCGCGGCGGCTGCAGCAAGGTGACGGCGGCCTGTGCCGCGAGCGGCGCAATCAGGAGCGCCGACGCAAGTGCGGCGGCGGTGAGGGAGCGCGTGTGGAGGGCGCGATGCAGCGGCACGCAGAACGGCCGGACGCGAACAGACGCGGCGCGGGAGGGCGCAGTGACGGTCATGGGATGGGCATTGCGCGTCCGGCGCCGAGAGAGTCGGGGCGGCACGCAACCTGTCAGATTGGCAATGCCGCAAAGGCTAGCACGTCACCGCAAAATCACTTGTCAGTGTTTGTCGGACGATGACGTCAGGCACCCGCCCGCCGTTTCACGGCGTCGATGTAGGCCTGGCCATCGGGCGGCAGGCCTGTGCGCTGGGCATTCCAGAGCATTTCGCCCAGGCATTCCATGACCTGATGCTGGGCCTCGTGCGGCGAATCGAGCCGGCGGGCCAGCGCCTCGTAGGCGGCGCGGATGCCGGGCGGCTGGTCGATCGACACCTGTTCGGAGATCGACAGATGCATCGACAGGTGCAGGAACGGATTGGTCTGGCCACGCTCGGGCGTGTACGCCTCGGCCAGCGCGCCTTCGGTATCGGTCAGCAGCTGGTGGTATTCGGGATGCTCGCCGATCCAGTCGACGGCCATGGCCTCGAGCGGCGTCAGGACACTGCCCGCGAGCTGCTTCTGCCAGGCATCGCAGAAGAACCGGCGGACTTCTTCTCGTGAGGGATTGAACATGATGGCCGCCATTGTAGACGATCAAAAGAATTGACGAACTTGCACAACGCCATTGTGCGGCGCGGCGGGACGTGCCGGTAAAATCGCACGGTCTTTTGCCCATAAACAGAGCCGCTACAACATGACAACGATCGATCCGGCCGTGATGGCCAAGCTGTTCACCGAAGCGCGTACCCATAACGTCTGGCAGGACAAGGGCGTCGACGACGCCGTGCTGCGCCAGATCTACGAAGCGATGAAGTTCGGCCCGACCGCCGCCAACAGCACGCCCGCCCGCATCGTCTTCGTGAAGTCGGCTGCGGAGAAGGCCCGCCTCGTGGAGTGTGTGTCGGCCGGCAATGCCGAGAAGACGCGCACCGCGCCAGTGACCGCGATCATCGCGTTCGACAACAACTTCCACGATCAGTTGCCGAAGCTGTTCCCGCATGCCGACGCGCGCTCGTGGTACGCGGGCTCGCCCGAGAAGATCGCGCGCGACGGGCTGATGAACAGCTCGCTGCAGGGCGGCTACTTTATCCTCGCCGCGCGCGCGCTCGGCCTCGATTGCGGCCCGATGGCCGGCTTCGATGCAGCCAGGGTCAACGCCGCGTTCTTCCCCGAGGGCAACTGGTCGGTCAACTTCCTCGTGAACCTGGGGTACGGCGTGGGCGACAAGCTGCATCCGCGCCTGCCGCGCCTGTCGTTCGAGGAAGCCTGCCGCATCGTTTGAGCGGCTTCGGGGGCAAAGCGCTCAGGCCCTGGGCGCTTCCGTCTTTTCCCGAAACTCGCAAAGCGGCTCGATCGCGCAATGCCAGCACTCCGGCTTGCGCGCCTTGCAGACATAACGTCCATGCAGAATCAGCCAGTGGTGCGCGTCATGCAGGAACTCGGCGGGCACCACCTTGAGCAGCTTCTGCTCGACGGCATCGACGTTCTTGCCCGGCGCAATGCCGGTGCGATTCGACACGCGGAAGATATGCGTATCGACCGCGATCGTCGGCTGGCCGAACGCCGTGTTCAGTACCACGTTGGCCGTCTTGCGTCCCACCCCCGGCAGCGCCTCCAGCGCCTCGCGATCGGGCGGCACCTTCCCGCCATGCCGTTCGACCAGAATCCGGCAGGTCTCGATCACGTGTTTCGCCTTGGTCTTGTAGAGGCCGATCGTCTTGATGTAGTCGATCAGTCCGGCCTCGCCGAGCGCGAGCATCTGCTGCGGCGAATGCGCGACCGGAAACAGCTTGCGCGTCGCCTTGTTGACGCCCACGTCGGTCGCCTGCGCGGATAGCAGGACCGCAATCAGCAACTCGAACGGCGAGCTGTACTCGAGCTCGGTGACGGGCGCCGGGTTGATCTCGCGCAGCGTCTCGAAAATGGCGTGAATCTTCTTGGCGTTCATGCGGGCATCAAGGCTTGTCGTTTTTCTTCGGGTCCGGTGTCAATCCGGCCCGCGCGCGGCGCGCCTCGGCCGCATCGATCTGGGCCTGCACCGCGGGCGAGACATCTTCCGTATTGCGCGGGCGTGTGCCAGCCGCCGCCTGCTTCTGCCGCGCGCGCTCGATCGCGGCCTGGATGATGGCCTGCTTGCGCGCCTGCGCGGCGCGTTCCTCGTCGCTCTGCGTCGGTTCCGCGCGCAGCGCTTCGAGCTTTGCGGCCGCCTTGGCCGCCAGTCGCGCGTCGTTTTCCTCGCGCTCGCGCACGAGCCGCACCTTGCGCGCGTCGTAGCGCGCGTGGGCAAGATCGGCCTGCGCCTGCGACCATGCGGCCCAGCCGGTACGCTCGCCCGTTACGGGCACCATGTCGATGCAATCGACGGGGCAGGGCGCCACGCACAGATCGCAGCCCGTGCACCAGTCCGGCAGCACCGTATGCATCTGCTTGGCCGCGCCGACGATTGCATCGACGGGACAGGCCTGGATGCAGAGCGTGCAGCCGATGCACAGGCTTTCGTCGATGCGCGCGACCGCGCGCGGCTGCTCGACACCGCGCGTCGCGTCGAGCGGCAGCGGCGCGGCGCCCAGCGCCGCCGACAGCCGCACGATGCCTTCGGCGCCGCCGGGCGGACACCGGTTCGCGAGCGCTTCGCCCGTCGCCATGGCCTCCGCATACGGGCGGCAGCCATCGAACCCGCACTTCGTGCATTGGGTTTGCGGCAATAGCGCTTCGAGCCGATCGGCAAGGGAGGCAGCGAGGGAGGCAGCGGGTGGGTTCACGACGGGCAAGGCTGGCTTCTGAAGGGCAATCGGGTGAGACGGCCTCTGTGGGCCGTGCGCGGCAAGGATTATCCCCGATTTCGTCCTGACCCAGAATCGGCGAACATGCGGACGATCATACGAAGGTCCCCCGGCGGGGAACCTGACCAAGCGATATGCCATAATCCGCCGCTATGACCGACCCGGAACGCATCACCAACGAGCCTAGAACCAAGCGGGATCCCGAAGGAACGCGGCGCCGCATCCTTGCCGCCGCCACCGAGGAATTCGCCAAGGGCGGTCTCGCCGGCGCCCGCGTCGACCAGATCGCGCGCCGCGCCGAAACCAACGAGCGCATGCTGTACTACTACTACGGCAGCAAGGAGGGGCTGTTCCTTGCCGTACTGGAGAAGCAGTACGCCGAATTCCGCGCCGACGAGGAGCGTCTGCATATCGTCGACGAAGATCCCGTCGCGGCCGTGCGCACGCTGGCCCGTTTCGTATGGGACTGGTATTACCAGCATCCGGAATTCATCCGGCTCGTGAACAGCGAGAACCTGCACGAGGCCAAGCACCTCAAGAAGTCCGCGCAGCTGCATCAGCTCGTGAACCCCGTGGTCAACGTGCTGGCCGACATCATCCGCCGCGGGCAGAAGCAGGGCGTGTTCCGCGAGAACGTCGACGTGCCGCAGTTCTACCTGACCATTTCCGCGCTGGGCTATTACGTGCTGTCGAACCGCTACACGATCAGCGCCGTGATCGGGCGCGACGTCGCATCGCAGGAGGAGCACGAGCGATTCGCCGCCCTCCACACGGATATGTTGCTCAGCTACCTGACGCGGCAATAAGGCGCAAAAAAACGCCCGCGGAAGCGGGCGTTTTTCTTAGCGATACTTGCGAATGAAGTCGCGCAGTTCCGGGTAGATGTTCTCGCGCCAGCGCCGGCCCGAGAAGATCCCGTAATGCCCGCACTTGGGCGCGATCAGATGTTGCTTGCGCGTCTTCGGAATACCCGCGCACAGGTCATGCGCGGCGGCCGTCTGGCCCATGCCCGAGATATCGTCGAGCTCGCCCTCGATCGTCAGCAGCGCGGTGCCCTTGATGTCCTGCGGCCGCACGGGCTCGCCCTCGATCTCCCACGTGCCGTTGGCGAGGCGAAACTCCTGGAACACCTCGCGAATCGTGTCGAGGTAGTACTCGGCGGCCATGTCGAGCACCGCGTTGTACTCGTCGTAGAAGCGCACGTGCGACTCGGCATCGTCCGCATCGCCCTCGACGAGGCTCAGGTAGTAGTCGTAGTGCGACGACAGATGGCGGTCCGGGTTCATCGCGACGAAGCCGGCATGCTGCAGGAAGCCCGGATAGACCTTGCGGCCGTGACCCGGATAGTTCGCCGGCACCGTGTAGATGACGTTGTTCTCGAACCATTCGTACGACTTGTTCGTCGCGAGCGAGTTGACCGCGGTGGGGCTCTTTCGCGCGTCGATCGGGCCGCCCATCATCGTCATCGTGCGCGGCGTCTTCTCGCCGGCCGAGGCCATCAGCGAGATCGCGGCCAGCACCGGCACCGTCGGCTGGCACACGGACACCACGTGCAGCTGGTCGGCGCCGATATGGCGGATGAATTCCTGGATGTAGCGGATGTAGTCCGCCAGATGGAAGTCGCCTTCGTCGATCGGCACCATGCGCGCATCGACCCAGTCCGTCACATAGACCTTGTGGTCCTGGAGCAGGGTGCGCACGGTATCGCGCAGCAGCGTCGAATGGTGGCCCGAGAGCGGCGCGCAAACCAGCACCGTCGGCTCGTCCTTGAGCAGCTTGATGGTGTCGGGATCATCCGCATAACGCTTGAAGCGCACGAGCTTGCAGAAAGGCTTTTCCAGCACCGTCTGCTCGACGATCGGGATGTCGCGCCCGTTGGAACGAACCGACTTGATGTCGAAGGCTGGCTTCTCGTATTCCTTGCCAAGCCGGTACAGCAACTCGTAACCGGCTGCCAGGCGCGGTGCGCCCGGAACGAGCGAAAGGGGGCTGAGGGGATTCGTGAACGTCTTCGCCGTTGCCTGCGCCCACGCTGTCAGCGGGTTCAGAAGCGAGCGCTGGAACTCGTGCAATTGATAAAGCATGCCGGATACCTATACCTTGGTGCCTGTGGTGCCGTATTGTTGGCCCCTCGTTGTGGCGATGGAGGCGCCAACGATTATGCCCGCAATCCATCGATCGTGCTTTGCAGCATATAACTGGAAGTTACATCGCCATGAGGAAAGCACAATAAGACAAACGCCTTAATTCCGCATGAGAATGTCTGACGGACATAAAAAAGGCGACCGGAGGTGATCCTCCGGTCGCCTTTCAGGCTACCTCGGCAGCGGTTTGGCTATCGAGCTTCCTGTTTCAATAAACGGCGGCGATGGCGTTGACCACGGCGTCGATGTTCCGGCTGTTCAGCGCGGCCACGCAGATGCGGCCCGTGCCGACGGCGTAGATGCCGTGCTCGTTGCGCAGGCGATCCACCTGGGCCGACGACAGGCCCGAGTACGAGAACATGCCGCGCTGGGCCTTCACGAACGAGAAGTCGCCCGGCACGCCCTTGGCGGCCAGCTTGTCCACGAGCGCGTTGCGCATCAGCTTGATGCGGTCGCGCATCTCGGCCAGTTCGGCTTCCCACATGGCGCGCAGTTCCGGGCTGTTCAGCACCGTGGCCACCACCGTGCCGCCGTGCGTCGGCGGGTTCGAGTAGTTCGTGCGGATCACGCGCTTGATCTGCGACAGCACGCGTTGCGCTTCGTCCTTGCCGGTCGTCACGATCGACAGGGCACCCACGCGCTCGCCGTACAGCGAGAAGCTCTTCGAGAACGAGCTCGAGACGAAGAACGGCAGGCCCGACTCGGCGAACAGGCGCACGGCGGCGCCGTCGGCGTCGATGCCCTCGGCAAAGCCCTGGTAGGCCATGTCGAGGAACGGGATCAGGTTGCGCGACTTCACGAGTTCCACCACCTGCTTCCACTGGTCGTCCGACAGGTCCACGCCGGTCGGGTTGTGGCAGCATGCGTGCAGCACGACGATCGTGTTGGCCGGGAACGACTTCAGCGATTCCACCATGCCGGCGAAGTTCAGGCCGTGGCTCGGCGCGTCGTAGTACGTGTAGTTGACCACGGGGAAGCCGGCCGCTTCGAACAGCGCGCGGTGGTTCTCCCAGCTCGGGTCGCTGATGGCAACCTTGGCATCGGGGTACAGGCGCTTCAGGAAGTCGGCGCCGATCTTCAGGGCACCGGTGCCACCGAGTGCCTGAGCCGTCACAACACGGCCTTCGGTGATCAGCGGCGATTCCTTGCCGAACAGCAGCGTCTGGACGGCCTGGTCGTAGGCGGCGATACCTTCGATCGGCAGGTAACCGCGCGGGGTGGCGGTGGTCAGGCGTGCCTTCTCGGCTTCCTGCACGGCGCGCAGCAGCGGAATTTTCCCTTCGTCGGTGAAGTACACGCCAACGCCCAGATTCACCTTGGTGGGACGCGTATCGGCGTTGAAGGCTTCATTGAGGCCCAGGATCGGGTCGCGCGGGGCCATCTCGACGGCAGAAAACAAACTCATTTGAGATCTCGTGGTCAGCTGTGTAACAAAACGGAGGGCGTAGAATGCTTCGGACTGCGCTGGCTGCAGCACGCCTTGAAGCGTACCGCACAAGCCCAAGATTCTAGCGTATTCGCCCGTTTTCCTGAGGTTTTTCCCTACCCTATGTCGAATCTCGCCGAAGCCGCCCCGGCCCTGGACGAAAGCAAGTTCATCTCGTTCCCGGGTTCCCCGTTCCAGCTGTACCAGCCGTATCCGCCCGCAGGCGACCAGCCCGAGGCGATCCGCCAGCTGACGGAGGGCGTGGGGGACGGTCTGTCCTTCCAGACGCTGCTCGGCGTCACGGGTTCGGGCAAGACCTACACGATGGCCAACGTGATCGCCCGCGTGGGCCGGCCGGCCATCGTGTTCGCGCCCAACAAGACGCTCGCGGCCCAGCTGTATTCGGAGTTTCGCGAGTTCTTCCCGCGCAATGCGGTCGAGTACTTCGTCAGCTACTACGACTACTACCAGCCCGAGGCCTACGTTCCGCAGCGCGACCTCTTTATCGAGAAGGACTCGTCGATCAACGAGCATATCGAGCAGATGCGGCTCTCGGCGACCAAGAGCCTGCTCGAGCGGCGCGACACGATCATCGTGGCGACGGTGTCGGCGATCTACGGTATCGGCAATCCGAGCGAATACCACAAGATGATTCTCACGCTGCGCGCCGGCGACAAGCTGAGCCAGCGCGACATCATCACGCGCCTGATCGCGATGCAGTACACGCGCAACGAAACCGACTTCCAGCGCGGCACGTTCCGCGTGCGTGGCGACACGCTCGATATCTTCCCGGCCGAGCACGCCGAGATGGCCGTGCGCGTGGAACTGTTCGACGACGAAGTGGAGACTCTCCAGTTCTTCGATCCGCTCACGGGCCGCGTGCGCCAGAAGGTGCCGCGCTTCACGGTCTACCCGTCGAGCCATTACGTGACGCCGCGCGATACCGTGCTGCGCGCGATCGAGGACATCAAGGTGGAGCTGCGCGAGCGGCTGGACTTCTTCTACAAGGAGAACCGCCTCGTGGAGGCGCAGCGCCTCGAGCAGCGCACGCGCTTCGACCTCGAGATGCTCGCCGAGCTCGGCTTCTGCAAGGGCATCGAGAACTATTCGCGCCATCTGTCGGGTGCCGCGCCGGGCGAGCCGCCGCCGACGCTCGTCGACTATCTGCCGCCCGACGCGCTGATGTTCCTCGACGAGTCGCACGTGCTCATCGGCCAGCTCAACGGCATGTACAACGGCGACCGCGCGCGCAAGACCACGCTCGTCGAATTCGGCTTCCGCCTGCCGTCCGCGCTCGACAACCGGCCGCTCAAGTTCGACGAGTTCGAGCGCAAGATGCGGCAGGTGACGTTCGTCTCCGCCACGCCCGCGCAGTTCGAGAACGAACACGCGGACCAGGTGGTGGAGCAGGTGGTGCGTCCCACGGGCCTCGTCGATCCGATCATCCACGTGCGGCCCGCGGGCACGCAGGTGGACGACCTGCTGTCGGAGATCCATATCCGCGTGGAAGCGGGCGAGCGCGTGCTGGTGACCACGCTGACCAAGCGCATGGCCGAGCAGCTCACCGAGTTCCTGTCGGAGAACGGCGTCAAGGTGCGCTACCTGCATTCGGACATCGACACCGTGGAGCGCGTGGAGATCATCCGCGACCTGCGCCTCGGCACGTTCGACGTGCTCGTCGGCATCAACCTGCTGCGCGAGGGCCTCGACATTCCCGAGGTGTCGCTGGTCGCGATTCTCGATGCGGACAAGGAGGGCTTTCTGCGCGCCGAGCGCTCGCTGATCCAGACCATCGGCCGCGCGGCCCGTAACGTCAATGGCACGGCCATTCTCTATGCGGACCGCATGACCGACTCGATGCGGCGCGCGATCGACGAGACCGAGCGCCGCCGCGTCAAGCAGATCGCGTTCAACGAGGCGAACGGCATTACACCGCGTGGCGTGGTCAAGCGCATCAAGGACATCATCGACGGCGTCTACAACCCCGACGAGGTCAAGGCCGAGCTGTCGGCGGCCGCGGAGCGCGCGAAGTACGAGGACATGAGCGAGAAGCAGGTGGCCAAGGAAATCAAGAAGCTGGAAAAGCAGATGCTCGACCATGCGAAGAATCTTGAATTCGAAAAGGCCGCGCAGGTGCGCGACCAGCTGGCCAAGCTCCGCGCACAGGTCTTCGGTGCGAGCGGCGATCATCTGTAAGTCGCGCGTTCGCGCTGCGCGTGGCGTACGCAAGTGCGCCGGGGCTCCTATAGTGGAGGGCGGAGCCCGATCGCGAACCAGGAGCGCGCCATGATGACGGAGTTCGAATATGGTGGTTATTCGGTAGTGGTACGGGCAATCCCGCATGCCAGCGGCGGCTACGCCGGGATGGTGCAGATTGCCGATGCGTTTGGCGAGCCCGCCGGTCCGACCTTCGAGACCGAGGCAGGCTCCGCGCCGACGCCGGAAGCTGCGCTTGCCCTGGGCGAAGCGTCCGCGATGCAGACGATCGACGCCGGCGAGGTGAACTGAGATCCCGGGCCAAGGGACCGCCGGCCAGACAGGAGACAACGTCATGGCCTATCGCAGTGAATGGAAGAAGAGGGTTTTCGAAACGCACGAAGTACAGGTGCTGGTGAAGCCCCGGTCGCAGAACGAATGGGAGTTCACGGTGCGCGTCTGTCGCGCCGGGACCAACATCCGGGCCGCGAGCACGCTGACCGAGTCGTCGTCGATCAGCGATCACTTCAAAACGCCGGAAGACGCGGAGGCCGCTGGCTTCGCACGGGGAAAGCAGATCTACGAACGGATGTAGCGGCAGCCAGTGTCGCGATGGGCGGGCCCTCGGTCGGAGCGCCCGCCTGCAGCCGTTTGCGTACGCGGGTAAAATGCCGTCGGCCGTGCGGTGGCGCCTCCTTAGCACATTTGCGGGAACCATGTGCCGCACCCGTCAATATGATGCACCGCGGTAGGGTTACTTGACTAAATTAGTCGGGAAAATTTATACTTGAGCGAATTGTTCAAGTATTCCCAACCCTGAGCATCATGAGACTCACGACAAAAGGCCGTTTCGCGGTGACCGCCATGATCGACCTGGCCATGCGCCAGGACCAGGGTCCCGTCACGCTAGCCGGCATCAGCCAGCGCCAGAAAATCTCCCTGTCCTACCTCGAGCAACTGTTCGGCAAGCTGCGCCGCCACGAAATCGTGGAAAGCGTACGCGGCCCGGGCGGTGGCTACAGTCTCGCCCGCAAGGCCGAGGCCGTGACCGTGGCGGACATCATCATCGCCGTCGATGAGCCGCTCGACGCCACCCAGTGCGGCGGCAAGGGCAACTGCCATGGCGACGAGGGTACCGGGCGCTGCATGACCCACGAACTGTGGGCGACGCTGAACCAGAAGATGGTGGAGTACCTCGATTCCGTCTCCCTCAAGGATCTCGTGGACCAGCAGCGGGCCAAGCAGCCCGCGGTGCTGCACGACATGCGCGAGGAGGCGACGGCCCAGCAGGCCGTGGCCGCGCCGCGCGGCAAGGTGGACAAGCAGGAAAAGCCGGCCCGGGCGCGGGTCGTGAACTCGGTCTTCAGTCTGGCGCAGTCCTGAGCGGTAACCAACGCTGCGTCAGAAGTTGTTATAAACTATCGATAAGCGCGATCGATTAGCAGTCCCTATAAGGCAGTCATAACGATGAGCACCCCACATTTCCCCATCTACATGGATTACTCGGCGACCACGCCGGTAGACCCGCGCGTGGCGGACAAGATGATTCCGTACCTGCGCGAGCAGTTCGGCAATCCGGCGTCGCGCAGCCACGCTTACGGCTGGGACGCCGAGCGCGCGGTGGAAGAAGCGCGCGAGCAGGTGGCCGCGCTGGTTGGCGCCGATCCGCGCGAGATCGTCTGGACCTCGGGCGCTACCGAGTCCAACAATCTGGCCATCAAGGGTGCCGCGAACTTCTACTCGGGCAAGGGCAAGCACATCATCACCGTGAAGACCGAGCACAAGGCCGTGCTGGACACCACGCGTGAACTCGAACGTCAGGGCTTCGAGGTGACGTACCTGGACGTGAAGGACGACGGTCTGATCGACATGGACGTGTTCAAGGCCGCGCTGCGCCCGGACACGATCCTGGTGTCCGTGATGCTCGTGAACAACGAGATCGGCGTGATCCAGGACATCGAGCAGATTGGCGAGATCTGCCGCGGCAAGGGCATCATCTTCCATTGCGACGCCGCGCAGGCGACGGGCAAGGTGACGATCGACCTGAGCAAGCTCAAGGTCGACCTGATGTCCTTCTCGGCCCACAAGACCTACGGTCCGAAGGGCATCGGCGCGCTGTACGTCCGCCGCAAGCCGCGTGTGCGCATCGAAGCGCAGATGCACGGTGGCGGCCACGAGCGCGGCATGCGCTCCGGCACGCTGGCCACCCACCAGATCGTCGGGATGGGCGAAGCCTTCCGCCTGGCGCGCGAGGAAATGGCCACCGAGAACGAGCGTATCCGCATGCTGCGCGATCGCCTGTGGCGCGGTTTCTCGGGCATGGAAGAGGTCTACCTGAACGGTTCGCTCGAACATCGCGTGCCGCATAACCTGAACGTCAGCTTCAACTTCGTCGAAGGCGAGTCCCTGATCATGGCGATCAAGGACGTGGCCGTGTCGTCGGGCTCCGCCTGCACGTCGGCTTCGCTGGAACCGTCCTACGTGCTGCGCGCGCTGGGCCGTAACGACGAACTGGCGCACAGCTCGATTCGTTTCACGGTGGGCCGTTTCACCACCGAGCAGGAAATCGACTTCACCGTCGAGCTGCTGAAGAGCAAGATCAGCAAGCTCCGCGATCTGTCCCCGCTGTGGGAGATGTTCAAGGACGGCGTCGATCTGAATTCGATTCAGTGGGCTGCGCACTAAGCGCCGAGACCCCCGGAACGACGACAAGAACAATCCCCATATAGCGATAAGCAAGAGGTAGCCAAATGTCTTACAGCAAAGAGGTTCTCGACCACTACGAAAATCCGCGCAACGTCGGTTCGTTCGACAAGAACGACGACGCGGTGGGCACCGGCATGGTCGGCGCTCCGGCCTGCGGCGACGTGATGAAGCTGCAGATCAAGGTGAACGAAGCCGGCGTGATCGAAGACGCCAAGTTCAAGACCTACGGTTGCGGCTCGGCCATCGCGTCGTCGTCGCTGGTGACCGAATGGGTCAAGGGCAAGACCGTCGATCAGGCGCTGGAGATCAAGAACACCCAGATCGCCGAGGAACTGGCGCTGCCGCCGGTGAAGATCCACTGCTCGATCCTGGCCGAGGACGCCATCAAGGCGGCGGTCGAGGACTACAAGAAGAAGCACGCGGGTGCCGAGCAGCAGGCAGCCGCCTGAACGCGGCCGCGGCTGCGAGATTGAACGAGGGCAACGATGATCACGATGACCGAAAAGGCGGCGAAGCACGTCGCGCGCTATCTGGAACGCCGGGGCAAGGGCGTGGGTCTGCGCCTGGGCGTGAAGACCACGGGCTGCTCGGGCCTGGCTTACAAGCTCGAGTACGTGGATGAACTCGCGCCGGAAGACGCGGTGTTCGAGTCGCACGGTATCAAGGTGATCGTCGATCCGAAGAGCCTGCCGTATATCGACGGCACCGAACTCGATTTCGCGCGCGAAGGGTTGAACGAAGGTTTCCGCTTCAACAACCCGAACGTGAAGGACGAGTGCGGCTGCGGCGAGTCGTTCCGCGTGTGATCGGTATCCGCGCGATGCGCGCCGGAGCAGTGGGCGCGCAAGCGGAGACAAAGGAGCGGGCGACCGCTCCTTTTTGTTGGGGAAGCATTTGAAAGACGCGCAGTTTCAAGACGACTATTTCGCGCTGTTCGGGCTGCCGGCCCGGTTCGAGGTGGACGAGGCCGCGCTGGACGCGGCCTACCGCACGGTCCAGTCGCAGGCCCACCCGGACCGCTTTGCCAACGCCGGCGATGCCGAGCGCCGTGTGGCCATGCAGTGGGCCGCGCGCGCGAACGAGGCGTATCGCACGCTGCGGCAGCCGCTCAAGCGCGCGATCTATCTGCTGTCCCTGCGCGGTGTCGATATCCAGGCCGAAAGCAACACGGCGATGGCGCCGGCTTTCCTGATGCAGCAGATGGAATGGCGCGAGGCGTTGCAGGACGCGACGGAAGCGCGTGACGAGGCACGCCTCGATGCACTGCTCCGCGCGCTGCGGCAAGAGAAGCGCGAGCGCCATGCGGCGCTGGGCGCGCTGCTCGATGGTGCTGACGATGCGGCGGCCGGTGCGGCCGCGCGCCAACTGATGTTTATCGAGAAGATCGAGCACGACACCAGCGAAGCGATCGATCGTCTCGAAGGGTAGACGGCGCCCGCGAAGTCCGTCGCGCGCCGCCCCCATATAAAACGCGAAGAATTACCATGGCACTGCTCCAGATTTCCGAACCCGGCATGTCGCCGGCCCCGCACCAGCGCCGGCTGGCCGTCGGGATCGACCTCGGCACCACGAACTCGCTGGTCGCCGCGGTCCGCCACAGCATTCCCGAAGTGTTGCCCGACGAGCGCGGCCGTCCGCTGCTGCCGTCCGTCGTGCGCTACCTGCCCGACCGTACCGCGCATATCGGCTATCGCGCGCAGGAAGAGGCGGTGCGCGATCCGAAGAACACGATCGTCTCGGTCAAACGTTTCATGGGCCGTGGCCTGCGGGACGTGGCCAATATCGAGCACAGCCCGTACGACTTCGTCGATGCGCCCGGCATGGTGCAGATCAAGACAGCCGCGGGCGTGAAGAGCCCCGTGGAAGTGTCGGCCGAGATCCTGGCGACGCTGCGCCAGCGCGCCGAGGATTCGCTCGGCGACGATATCGTCGGTGCCGTGATCACGGTGCCCGCGTATTTCGACGACGCGCAGCGCCAGGCCACGAAGGATGCCGCGCAACTCGCCGGCCTCGACGTGCTGCGCCTGCTCAACGAGCCGACCGCGGCGGCCATCGCCTATGGCCTCGACAACGCGGCCGAAGGGATCTACGCGGTGTACGACCTCGGTGGCGGCACGTTCGATATCTCGGTGCTCAAGCTGACGAAGGGCGTGTTCGAGGTGATGTCCACGGGCGGCGATTCCGCGCTCGGCGGCGACGACTTCGACCAGCGCCTGCTGTGCTGGATCGTCGAGCAGGCGGGGCTGCAGCCGCTGTCCGCCGAGGACACGCGCCTGCTGATGGTGCGTTCGCGCGCGGCCAAGGAAGCGCTGTCGGAAGCGGACAGCACGGTCATCGATGCGGTCCTCGCCAGTGGCGAGATCGTGCATCTGACGCTGGACGCGACCACGTTTATCGAGATCACCGCGCACCTCGTGCAGAAGACGCTGGCGCCCGTGCGCAAGGCGCTGCGCGACGCGGGCGTGGGCCCGGAAGACGTGAAGGGCGTGGTGCTCGTCGGCGGCGCCACGCGCATGCCGGCCATCCGCAAGGCCGTGGGCGATCATTTCGGCCAGACGCCGCTGACCAATCTGGATCCGGACAAGGTGGTCGCGCTGGGCGCGGCCATGCAGGCCAATCTGCTCGCCGGCAATTCCGCGCCGGGCGAGGACTGGCTGCTGCTCGACGTGATTCCGCTCTCGCTGGGCGTGGAGACGATGGGCGGCCTCGTCGAGAAGATCATCCCGCGCAACAGCACGATTCCGGTCGCGCGCGCGCAGGAGTTCACGACGTTCAAGGACGGCCAGACCGCGATGGCCATTCACGTGCTGCAGGGCGAGCGCGAACTGGCCAGCGACTGCCGTTCGCTCGCGCGCTTCGAGTTACGCGGCATTCCGCCGATGGTGGCCGGCGCCGCGCGCATTCGCGTGACGTATCAGGTCGATGCCGACGGTCTGCTGTCCGTGTCCGCGCGCGAAATGCTGTCGGGCGTGGAAGCGTCGGTTGCCGTGAAGCCTTCGTACGGCCTGGCCGACGACGATATCGCGCGCATGCTGCAGGAAAGCTTCCGCGAAGCCGAGCATGACATGAAGAGCCGCGCGCTCGCCGAAGAGCGCGTGGAAGCCGAGCGGCTCGTGGAAGCGACCACGCGCGCGCTGGAGTCCGACGGTACGCTGCTCGACGACGCCGAACGCGCGGCCATCGATGCGCTGATCGTCACCGTGCGCGAGACCGCGAAGGGCGACGACCATCGCGCGATCAAGGCGGCCGTCGATGCGCTGTCGCATGGCACCGACGAGTTTGCCGCGCGGCGCATGGACCGGTCGATCAAGAGCGCGCTCGCGGGCCGCAAGGTCCAGGAAATCGGCTAACCGGCGCCCCAGACACAGAAATACCCAGGAAGACCATGCCACAGATCATTGTTTTGCCCCACGTCGAATACTGTCCCGAGGGGACCGTGATCGAAGCCAGGACGGGCGTCAGCGTGTGCGACGCGCTGCTGGCCAACGGTATCGAGATCGAGCACGCGTGCGAGAAGTCCTGCGCCTGCACGACCTGCCACGTCATCGTGCGCGAAGGTTTCGACTCGCTGAACGAGGCCGAGGAGAAGGAAGAGGACCTGCTCGACAAGGCATGGGGCCTCGAACCCAATTCGCGGCTCTCGTGCCAGGCGATCGTCGCGGACGAGGACCTGACCGTCGAGATTCCGAAGTACACGATCAACCATGCCAAGGAAGGCCACTGAGGCCGGAGCACGCTCATGAAATGGACTGATACCTACGACGTCGCCGCGGCGCTGTACGACAAGTTCCCGGACGTCGATCCGGCCACGATCCGCTTCACGGACCTGCACAAGTGGGTGATGGAGCTCGATGGCTTCGACGATCTGCCCGACCGCTCGGGCGAGAAGATTCTCGAGGCGATCCAGCAGGCGTGGATCGAGGAAGCCGAGTAAGCTCCCTCGCAGGACCAGAAAAAGGCGCGTCGATCGACGCGCCTTTTTTCGTGGCGGAGCCGGTTCAACCGGTCAGCCGGTCACCAGTACGCCGCGCTCCATATGCACGCGCTGGCCAACCTGCACGCCCGGCTCCCGCTCGTAGGTGAACGTGCGATGCGTGCCGTCGTCCATCTTCACGCTGACGCGGTACTGCGTGTCCTTGTTCACGTGCTTCTCGACGACATTACCCGCGTAGCCGCCGGCGGCCGCGCCGGCCACGGTGCCGAGAATCCGGCCGTTACCGCGGCCGATCTGGTTGCCGAGCAGGCCACCGACCACCGCGCCGCCGACGGCGCCGAGGCCGCTCGTCGGCTTCTCGGTCTGGATCGGCGTCACGGCCACCACGCGGCCCGCGGTATGGCTGGGCTTGGCGGCGGGCGCCTGCTGTTCGACCGGCTGCGCGGCTTGCTGCGGCGGCGGAACGTTGTTGGCGGCCTGGGTGGAAGTGGCCGGACCGTAGGCGGGCGGGCGTGTCGTCGAGCCCGGCGGCGGCGTCTGCGCGGTCGTCTGCGAGGTGTATGCCGAGGCAGGTGCCGGCGCGGTCGCGACGGGGTCGGAGTCGGCACCCTGGCCCTGGTTGGCCTTGCTGATCGGCAGCACGCCGGTCACGGCCGCGACGGCCGTCAGGCTCGCAATGACAACGGCCACGGCGGCGGCGGCGATCAGCGGGTGGATACGGCGGGGGGAGGGCACAGGGCTTTGCATCTCTTGTTCTCCAAAGCGATCCGGAATGCCGGATGGATGAACATAGTTTGGCGCAACGCAAGCCGGAATGCCGTTGGATTTTGTAAGGAGTTGTGAGCCGAAAAGCGCCGTCAAATCAAGGGCTTGGCTCCGTTGTCGGTGCGTGTCCGACGATCGGTTGTAACAGGGGCCGAACCCCTCTCCGGGCGGAGAGGGGCCGAAACACCGGGGTCAGCGCCGGGTTACTCTTCGCGGCGCAGATGCGGGAAGAGAATGACGTCGCGGATATTGGGGCTGTCCGTCAGCAGCATGACCAGGCGGTCGATGCCGATGCCGCAGCCGCCCGTCGGGGGCATGCCATACTCGAGCGCGCGGATATAGTCGGCGTCGAAGTACATCGCTTCCTCGTCGCCGGCGTCCTTCTGCTCGACCTGCGCGCGGAAGCGCTCGGCCTGGTCCTCGGCGTCGTTCAGCTCCGAGAAGCCGTTGGCGATTTCGCGGCCCGTGATGAACAGCTCGAAACGCTCGGTAATGCCCGGCACCGTATCCGATGCGCGCGCGAGCGGCGACACCTCGACCGGGTAGTCGATGATGAACGTCGGCTCCCACAGCTGGCTTTCGGCCGTTTCCTCGAACAGCACCAGCTGCAGCGTGCCCACCTTGGCGTTCAGGAACTGCGGCGCGCTGGTGTTGACGCCGAACTTCTTGAGCTCGGCGCGCAGGAACTCCACGTCGGCCAGTTGCGCGTCGGTGTACTGCGGCGCGTATTTCTGGATCGCCTGCGTGATGGTCAGGCGGTGGAACGGCTTGGCGAGGTCGAGTTCGCGACCCTGATACATCACCGTCGCGCTGCCGCGCGCATCGATCGCGGCCTGGCGGATCAGGTTCTCGGTGAAGTCCATCAGCCAGCGGTAATCCGTATAGGCCGCGTAGAACTCCATCATCGTGAACTCGGGGTTGTGGCGCGGGCTCACCCCTTCGTTACGGAAGTTGCGGTTGATCTCGAACACGCGCTCGAAGCCACCGACGACCAGGCGCTTGAGGTAGAGCTCGGGCGCGATGCGCATGAACATCTGCATGTCCAGCGCGTTGTGGTGCGTGATGAACGGCTTGGCCGCGGCGCCGCCCGGAATCGGGTGCAGCATCGGCGTTTCCACTTCCATGAAGCCCGCGTCGGCCATATGGCGGCGCAGCGAGGAGATGGCGTTGGTGCGCGCGCGGAACGTGTTGCGCGTCTCGGGGGAGACGATCAGGTCCACGTAGCGCTGGCGGTATTTCGTTTCCTGGTCGGCCAGGCCGTGGAACTTGTCCGGCAGCGGACGCAGCGCCTTCGACAGCAGGCGCAGCTCGCGCACCTGCACCGACAGCTCGCCCTTGTTGGTGCGGAACAGTTCGCCGCGCGCGCTGATGATGTCACCGAGGTCCCAGTGCTTGAACGCCGCGTAGACGTCCTCGCCGACCTTGTCGCGCGTGATGTAGAACTGGATCTGGCCGCTGCCGTCCTGCACGGTGGCAAAGCTGGCCTTGCCCATCACGCGCTTGAGCATCATGCGGCCGGCAATCGCCACTTCGACCGGCGTGGCTTCGAGCGCGGCCTGATCGGTCTCGCCGAACTGCGCGTGCAGCGCGGCGGCCTGGTGCGTGGGGCGGAAATCGTTCGGGAAGGCCACGCCCTGCTGGCGCAGTGCCTGCAGTTTCTCGCGCCGCTCCGCGATGATCTTGTTCTCGTCGACGGCGGGCGTGTCGGAGGCGTTGGCGGGGGCGGCGGGATTGGCGCGCGTGGGTTCGGTCATGATGGTTCAGTAATTGCGAATATCGTCGAGTTCGGTCGTGCCGAAATCGGGGCGGGACAGATAGGCCGCGATGCGCTTTGCGGTCTCGTCGGGCGACGACAGCTTGTCGTTGGCCTTGAGGTCGCGGAAGCGCTGCACGTCGGCGAACTCCGCGTCGCGGATGGTCGCCTGCATGTCGGTGTCGACCACGCCGGGCGCCAGCGCCACCGCGCGGATGGTGCGCGGCGCGGGCACGTCGCGGTACTCGGCGTTGACCGAGCGGATAAACATGTCGAGCGCGGCCTTGCCGGCGCAGTAGGCGCTCCAGCCCTGCACCGGATTGCGCGCGGCGCCCGACGAGATCGCGAGGATCTTGCGCGGGCAGTCGAAGCGCGCGGTGTGTTCGATGAACGCGGCGGTCATCGTCATCGGCGCGGCCAGATTGGTCAGCAGATGCGGGATCAGCGAGTTCTCGTGCAGCTTCGTGATCGGGCCGATCGGCTCCACCACGCCGGCGTTGAGGATCAGCGTGATGCTCGCCGGGGTGTCGTCCACCGCGTCCAGCACGCTGCCGAGCCAGCCTGCGGCGGGGCCGGGCTGGGCCAGGTCCTGCAGATGCCAGGCCACCGGCACGCCGCTGGCCGAGGCCTCGGCCTCGAGCTCCGGGTTGCGGCTGCGGGCCACGCAGACCACGCGGTTGCCCGGCACGAGCAGCGCGCGCGTGAGGGCCGCGCCCAGCCCGCGCGAGGCGCCGGTCACGATATAAAGGTGTTTGGCTGCGCTCATGACAATCCCCGGATTTCTCGTCGATCGGTGTTGGTAAGTCTTGCTTTTGTGGAGCCGCCGCGCGCGCATCGATGGCGCGCGGCGGTCATGCGGATGCTGCTTACAGACCCTGCTTCAGGCTGGCCTCGATAAACGGATCGAGGTCGCCGTCGAGTACCTTCTGCGTGTTCGACATTTCGACGTTCGTGCGCAGATCCTTGATGCGGCTCTGGTCCAGCACGTAGGAACGGATCTGGTGGCCCCAGCCCACATCGGTCTTGCCCGCTTCCAGCTTGTCGGCTTCGGCCTGGCGCTTGCGCATTTCATGCTCGTACAGGCGCGACTTCAGCATCGACATGGCTTCGGCGCGGTTGCGGTGCTGCGAACGGTCGTTCTGGCACTGCACGACGATGCCGGTCGGGATGTGCGTGATCCGCACGGCCGAATCGGTCTTGTTGATGTGCTGGCCGCCCGCGCCCGAAGCACGGTAGGTGTCCACGCGCAGGTCGGCCGGATTCACCTCGACCTCGAACGAGTCATCGACCTCGGGATACACGAACACCGACGAGAACGACGTATGACGGCCGCCCGACGAGTCGAACGGCGACTTGCGCACCAGGCGGTGCACGCCGGTCTCGGTCCGCAGGTAGCCGAACGCGTATTCGCCTTCGACCTTGATCGTGGCGCTCTTGATGCCGGCCACGTCGCCCTCGGATTCCTCGAGCACCTCGGCCTTGAAGCCCTTGCGCTCGCAGTACTTGAGGTACTGGCGCAGCAGCATCGAGGCCCAGTCGCACGCTTCGGTACCGCCGGCGCCGGCCTGGATGTCGATGAACGCGTTGGCCTGGTCCATCTCGCCCGCGAACATGCGGCGGAATTCCATGTCGGCGACGATCGCTTCGAAGCCCTTGACGTCGGTCTCGATCGACTCGAGCGTTTCGTCGTCAGCTTCCTCGCGCGCGAGTTCGAACAGTTCGTCCGCGCCGCTCAGGTCGTCCGTGAGCTTGCTGAGCACGCCAACGACGCCCTCGAGCATTTTCTTCTCTTTCCCGAGGTCCTGGGCCTTCCTGGGGTTGTTCCAGACGTCGGGATCTTCCAGCAAACCATTGACTTCGTCGAGGCGTCCTACCTTGACATCGTAGTCAAAGATACCCCCGTAGATCTTCCGTTCGCGAACGGAGATCGGAGATGGCACCGGAGATGGCGTTGAGGCGTTCTGCTTCCATGATGTTCCTGCGCTTCCAAAACCGGGAATTATAGCGGATAGCGGGGCGACCGCTGCGAACGTCACTTGAGGGAAAATAGGGGCTCACCCCCGTATGGAAACCCAGACGCATGACGGTTATTGCATCACCCCGATTGGCTTCCCCCGAATCTGTCACATTGTCCCGCCGGCGCGCGCTTCTGGTGCTTGGCACCGGGGCCGCTTCCGCGCTGCTGGCGGCCTGCGGCACCACCGGCGGCCCCGCGCCGGACGGCTTCTATCGCGTCGAGCGCGGCGATACGCTGTATTCGATCGCGCGCCGCCACAAGCGCTCGGTGGCCGAACTGACGCGCTGGAACAATCTCGCGAGCGCGGACCAGATCGAGGTGGACCAGTTGATCCGCGTGCGGCCGCCCGCCGGCGCGGCGGCTGCCGCATCCTCCCCGGGACCCGCCTACAACCCGGCGCCGGCCCGATCCGAGCCGGCGCCGCAGGGCAAGGTGCCCACCACCACCATCCGCCTGCAATGGCCGGCCGACGGCCGTATCACCGGTCGCTTTGCGCCGCCGGGCGAAAAGGGCATCCGCATCGCGGTGCCCACCGGCGGCAAGGTGCGCGCGGCCGCGTCGGGCTGGGCCATTCACGTCGGCGAGATGCGCGGCTACGGCATGCTCGTGATCGTCAAGCACAACGACGACTGGCTGACCGTGTACGGCAACCTCGACAAACCGCTGATCAAGGAAGGGGCGCAGGTCTCGGCCGGGCAGGATATCGGCGTCATGGGGACCGACGCCGAACTGCACTTCGAGGTGCGCGGCGGCACGCAGCCGGTGGACCCGCTGCGCTACCTGCCCGCGCGCTGAGGGCGCTGCACGACGGCGCGGGGCGCTATGCCTGCGCGTGCTCGATCACGAGCTGCACGCGCGTGACGCCGTTGAACGTGTTGTTGTCGAGCCGGTAGGCGATGGTGGCGCTCGCGCTGCCGAGCGCCTCGGCGTGATTGAACCAGATGGCGTCGTAGCGCTGGCCGCCGCGGCCCAGCTGGAGCTTCAGGTGCTTGCCCTTGAGGATGGTTTCGCGCAGCACGTCGAACTCGCCGCTGAACGTCGGCGGCGGGAAGCCCTGGCCCCAGACCTGCTCCTCGAGCAGCGTCACGAAGGCCGGATCGAAGCAATCGGTGTCGATGTCGCCGTCCGTCTCCACCACGCGCGCGAGCTGGTCGTCGGTCAGCCATTCGCGGCCCACGGCCTCGAATGCGGCCATGAACGTGTCGAACTGATCGGCGCGTAGCGTCAGGCCCGCCGCCATCGCGTGGCCGCCGAACTTCACCAGCAGCCCCGGATGGCGCTTGGACACGAGGTCCAGCGCGTCGCGGAGGTGGAAACCCGGAATCGAGCGGCCCGAGCCCTTGATATGCAGATCGTCGCCGGGCGCGAACGTGATGGTCGGGCGGTGGAATTTCTCCTTGAGCCGCGACGCGACGATGCCGATCACGCCCTGGTGCCACGTGTCGTTGAACACGCTGACCGTGAAGCGCGACGCGGGATCGATGCCATCGAGCGGCGCCTCGAGGATCTTGAGCGCTTCCTGCTGCATGCCGGCCTCGATATCGCGGCGCTCGCGGTTCATGCCGTCGAGTTCCTGCGCGATGTTCCACGCGCGCTCGTGATCGTCGGTGAGCAGGCATTCGATGCCGAGCGACATGTCGGCGAGCCGACCGGCCGCGTTGAGCCGCGGGCCGAGGCCGAAGCCGAGGTCGAACGTGTTGGCGCGCGTGGCATCGCGCGCGGCGGCGCGGAACAGCGCGGCAACGCCCGCGTGCATGCGGCCCGCGCGCATCTGGCGCAGCCCCTGCGCGACGAGGATGCGGTTGTTCGCGTCGAGCTTGACCACGTCGGCCACGGTGCCGAGCGCCACGAGGTCCAGCAGCGTCTGCAGATTAGGCGCCCTGGCGGTCTCATACGCGCCGCGGCGGCGCAGTTCGGCCCGCACGGCCAGCAGCACGTAGAACATCACGCCCACGCCCGCGAGGTTCTTGCTCGGGAATTCGCAGCCCGGCTGGTTCGGATTCACGATGACCGCCGCCTCGGGCAGCACCGCGCCAGGCAGATGGTGGTCGGTCACGACGACGTCGATGCCGCGCGCATTGGCGGCGGCCACGCCATCGACGCTCGCAATGCCGTTGTCCACGGTCACGATCACGTCGGGGTTGCGCTGCGCGGCGAGTTCGACGATCTCGGGCGTCAGGCCATAGCCGTACTCGAACCGGTTGGGCACGATGAAATCGACTCGCGCGCCGAGCATGCGCAGCCCCCGCACGCCCACCGCGCAGGCGGTGGCGCCATCGCAGTCGTAGTCGGCGACGATCAGCAGCGATTTTTGCGCGGCGATCGCATCGGCGAGGTATTCGGCCGCGTGGGCGATGCCCTTCATCGCGGTGGGCGGCGTCAGCACGGCGAGCTCGGTCGCGAGTTCGTCCGGGTGGAGCACGCCGCGCGCGGCCAGAATGCGCGCCAGTGTCGGATGCAGGCCCGACGCGGCCAGCGTGTCGGCGTTGGGGGCGGAGTATTGGCGAATGGCGATCCGGGTCATGGGCAGAGGGGAAAGAGTCGGGTCAGGCCGCCATGGCCAGGTCGGACAGCAGCGCGCGCCAGTTGCCGCGTGCGCCCACGCCGCGCCAGAACTTGCGCAGATCCGCGCGGCGCACCGTGAACTCGGCAAAATGGTTCTCGCCGGCGAGCACGAGCGTCAGGGTCTGGATCTGTCCGGCGGCGAGCGCTTGCAGCGCGGGCGCGAACCAGTCCGCGTCGAGCGCGTGCATGCGGAGCAGCCATTCGTGCCAGTCCGACGCCAGATACGGTTCGCTCGCGCGTTCGACGAGGGCGAGCACGCTGCCCTCGGTATCGATATCGGCAAAACGGGCGGGCAGCGCGGCGGCACGGCTGCCGCCGGCCAGCGCGAGGCCGGTCAGGAAGGCGTCGTCGCTCAGGACCGTGTCGGCCAGTTTCGGCACCGGGCGCATCGTGCCGCCGCCGTGGAGCCAGACCGAATTGACGGGCAGCCGGCCCGCGGCCTGCCGCGCGTCGTTGACCGGATGGTCGTGCCACGTCATCTGGATCTCGTTCTGCAGGCGCCGCCAGTCGCGCGCGCGGGCGCCGGCCTGCAGCCAGATATCGATATTGCGGCCGGCCGCGCGCAGCGGCGTGGTGGCCTCGAGTTCGCCGAACGTGGCTTCGGGCAGGTACCAGCGGTCCGGGACGGGCGCCTCCAGCGGAATGCCGGCTTCGGTCAGCAGGTCGTCGATCGCCGCGCGCAGCGCCGTGGCGTCGTCCGCGCGGAGGTCGAGCTGCCCGGGATGCACGAGCACCAGGTGGTCGCGCGCCGCGTGGATATGGACCGGTTGCAGGCAGGCCCATGCGCCCTCCGTGGGGGCTGACGCACCCGGTGCTGTGTCCGATTGCCGCAGGTCGGCCATCCGCATGTAGGGCGCGGTGGGCACGCGATCGGTCGGCAGGCCGGCCCGGGCGGCCAGCCAGCGCTCCTGAGGCAGGCTGCGGAGAAACGGGTCGTCGTGACGCTCGCGTGGCCCCGGCGTGGCCCGGGTCAGCAACTTTCCGAGCGCGGGCAGCTCCAACTGCCGGAGCAGGGCGTCGGACACGCGCTCGTCGATGCCGTCGGCACCGTCGCCACCGGGGCCGGGCGGGACGGAAAAGGGGACAATCAGAGTCAGGTGCGTCATCATAGTGGCCGTGATTGTAAACTGTGCTCCTATTTCCGCGAATCAACAGGACCTCTCTTGAACTTTCCCTACGAGTGGCAGATCGGCTGGCGATACACGCGCGCAAGCAAGCGCGCCAGCCGCAATACATTCATCTCGTTCATCTCGATGATCTCGATGCTCGGTATCGCGCTCGGCGTGGCCGCGCTGATCGTGGTGCTGTCGGTGATGAACGGCTTCCAGAAGGAAGTGCGCGACCGCATGCTGTCGGTGCTGGCGCATATCGAAGTGGTCGGCGAGCAGCCGCTGAGCGACTGGCAGAAGACCGCCGCCGAGGCGATGCAGAACAAGGAGGTGATCGGCGCCGCGCCCTATGTGGCGGCGCAGGCGATGCTCACGCGCGAGGATGCCGTACGCGGCGTGCTGCTGCGCGGGGTCGATCCGGCCGAGGAGCCCAAGGTTTCCGATGTCGGCGCCCAGTTCACCGCGGGCAATATGAACGCGCTGGTGCCGGGCGGCTTCGATATCGCGCTCGGTAGCGAACTGGCCGCGGCCATGGGCGTGCGCGTGGGCGACAAGGTCACGCTGGTGGCCCCGCAGGGCACGATCACCCCGGCCGGCGTGCTGCCGCGCCTCAAGCAGTTCACGGTGGTGGGCGTGTTCTCGTCCGGCCACTACGAATTCGACAGCGCGCTCGCGCTGATCAATATCCAGGACGCGGAGACGCTGTTCCGCCAGGCCGGCCCGACCGGCGTGCGGCTCAAGCTCGTCGATATGCAACGCGCGCCGGAAGTGGCGCGGCAGCTGGCGACCACGATGACGGGCAACCTGTACCTGCGCGACTGGTCGCAGCAGAACCGCAACTGGTTCGCGGCCGTGCAGACCGAGAAACGGATGATGTTCATCATCCTGACGCTGATCATCGCCGTGGCCGCGTTCAACCTCGTGTCCACGCTGGTCATGACCGTGACCGACAAGCAGCCCGATATCGCGATCCTGCGCACGATGGGCGCGCAGCCGCGCTCGATCATGAAGATCTTTATCGTGCAGGGCGTGGCCATCGGCTTTATCGGCACGCTGCTCGGCGTGGCCGGCGGCACGCTGATCGCGACCAATATCGATGTGATCGTGCCCTTTATCGAGCGGCTGCTGCACGTGCAGTTCCTGCCGCGCGATATCTATTTCATCAGCGAACTGCCTTCGGATCCGCGCGTGAACGACATTGCCACGATCGGCGTCATTTCCTTCGTGCTGGCGACGCTGGCCACCATCTACCCAAGCTGGCGTGCCGCCCGCGTGAACCCGGCGGAGGCCCTGCGCTATGAGTGAAACCACGTTGCTGCAGGATCCGTCGGCCGTGCCGGCGGTGCCGGGGCTGGCCGTGCAACAGGGTGCGCCCGTGCTCGTGGCCGAGGGCCTGACCAAGCGGTTCCGTCAGGGCGGGCTCGACGTGGACGTGCTGCGCGGCGTCGATGTGCGCGTGGACGCGGGCGAGAAGGTCGCCATCGTCGGCGCGTCGGGGTCGGGCAAGAGCACGCTGTTGCATGTGCTCGGCGGGCTCGACAATCCCGATTCGGGGCGCGTGGCGCTGCTCGGCAAGCCGTTCACGGCGCTGCGCGAGAAGGAGCGCAACACGGTGCGCAATCGCTCGCTGGGCTTCGTCTACCAGTTCCACCATCTGCTGCCCGAGTTCACGGCGCTGGACAACGTCGGCATGCCGATGCGCATTCGCGGGCTGACCGAGCATGCGGCGCGCGAGGCCGCGCAGGCGATGCTCGATCGCGTGGGGCTGGGCGGTCGCGCAAAGCACCGGCCGGGCGAGCTGTCCGGCGGCGAGCGGCAGCGCGTGGCCATCGCGCGCGCGCTCGTGGGGCAGCCGGCCTGCGTGCTGGCCGACGAGCCGACGGGAAATCTCGACGACCATACGGCGGGCGGGGTGTACGACCTGATGCTCGAGCTGTCGCGCACGCTGGGCACGAGCTTCGTCATCGTGACGCACGATACGGACCTCGCGGGCCGTTGCGATCGCGTGCTGCGGCTGCGCGACGGGCATCTGCATCGCGAGCGCTGAGCGCATCCGGCCATGTGGATCGACACGCATTGTCATCTGGACGCGGGCGAGTTCGACGGTGACCGCGGTGCGGTCACCGATGCCGCCGGCGCGGCCGGCGTCTCGGGCATCGTGCTGCCGGCGGTGGCCGTGTCGAATTTCGGCGCGGTGCGCGCGCTGGCGCATGACGATGCGCGATGCGTGTATGCGCTGGGGATTCATCCGCTCTATACGCCGGGCGCGGGGCAGGCGGATCTCGATACGCTGCGGATGGAGGTGGAGGCGTCGATCGGCGATCCGCGCTTCGTGGCCATCGGCGAGATCGGGCTCGACTTCTTTGTGCCGGGGCTCGATGCCGCGCATCAGACCTGGCTTTATACCGAGCAACTGAAGATCGCGCGCGAGTTCGATCTGCCCGTGCTGCTGCATGTGCGGCGGTCGCAGGATCAGGTCTATGCGGGCCTGCGGCGCGTCGGGGTGAGGCAGGGCATTGCGCATGCGTTCAATGGCAGCAACGAGCAGGCGCGGCGCTATGTCGAGCATGGTATGAAGCTCGGGTTTGGCGGCAATATGACCTACGCGCGCGCGAAGCAGATTCGCAGGCTGGCGGTGGAGCTGCCGCTCGAGGCCATCGTGCTGGAGACCGATGCGCCCGATATCGCGCCCGCGTGGCTGTCCGATGGGCAGTTCGGCGAACAGCACAAGGCGCGCAATACGCCGGGCGAGGTCGTCGGCGTGGCGCGCGTGCTGGGCGAGTTGCGCGGTCTGCCGCTCGAGGCGCTGGCCCATGCGATGTGGGCCAATTCGGTCGCCGCGATGCCACGGCTGGCTGCGTTTGCGGCGACGATGGCGCCGCGGTGAGCGTCTGTTTCAGCTGGCGCCGGTTGTGCCGTTCGCGCGCCTGAGCTTGACCACGCGCGATACCTGACCGAGCGTGAAGCCGCTGTTGACGACATACGGCGCGCATTCGGGCGGCGTGGTCAGCGAGCCTGCGGCCGTGAAATGGCCGGCATAGCGATACTTGTCCGTTGCGCCCTTGATGAACACGGGCACGGGTTCCGTTTGCGCGGCCAGCGTCCTGCCGGCCGCGCGGGCCGCGGCGCTGCTGCTGCAGACGATGGCGTCGGGGGCGGCGGGGTTCAGGTCCGGGCGGAGGCAGACCGCTACCACCTTGCCGTTCCTGGTGGGCAGGAACGCCTGCTTGCTGCCGCCGCAGACGGTATGAATCTGTTCGCGCGTGTAGTCCTTGCCGATCTCAAACATTGAATATCTCCACGGAAATGCGCGGGGTGCATGGCCGCGACATTGGGACGGAGACGATATCGTTTCGCGCGTAAAGGCCCTGGCAATTCTTTGGCTGCGTGTGTAAACGCGGCGGAATCAATTCGCCACGTTCGCGCAACGCTTGGACACGTTTTCTTCGGCGTTTTCGCGTTACAACGCGGCTTTTCCGTTCGACGAAGGAGAGGCCGATGCGTGCTTGCCTGCTGGCATTCGTGGCTGGGTGCTGGTGGCTGCAGCAGCAGGGGGCGCTGGCGTCGTGGCACGGGTATGTGGGGGCGATGGCGGGGGTGTTGGTGTGGGCGCTAGGGTGGCGCTTCAAGGGGCGCGTGATGGCGCAGTCCGTGCAGGCGCGCGGGCCGAGGCGGTCGCTATGCCCGCTCGCGATGGCCACCGTGCTGGCCCTCGTGCTGGGCGCGGCATGGGCCAACTGGCGCGCGGCGGTGCGCATGGCGGATTGGCTGCCGGAGTCACTGGCCGGCCAGAACCTCGTCATCACGGGCGAAGTCGCGGGGCTGCCGGATGTGGCCGCGCACGGCACGCGCTTCCTCTTCGCTCCGGATACCGAGCCCGCCACGCACGGCGCATACGACGCGCTTGCCACGCCAGCGGCGCCCGGTGCGCTCGGTGCGCTCTTGCCCGAAGGGCGGGTCCCGCCCCGCGTGCTGCTCACCTGGCGCAATCCCCCAATCCCCCTCGTCCCCGGCCAACGCTGGCAACTGACCGTCCGCCTCAAGCGCCCACGCGGGCTCGCCAATCCGCATGGTTTCGACTACGCATACTGGCTCCTGAGCGAAGGCATCGGCGCCACCGGCCACGTGCGTGCCGCGCGCGCGGGCCCGATGCCCGGCGATGGCGCCCGCATCGCCCGCTGGCGTGCCGCACTGCGCGACCGCATGCACGCGGCCATGCCCGCCGACGCGCGGCTCGGCAGCGTGCTCGTGGCGTTGGCCATCGGCGACCAGCGGGGCATCGCCCAGGCGGACTGGGAGATATTCCGGCGCACCGGCATCTCGCATCTGGTGAGCATCTCGGGCCTGCATATCACGATGCTGTCGGGCGCGGTCGGCGGGATCGTGCACTGGCTTTGGCGCCATTCGTTCGGCCTTGGCCGCAGGTTGCGGCGCCCGTTGCCATTGTGCTGGCCCGCGCGGCAGGCGGCACTGGTCGCCGCCGTGGCGACCGCGCTTGCATATGGCCTGATCGCGGGCATGCAGATTCCCGCCATGCGCACGGTGGCGATGCTGACCGTCGCGGCCGTGGCACTCTGGAGCGGCCGCGCGCCGCCGGCCACGCTGGTGCTGACATGGGCCGCCGCCGTTGCCGTCGTCATCGACCCATGGGCGGTCATGGCCCCGGGGTTCTGGCTCTCGTTCGGCGCCGTGGCCGTGATCTTCCTCGCCGCAGCGCGACCCGAGCCGGCCGCCACAGCGAGGCCGGCAACGCGGCGCCGCCGCCGGTCGCCCGAAGCGATCCCCGAGGCGACCCCGGAGGCGACCCCGGAGGCGACCCCCGAGGCGACCCCCGAGGCGACCCCCGAGGCGGCCCCCAAAGCGGCCCTCAGGGCGGCCCTCAAGGCGGCTCCCGAGGCGACCCCCGAGGCGACCCCCGAGGCGGCCCCCGCAGCAGCCCTTCAAGCGGCCCCCGCAGCCGCGCCGCGCGCGAGCGATACCGCAGCGTCCGCCACTGCGAGCGACGCGCCGAAGCGTACCGGCGCGCATGCGATGCCCAGCATGTCCGGCGGCTTGCCGGGCCAGCACGGCTCGGCAAGTCGCGCATCGCATGACGTGGCGCGTGCCGCGCCGCGCGCGCCGGACTCCGCGGTGGGTGGCACGTCGAACGACGGGCCGAAACGTAGCCACGCTCATGCGACCGCCAGCATGTCCGGCGGGCCGAAGCGTGCCGGCGCCCATGCAGTGGCGCGCCTGTTCGGCGGCTTGCTGGGCGCCGGCGGCGCGGCGAATCGCAAGCCCCATGGCGCGGCGGCCCGCGCGGCCAGGGGTGTCGGGAGCGAGGCGGAGGCTGTTGCGGCGGACGACCTGGCGGAGGAGCCGTCGGCACTGCAGCGGCGGCTGTTGCGTTGGCGCGCAGCCCTCGTGAGCGCAGCGCGCGTACAGTGGGCCGTGACCATCGGGCTCGTGCCGTTTTCGCTGCTGCTGTTCGGGCAGGTATCGGTGGTCTCGGCCATCGCCAACGCCGTGGCGATCCCGATCGTCAGTATCGTCGTCACGCCGCTGTCGCTGCTCGGCGCCGTGGCGCCGCCGCCGGTGGCGCATCTCGCGCTGACGGTCGCGCATCAGGCCATGGCGTGGCTAGCCGATGCGCTCGCCTGGCTGGCCGCGCCCGCGTGGGCCGTGTGGGAAGCCGCGCAGGCAGGCCCGCTTGCCATGGGGCTCGCATCGATCGGCGTGTTCCTGCTGCTACTGCCCGATGGCGACCGCGCCATGCGCGCCTATGGCGCACTGCTGATGGCGCCGATGATCCTGGCCAGCGGCACGCCCGTGGCGCAGGGCGAGATGCGCGTGACCGCGCTCGATATCGGGCAGGGCACGGCGGTGCTTGTGGAAACGCAAGCGCACGCGTTGCTGTACGACACCGGGCCGGGCTATCTGTCGGGCACCAGCGCGGGCGCGCAGGTCGTGGTGCCGTATCTGCGCGCCACGGGCGTGCGGCGGCTCGACCGGCTGATCGTCAGCCACGAAGATGCCGACCATGCGGGCGGTGTGCGGGACATCGAGGCCGTGGTGCCAATCGGCAGGCGGGATGACGATGCGATGCCGGCGGGCGATGCACGCGGTGCCGAGACCGCGCGGCTGACCGGTTCGGCGCTGGGGCAAGTGTCCCTGCGCGACAAGGGCGCCGATCACACGGGCGGTGTGCGAGACGTCGAGACCGCGCGGCTGACCGGTTCGGCGCCGGGGCAAGTGTTCCTCCGCGACAAGGGCGCCGATCACACGGGCGGTGTGCGGGACGTCGAGACCGCGCGGCGGACCGGTTCGGCACTGGGGCAATTGTCCCTCCGCGGCAAGGGCGCTGACCACGCGGGCGGTGTGCGAGACGTCGAGACCGCGCGGCTGACCGGCGCGCCGCCGGGGCAGGCGTGGATGACGCGGTCATGGGCGCCATGCGAGGCGGGGATCGCGTGGGTATGGGACGGCGTGCATTTCGAGTTCCTGCACCCTCCGGCAACGCAATCCGGCAACCCCCGCGTCGCGAGCAATGCGCGCAGCTGCGTGCTGCGCGTGGCCACCGCGCGGCGCAGCGTCCTGCTGACCGGCGATATCGGCGTGGCCGAGGAGCGGGCCATGGTGCGGCGCGCGGAGGAGGAAGGGGCGCCCCTGCGCGCGGACATCCTCGTGGTGCCGCATCATGGCAGCGGCACATCGTCGGGCGCGGCGCTATTGCGTGCGGTCGCGCCCGAGATCGCGGTGTTTCAGCTGGGGTATCGCAACCGCTATGGCCATCCGCGGGCCGATGTATGGGCGCGTTACGAGGCCCGCGATATCAAGCGCTACCGCACCGACGAGACCGGTGCGATCACCATCGTCACGCGGGGCGACGCGTATGACGTCATTCCTTACCGCCAGCACGTCAGGCGTTACTGGCGCGACGCGCCACCCGCGCCGCGGTAGCGCGTGACGGCGCTTGCCAGCGCGGGATTGACCGATGGCCCCCCCCTTGCGTCAGGTGAGCCAGGTGGGTCAGGGGAGTCAGGCGCGCCGACGGGGCGGCACCGTGCGTGTGCCGCGCGCGGTGGGCTTCGCAAGCCTGGCACGCGCCGGCTTCGCGGCACCCGCCGCCGTAACGCCCGGCGCCGCCTCCCCATAAACCGCCGGCTCCGCCCCCGCAATCCGCCGCTCCCGCAAATGCGCCTTCGCGCGCTGCAACCCCTGCGCAACCGTGTCCGCGCGCTGCAGCGCCACCCCCGCCGCCAGCACATCGCCCAGCACGAGGTGAGAAATGCGCGACGTCATCGGCGTATAGATATCGCTGTCCTCCTCCACATCGGAGAACACGCAAATATCCGCGAGCCCCGCCAGCGGCGACCCGCTGTGCGTGAGCGCCAGCACGCTGGCCCCGCTTGCGCGCGCCAGTGTCGCCGCGGTCAGCATATCCCACGTGCGCCCGCTATTGGACACCAGCACCGCCACATCGCCAGGCCGCAACAACGCCGCCGACATGCTGAACACATGCGAATCGGAATAGGCCGTCGTCGGAATCCCGAGCCGGAAGAACTTGTGCTGGATATCGAGCGCCACAATCCCGGAATTGCCGCACCCATAGAACTCGATGCGCCGCGCATTGGCAAGCAGCGCGATCGCATGCTCGATCTGATCCGCCGACAGCGCATTCCGCACGGTCATCAGCGTCGCAATCGTGCGATCGAACACCTTGCCCGCGATATCGGCCGGCCGGTCGCTGGCCTCCACATCCTGATGGACGAACGGCGTGCCGCCCCCCACGTTCTGCGCAAACTGCAGCTTGAACTCGCGAAACCCGTCATAGCCAAGTGCCGCGCAGAACCGCGCGATGGTCGGCTGCGAAACGCCGGCGCGTTCGGCCAGTTCGGGCATGGAAAGGCGAATCACGCTCGCGCCGTGGCGGGCAATGTAGTCGGCCAGGCGGCGCTCGGAGGGACGGAGCGTGTCGTAGACGGCAAGAATTCGGTCGCGCATGATCGGTGTCGTATTTGTGTAGAGATTCTACACGCGAGGTGGCGCGATTCTCGGCCAGCAGACACCGGACTGCACCTAGGGCTTTCCCCAGTTCATGCCGGATATGCGCAGGAAAAAGCAGATTCGCCGCGCGTGACGGCTTCCGTGGCCCTAGCGCCCATGGATATAATGTAGAAAATCTACAGATACGGAACGTCCATGCCCCACGATTCCCAAGATGCCAATGTGGTTGCCGAAGTCGCCGCCGTCACCGAACGCGTGATCGCGCGCAGCCGCGCGAGCCGCGCCGCCTATCTGGCCCGCTGCGAGCGGACCCAGCAGGAACTCGGCCCGCTGCGCGGCATGTCGTGCGCGAACCTCGCGCATGGCTACGCGGCACTGCCGGCCAACGACAAGCTGCGCCTGCGCGTCGACCATGCGCCGAACCTCGGCATCGTCACCGCGTACAACGACATGCTGTCCGCGCACCAGCCCTATGAGCGCTATCCGGCCGTCATCCGCGAAGCCGCGCGCGCGGTGGGCGGGGTCGCGCAGGTGGCCGGCGGCGTGCCGGCCATGTGCGATGGCATCACGCAGGGCAATGCGGGCATGGAACTGTCGCTGTTCTCGCGCGATGCCATCGCCATGGGCACCGCGGTCGCGCTCTCGCACAATACGTTCGATGCGGCCGTGATGCTCGGCGTCTGCGACAAGATCGTGCCCGGCCTGCTGATGGGCGCGCTGCAGTTCGGCCATCTGCCCGTGGTGTTCGTGCCCGCGGGCCCGATGGCGAGCGGCCTGCCCAACAAGGAGAAGGCGCGCGTGCGCCAGCTCTACGCAACGGGGCAGGTCGGTCGCGACGCGCTGCTGGAAGCCGAATGCGCGGCCTATCACGGCGCGGGCACCTGCACGTTCTATGGCACCGCCAACAGCAACCAGTTCCTGATGGAGATCATGGGTCTCCATATGCCGGGCGCGGCGTTTATCCATCCGGACGCCGGTATGCGCGACGCGCTGACCGTGGCGGCCGCGCAGCGCGCGCTGGCCCTTACCGCGCGCGGAAACGAATACACGCCCATCTCGCGCATCGTCGATGAACGCGCGGTGGTCAACGCGATGATCGGCCTGCTGGCCACCGGCGGCTCCACCAACCACACGATCCACCTCGTCGCGATGGCGCGCTCCGCCGGTATCGTCATCGACTGGAACGACTTCGACCGCCTGTCGCGCGTGACGCCGCTGCTCGCGCGCGTCTATCCGAACGGCTCGGCCGACGTGAACCACTTCCATGCGGCCGGCGGCGTGGCCTACGTCATCGCCCAGCTGCTGGATGCGCGCCTGCTGCACGAAGACGTGGAGACCGTGGCCGGCCGCGGCCTCGCCCGCTATGCGCAGGAGCCCGTGATGACCGACGGCGCGCTGCAATGGCGCGACGGTCCGGCCACGAGCGGGGACGCCACCGTCCTCGCCCCGGCGTCGGCCCCGTTCTCGCACGAAGGCGGCCTGCGCCTGATGGCGGGTAACCTCGGCCGCGGCGTGATCAAGGTGTCCGCGGTCGCGGAGGAGCATCGCGTGATCGAGGCCCCGGCACGCGTGTTCGAATCGCAGGAAGCGCTGCAGGCCGCATTCGAAGCCGACGAACTCGATCGCGACGTCGTGGCCGTGGTGCGCTTCCAGGGGCCGAACGCCAACGGCATGCCCGAACTGCACCGGCTCACCCCCGCGCTCGGCGCGCTGCAGGATGCCGGGCACCGCGTCGCGCTGGTGACCGACGGCCGCATGTCGGGCGCATCGGGCAAGGTGCCCGCCGTGATCCACGTCGGCCCCGAGGCCCTGGCCGGCGGTCCGCTGGCGCGCGTGCGCGACGGCGACCTGATCCGCGTGGATGCGGTGGCCGGCACGCTGGAACTGGTCGGCGACGCCGAGGCGCAGGCGGAGTTCGCGGCGCGCACGCCCGCGGCCGCACCGGCCGACGACTTCGCGCGCTTCAGCCTGGGCCGGGGACTCTTCGGCCTGTTCCGCCGCCATGCGCGCACCGCGGAAGAGGGCGGCAGCGCGATGGACCTCTCCGAAGCGGACGCTGTCCAAACGGCACCGGTCGTCGCACAATAGGGACGCCCGTTTTATGCATTCCCGCCGGCGCGTGCCGGCGGGCACCCCCGTGCCCGGCATTCGAACGCCGCGCGAGGGCTACCGACAAGGATGGCACGACCATCCGACCATGATCGACGGAGCAGACATGATCTATATCCTGATGGGCGTTTCCGGCAGCGGCAAGACCACGGTCGGCCAGCTGCTGGCCAGCCGCCTGCACTGCGGCTTCCACGACGCCGACGAATTCCATAGCGCCGCCAACAAGGACAAGATGCACGCGGGCATTCCGCTGACCGACGAGGACCGCTGGCCGTGGCTGGCCGCCATGCGCGCGGCCATCGATGCGGCCATCGCGGAACGCCGTCCGCACGTGTTTACCTGTTCCGCACTGCGGCAGGTCTATCGCGACCGCCTGACGCCGCCCGATGGCGGCGTGACGTTCGTCTACATGAAGGGCGACGCCGAGACCATCGGCGGCCGCCTGTCCGTGCGCACGGACCATTTCTTCAACCCGGCGCTGCTGCAGAGCCAGTTCCAGACGCTCGAGGAGCCGCGCGACGCGCTGGTGCTCGATATCCGCCAGTCTCCCGAGGAACTGGTGCAGGACATCCTCGACCGCTGCCCGCCCACCTGCTGACGCGCGCCATTGCCAGGTTGGCAAGCATCTTGCTAGATTGTCGCCATGCATCGGGAGGGCCCCATCTTGCGGGATTTCCTGATGCGGATATGCTGATCGAGAGGCATCAAAAAAGCATCGATAACCCTTCCAACGAGAGGAGCGGCCATCATGGCGGCGCGTTTTTTCGACGAGATGCTTGAAGCCAGGGACGACGGTGGGATGAGCGTCGTGCAGGCAGGGGAGACATTGCCGGCCAGTGCCGTGCGCGCGCACTACCGGAGCTTTGCCGACTGGCTCGGACGCCAGCCTGGCGCGGTCATGGACAACAAGCGCGCGGAAGCGGACCTGATCTTCCGCCGCGTGGGCATCACGTTCGCGGTCTACGGCGACAAGGACGAGTCCAACAGCGGCACCGAGCGGACCATTCCGTTCGACGTGATCCCGCGTATCTTCCCCGCCAGCGAGTGGGCCACGCTCGAGCGTGGGCTGCGGCAGCGCGTGGCCGCGCTGAACCGCTTTATCCACGACATCTATCACGGCCAGGACATCATCCGCGCGGGCGTGATTCCCGCGGACCAGATCTACAACAACGCCCAGTACCGGCCCGAGATGCTCGGCATCGACGTGCCGCGCGATATCTATGCCCATGTGGCGGGCATCGACGTGGTGCGCGCGGGCGAGGGCGAGTTCTACGTGCTCGAGGACAACCTGCGCGTGCCGTCGGGTGTCTCGTACATGCTCGAGAACCGCAAGATGATGATGCGGTTGTTCCCGGAGCTGTTCGCGCGCAACCGCGTGGCGCCCGTCGCGCACTATCCCGACCTGCTGCTCGACATGCTGCGCGGCGTCTCGCCGCAGAACATCGCCGATCCGACCGTGGTCGTGCTCACGCCGGGGATGTACAACTCGGCCTACTTCGAGCATGCGTTCCTCGCACAGCAGATGGGCGTGGAACTCGTCGAGGGCAGTGACCTGTTCGTCGAGGACGAGCACCTGTACATGCGCACGACGCAGGGGCCGCAGCGCATCGACGTGATCTATCGCCGCGTCGACGACGACTTCCTCGACCCGCTCGCGTTCCGGCCGGACTCCGCGCTCGGCGCGGCGGGGCTGCTGTCGGTCTACCGCGCGGGCAACGTCACGATCTCCAACGCGATTGGCACCGGCGTGGCCGACGACAAGTCGATCTACCCGTATGTGCCCGACATGATCCGGTTCTACCTCGGCGAGGAGGCCATCCTCTCGAACGTGCCGACGTACATGTGCCGCCGCCCCGACGACCTGCAATACGTGCTCGACCATATGGGCGAACTCGTGGTCAAGGAAACGCACGGCGCGGGCGGCTACGGCATGCTCGTGGGTCCCGCCGCCACGCGCGCGGAGATCGATCAGTTTCGCGAAGTCGTGCGCGCGCGGCCGGAGCAGTACATCGCGCAGCCGACGCTGGCGCTGTCCACGTGCCCGACGTACGTGGAGTCCGGCATCGCGCCACGCCATATCGACCTGCGGCCGTTCGTGCTGTCGGGCAAGGAGGTGCGCATGGTGCCGGGCGGCCTGACGCGCGTGGCATTGCGCGAAGGCTCGCTGGTGGTGAACTCCTCGCAAGGGGGCGGCACCAAGGATACGTGGGTCTTGGAACGCTAACAGGTCATTCGCCGGGAGAACATCATGCTGAGCCGCACCGCCGACCACCTGTTCTGGATGGCCCGCTATACCGAGCGCGCGGAGAACACCGCGCGCATGCTCGACGTCAACTATCAGACCTCGCTGCTACCCCAGTCCGCCGAAGTGGCGGAGCAGGGCTGGTGGGCGATGCTCGATATTTCCGAGCTCACCAACGCGTTCGACAACAAGTACGGCCTGCTTTCGCGCGATGACGTCATCGACTTCATGGTGCGCGACATGACCAATCCGTCGTCGATCATGAGCTGCCTGCGCGCGGCGCGCGAGAACGCGCGCGCGGTGCGCGGCTCGCTGACGACCGAGGTCTGGGAAACGCTGAACACCACGTGGCTCGACGTCCAGCGCCAGATCGCCGACGGCGAGCTGCACAACGACCCCTCGCGCTTCTTCGAGTGGGTCAAGTTCCGCTCGCACCTCGCGCGCGGCGTGCAGTTCGGCACCATGCTCAAGGACGACGCGTTCCACTTCATGCGCCTGGGCACGTTCCTGGAGCGCGCGGACAACACCGCGCGGATTCTCGACGTGAAGTTCCAGGCATCGGGCAGCGACGACACCGATCCGAATCGCGAGCAGAACGACTTCTATCACTGGGCCGCGGTGCTGCGCTCGGTGTCGGGCTTCGAGGTCTACCGCAAGATCTATCGTGCCGTGATCACGCCGCAGCGCGTGGCGGAACTGCTGATCCTGCGGCCCGACATGCCGCGTTCGCTCGTGTCTAGCATGGACGAGGTGGTGTCGATTCTCGCGCTCGTGGCCAACCAGCAGTCGTCGGAGACCGAGCGTCAGGCTGGTAAACTCCACGCTGACCTGAAATATGCGCGGATCGACGATATCTTCGCGTGTGGTCTGCATGCCTACCTGACGAGCTTCCTGGAGCGCATCGGCGACCTCGGCAACGGTATCAGCCGGGATTTCCTGGTGCCGCTCGCTGCCTGAGGCACATACGATGCCCCCCGAGCGCGCGGCGCGCGCAGACTTGCCCACACGCGGGTCTGCGCGCTCGCATCTACCGTGAAATACAAGATTCATCACAAGACCGTCTACCGCTACGCGGAGCCCGTGCGCCGCAGCGTGCACGAACTGCGGCTGGAGCCGCGGACGGGCCCGCTGCAGTTGGTGCACGCGTGGCAAGTCTCGGCCCCGGGCAATCTGTCGGCAGCCCGTGACGGATTCGGCAACATCATCCACAACTTCACGCTGGCCGGCCCCGCCAGCCGCATCGAGATCGTCGCCGCGGGCGAGGTCGAGGTGATCGCGACGGCAGGCGCCACGGGCTTCCACGACCTGCCCGAGGAGGGCGAGGCACGTGTCTCGCCGCTGTACTTCGTCGCACCCACGCCGATGACGGCCGCGCCCGCGGAAATCCGCGCATTTGCCGCGCCGTTCCTCGCGGCCGGGCACGAACTGCCCGCGCTGCTCGCACTGGCCGACGGCATTGCCGGCCGGGTGCGCTACAAGGCCAATACGACCGATGTCGGCACGTCCGCGGCGGAGGCTTTCCACCTCGGCAGCGGCGTGTGCCAGGACCAGGCGCAGGTGATGGTCGGCGCGTGCCGCGCGTTCGGTATTCCGGCGCGGTATGTCAGCGGTTACTTCTACGATCCCGCCGCTACCGAGATGGCCAGCCACGCCTGGGCCGATATCTGCCTCGACCCCGAAAGCGGGCTCTGGTGCAGCATCGACGTGACGCACCGCTGCGTGACGGACGGCCGCCACGTGCGCCTTGCCGTGGGGCGCGACTATGCGTCCGCCGCACCAATCCGGGGCATTCTCGAGGGCGGTACCGGCGAGACCATGACCGTGACGATCGACATCTCCGAGGTGGCCTGACCCGGCTGCGCCATCCCTCAAACGGGCGCGAGCTTTCCCCGGGGCGCTAGAATGCAGGTTTATGCCGCACGCGCCATCGCGCGGGCGGGCGCCCCCAAAATCATAGCCATGACGTACTGCGTAGCCATGCGGCTGGATGCCGGCCTGGTATTCCTTTCCGATTCCCGCACCAATGCCGGTGTGGATGCGATCTCCACTGCACGCAAGATGACGGTGTTCGAGGAACCCGGCGACCGCGTGATGGTGCTCATGACGGCCGGCAACCTTGCCATCAGCCAGTCCGTGCGCCAGTTGCTGGCCGAAGGCCGCGACGAGAAGCGCTCCCTCTGGACCGCGCGGGACATGTACGAAGCCGCGACGATCGTCGGCGACGCGGTGCGCGCCGTGCACAAGCGCGATGCGCACGCGCTGCGCGACGCGGGCATCGAGTTCAATGTGAGTCTCGTGTTCGGCGGCCAGATCCGTGGCGAACGCACGCGGCTGTTCCATATCTACGCGGCCGGAAACTTCGTCGAGGCGACGCCCGAGAACTGCTACTTCCAGATTGGCGAGGCGAAGTACGGCAAGCCGATCATCGATCGCGTCGTGCATCCGTCGCTGCCGCTCGGGGAGGGTGCCAAGTGCGCGCTGATCTCGATGGATTCGACGCTGAAGTCGAATATCTCGGTGGGCCTGCCGCTGGACCTGCTCGTGTACGAGGCCGACTCGCTGCGCGTGACGCGCTTCGTCACCATCGACGAGAAGAATTCGTACTTCCGTATGATCCGCGACACGTGGGGGCAGCGTCTGCGCCAGGTGTTCGGCGAGATCTGCAACCCTGAATGGGATGCCGGCAAGCCCGCGGAATTCCCGCTCGCGCGTGACGACGCCGACCGCTGGGGACAGCCCGTACGAGCCAAGCGCGAACGCGCATGAAGGGCTCGCTCATGTATAATCCCGATTTCCCCGGCAAGCTCGGTTTATGACCAAATTCGTCTTCGTCACCGGTGGCGTCGTCTCTTCTCTCGGCAAGGGCATCGCTGCTGCTTCGCTCGCGGCCATTCTCGAGTCGCGCGGCCTCAAAGTCACCCTCCTCAAGCTAGATCCCTACATCAACGTCGATCCCGGCACGATGAGCCCCTTCCAGCACGGCGAGGTGTTCGTGACCGAAGATGGCGCCGAGACCGACCTCGACCTCGGCCACTACGAGCGCTTCGTTTCGGCCAAGATGCGCAAGTCGAACAACTTCACGACGGGCCAGATCTACGAGTCGGTGATTCGCAAGGAACGCCGCGGCGAGTACCTCGGCAAGACCGTGCAGGTCATTCCGCACATCACGAACGAGATCCAGGCATTCGTCGAACGCGGCGCCGCCGCGTCGCACGACGGCAAGGCCGACGTGGCGCTCGTGGAAATCGGCGGTACGGTCGGTGACATCGAGTCGCTGCCGTTCCTCGAAGCCGCGCGCCAGATGAGCCTGCGCCTCGGCCGCAACCACTGCGCGTTCGTGCACCTGACGCTGGTCCCGTTCATCGCGAGCGCGGGCGAGCTCAAGACCAAGCCGACGCAGCACTCGGTGCAGAAGCTGCGCGAGATCGGTATCTCGCCGACGGCGCTGCTGTGCCGCGCCGACCGTCCGATTCCCGACGACGAGCGCGCCAAGATCTCGCTGTTCGCCAACATCCCGCAGGAAGCCGTGATTTCGGTGTGGGATGCGGACAGCATCTACAAGATTCCGCAGATGCTCAACGAGCAGGGCCTCGACCGCCTGATCTGCGAGGAACTGCGCCTGGACCCGAAGCCGGCCGACCTGTCGATGTGGCAGCGCCTGGTGAACGCGCAGGAAAACCCCGAACACGAAATCCGCATCGGCATGGTCGGCAAGTACGTCGATCTGACCGAGTCGTACAAGTCGCTGATCGAGGCGCTGCGCCACGCCGGCATGCATACGTCGACGCGCGTGAACATCGAGTACATCGACTCGGAAGAACTCGAGTCGGGTCACCTCGAAGTGCTGCAGCCGCTCGACGCGATCCTGGTGCCGGGCGGCTTCGGCAAGCGCGGGACCGAAGGCAAGATCCGCGCGATCCAGTATGCGCGCGAGAACAAGGTGCCGTACCTCGGCATCTGCCTGGGCATGCAGCTCGCGGTCATCGAGTACGCGCGTCACGTGGCCGGCATGGCCGACGCGAACTCGACCGAGTTCAACCTCGAGACCGAGCATCCGGTCGTGGCACTGATCACCGAGTGGGTCGACCGCGAAGGCAAGGTCGAGCAGCGTACGGCCGAGTCCGACCTGGGCGGCACGATGCGCCTGGGCGCGCAGCGCGTGCCCACGAAGGAAGGCACCAAGGCCAATGCGATCTATGGCGCCGAAGTGAACGAGCGCCATCGTCACCGCTATGAGGTCAACAACCACTACGTGCCGCAGCTCGAGAACGCCGGCCTCGTGATTTCGGCGCGCACGCCGACCGAGAACCTGCCCGAGATGATGGAGCTGCCGGATACGCTGCATCCGTGGTTCGTGGGCGTGCAGTTCCACCCGGAATTCACTTCGACGCCGCGTGATGGCCATCCGCTGTTCAAGGCCTATGTGGAAGCCGCGCTGGCCAGCCAGCAGCGCAAGGGTGCCTGAGCCCGGGCCCCACTGAGGAGACATCATGAAACTGTGTGGATTCGACGTCGGCCTGAACCATCCGTTCTTCCTGATCGCCGGTCCGTGCGTGATCGAGTCCGAGCAGATGGCGCTCGACACGGCAGGTGAGCTGCGCGAGATCACGAAGGCGCTCGGCATTCCGTTCATCTACAAGTCGTCGTTCGACAAGGCCAACCGTTCCTCGGGCAAGACGTTCCGCGGTCCGGGCATGGAGCGCGGCCTCGAGATCCTGGCGACGGTGAAGCGCGAGATCGGCGTGCCGGTGCTTACGGACATCCACGAGGTGGACGAGGTCAAGCCCGTCGCCGCCGTGGTGGACGTGCTGCAGACGCCCGCGTTCCTGTGCCGCCAGACCGATTTCATCCGTGCCTGCGCGCAGAGCGGCAAGCCCGTGAATATCAAGAAGGGCCAGTTTCTCGCCCCGCACGACATGAAGAACGTCATCGACAAGGCCCGTGACGCCGCGCGCGACGCGGGTCTGCCGGACGACGTGTTCATGGCCTGCGAGCGTGGTGTCTCCTTTGGCTACAACAACCTCGTTTCCGATATGCGCGCGCTCGCGATCATGCGCGAGACGGGTGCGCCCGTGGTATTCGACGCCACGCACTCGGTGCAGCTGCCGGGCGGACAGGGTACGAGCTCGGGCGGTCAGCGCGAGTTCGTGCCGGTACTGGCCCGCGCCGCGGTGGCAACCGGTGTGGCGGGTCTCTTCATGGAGACCCATCCGGATCCGAGCAAGGCGATGTCCGACGGCCCCAACGCGGTGCCGCTGTCGCGCATGAAGGAACTGCTGGCCGTTCTCCGGGACCTCGATGCGCTGGTCAAGCGCGCGGGCTTCCTCGAGGACAACTTCGGCTGGCCCGCCGCCTGCGCGTAAGCCATGACGCTCCCATCGCCCGCGCCTGCCGCGGGCGATGTCGTTTCGGTGTCGGGTATCGGCAGTCAGTACTGAAACTTCGTACAGAATTCGCAGATACTGCATGGCCGCCGCGCGCAACTTGGCCTATGCTTTCCCGGTTTCCCAATCGAGCAGCATCAAGAATCAACAGTAGAGAGAGGAATTCATGAGTGCAATCGTAGATATCATCGGTCGCGAGGTTCTCGACTCGCGCGGCAATCCCACGGTCGAATGCGACGTGCTGCTGGAGTCCGGCGTGATGGGCCGTGCCGCGGTGCCGTCGGGTGCGTCCACGGGCTCGCGCGAAGCCATCGAGCTGCGTGATGGCGACAAGTCGCGCTATCTGGGCAAGGGTGTGCTGAAGGCCGTCGAACACATCAATACCGAAATCTCCGAAGCGATCATGGGTCTGGATGCCTCCGAGCAGGCATTCCTCGACCGCACGCTGATCGACCTCGACGGCACCGACAACAAGGGCCGCCTGGGCGCCAACGCCATGCTGGCCGTGTCGATGGCAGTGGCCAAGGCTGCCGCCGAAGAAGCCGGCCTGCCGCTGTACCGCTACTTCGGCGGTTCGGGCGCGATGCAGATGCCGGTGCCGATGATGAACATCGTCAACGGTGGCGCGCACGCCAACAACAGCCTGGATATCCAGGAATTCATGATCATGCCGGTGTCGCAGACGAGCTTCCGCGAAGCGCTGCGCTGCGGCGCCGAAGTGTTCCACGCGCTGAAGAAGATCCTGGCCGACAAGGGCATGTCCACGGCGGTCGGTGACGAAGGCGGCTTCGCGCCGAACTTCTCGTCGAACGAGGAGTGCCTGAACACCGTGGTGCAAGCCATCGAAAAGGCCGGCTACCGCGCGGGCGAGGACGTGCTGCTGGCGCTGGACTGCGCCGCGAGCGAGTTCTACCACGAGGCCGAAGACGTCTACCAGCTGGAAGGCGAAGGCCTGAAGCTGAGCTCGACGCAGTTCGCCGACTACCTGGCCAACCTGTGCGACAAGTTCCCGATCGTGTCGATCGAGGACGGCATGGCCGAAGGCGACTGGGACGGCTGGAAGACGCTGACCGAGAAGCTGGGCAAGCGCGTGCAGCTGGTCGGTGACGATCTTTTCGTGACGAACACGAAGATCCTGAAGGAAGGCATTGAGAAGGGCATCGGCAACTCGATCCTCATCAAGATCAACCAGATCGGCACGCTGACGGAAACGTTCGCCGCCATCGAGATGGCCAAGCGCGCGGGCTACACCGCCGTGATCTCGCACCGTTCGGGCGAGACCGAGGACAGCACGATCGCCGACATCGCGGTGGGCACCAACGCCGGCCAGATCAAGACCGGTTCGCTGTCGCGTTCGGACCGTATCGCCAAGTACAACCAGCTGCTGCGCATCGAGGAAGACCTCGGCGATATCGCGAGCTACCCCGGCAAGAGCGCGTTCTACAACCTGCGCTAAACCTTTGGCGGTTGCCTGCCGATAAGACGGCGCTGTCCTCGAGATGAGGGCGGCGCCGTTTTTCGTTGCATGTTGGAACACCTTTTACAGGCGTTCCTGCGCTTTTGCTTTGCATTCTCGTGCGGCATGCGCCATGATTGTGCCGGCTCATATCGCTCCGAATTTGACTAGCGCCCCTTGACTAGCGCCCCTTCCTGTCTCAGATGCGCCTGATCTCGCTGTTGCTGTTTATCCTGCTGCTGGCTATCCAGTACCCGCTCTGGCTGGGCAAGGGCGGATGGCTGCGCGTCTGGGATCTGAACCATCAGGTGGAAGAGCAGGCCAGCCGCAACCAGTCGCTGAAGCTGCGCAACGCCAAGCTTGAAGGGGAAGTGAAGGATTTGCAGGATGGCACGGGCGCGATCGAGGAACGCGCGCGCTACGAGCTCGGCATGGTCAAGGAAGGCGAAGTGTTCGTGCAGTTCGTCGCGCCGGCCCCGAAGGTCAGCGCCACGCCGCCGCTGCCGCCGCCGCCGAACTCGGTCGCCGGCATGGGCGGGCATCACTGAACCGCATCTCCCGCCGTTCGCTGCCAGTCACCCCCCAGTCACCCCGGTCACCCCCGGTCACCACCAGCCGTACGGGTAACCCCCCCAGCCGCCGCCCCAGTATCCCGGCGAGCCGACGCTGACGCCGTAGCCCCAGCGGCTGCCGCCACCCCAGCCGCCACCCCAGCCCCCGTAGTACATGTTCCAGTTCGTGTAGGGATACGCCGCGTAGGCCCACGCCTGCGCCTCCTGCTGGCGTGCGATGACCGACTCCTGGTCGCGCAGGATCTGCGCGTTGAGGGCGGTCAGCTGCTGCTTCTGCTCGGCGGTGACGGGCGGGGGCGGCACCGCGTTGGGCGCGAGCCGGGAGGTGAAGGGTGCGCCATTGACGTCACGCGGCAGGTCCGCCGCGCAGCCGCCAAGCAAGCCGCCAAGCAGGCCGGCCATCGACCCACCCAGTAGCAGCGCGGCCAACGCGCGGGAAACGATCTTCCGGTCTGGCAAGGTCTTCATCTCAGCCTCCTCCAAACAATGGCCGCGCTCGGGCGGTGCCTCAGTGGTGTTGATGCGCGCCGTCGCCCGCGCCGGTCGCGACCGGTGCCGTGAACAGCTGCGCGCTATCGACGGGGTCGAACTCGTAGCGCTGGCCGCAGAAATCGCAATGGATCTCGACGTGGCCGCGCTCCGCGATGATGCCTTCGATCTCCTCGCGGCCCAGCGATTGCAGCATGCCAGCGACTTTCTCGCGCGAGCACGAGCACTGGAAATGCGGCTGCATCGGCTCGAACACGCGCAGGCCCGTGGCCTCGATGTCTTCCCAGAACAGCTTGCGCAGCAGCGTCTCGGGCGTTTCCCCGAGCAGTTCTTCCTGCTTCAGCGTGGCGCCGAGCTGGCACGCGCGATCCCACGTGTCGAGGTCCTGCGCGCGGGCATCGTCGCTCAGCGGCTCGCCGGTCTCGCCGACCTGCGCGGGCGCGTTGCCGTAGGCTTCGAGCGTGCCGCCATACGATGGCAGCTTCTGCAGCAGCATGCCGGCCGCCACCTGGTCGTTGGCCGCGAGCCACAGGCGCGTGTCGAGCTGCTCGGACGCCTGCATATAGTGCTCGAGCACTTCGCTGACCGAGTTCAGCGGACCATGCGCGTCGGACAGCGGCACGATGCCCTGGTACGCCTGCTGGCCCGGCAGCTTGTCCTGCGGGTCGAGCGTGATCGCGAAGCGGCCTTGTCCCTTGACGTTGACCATCTGGCGCAGCGTGGCGTCGTCGGGGATCTCGGCGCCCTCGGCCAGCTTGGCCGTGGCGCGCATCGACAGGTCGGACAGGCATTCGACCACGAGCATGCGCACGGGGCCGTCGCCGTGGACCTGCATGACCAGCGCGCCGTTGAACTTGAGGTTGGCGGACAGCAGCGCCGCGGCCGCCATCATCTCGCCCAGTACGTGCCGGACCGCCAGCGGATAGGCGTGGCGGTTCAGCACTTCCTGCCAGGTGGCTTCCATGCGTACGAGTTCGCCACGCACGGGGGCGGCGTCGAACAGGAATTTCTGGAGAATGTCGGGGTTGGTGGAGGCGGTCACTAAGCGGTCCTTCTGGTTTGCTTCAATCAATTCAGTCGATGCGCTTCAGCGCGACCTTGTAGGTCGCCTGGCGCTTGGCATAGGTTTCTGCATTGCGGTACAGGTTGGCCACGTCCTCGTCCGTCAGCTGGCGCACGACCTTGGCGGGCGTGCCGATGATCAGCGAGCGATCCGGGAACACCTTGCCTTCGGTCACCAGCGCGCCGGCGCCGACGAGGCATTCCTTCCCGATCACGGCGCCGTTCAGCACCACGGCCTGGATGCCGATCAGCGAGCCGTCGCCGACCGTGCAGCCATGCAGCATGGCCTGATGGCCGACCGACACCTTGTTGCCGAGCGTCATCGGACGGCCCGGGTCGGTGTGCAATACCGCGCCTTCCTGCAGGTTCGTGTCCTCGCCCACCACGATCGGCTCGTTGTCGCCGCGAATCACCACGCCGGGCCATGCACTTGCACGCGCCTTGAGCGTCACGTTGCCGATGATCGTCGCTTCCTTCGCCACGTAGGCATCGTCGTCGATGATGGGGGTGAGGTCGCCGAGCTGGTAAAGCGCCATGGAGTCTCCTGCCTGAGGCATTCGTGATAAGTGGGGGTGGCCGCGCGGATTTCAAATTTCCGGCCGATGCGGGAACTGCCGGCTCGCATCGCCGCCGCCGTTAAAATGGCGGCCATACGAGATTTTACGCCGATGCCAGTGATCCCACCCGCCTTGCCGTCACATCCACCGCTGCCGCGCCCCGTGCGCGCGCAGGCGCTCGAGCTGCTATGCATGAACGATGCCCGGGCCAAGGCGGCGGCCACGCGGGCGCTGTACGCGGCGCTGGAGGGTAGCGGGGAGGGCGCGGCCGGTGCAGGTTCGATCGACACCGATGCATGCATCGTTGCAGATCCTGCCCGCGCGCTGCCGGGGCGGCCCGAGCGGCCCGAACTCGTGCCGCCGCAGCATGTGGAGCGGCGGCGGTCGATCCACACGACGGCCGGGCGCGCCAATCTGATCCATGCGCTGTGCCATATCGAATTCAACGCGATCAACCTCGCGCTCGACGCGGTATGGCGGTTTTCGGGAATGCCGGCGGCGTTCTATACCGACTGGATGCGCGTGGCGGACGAGGAGGCCTACCACTTCACGCTGCTGGCGGACCATCTCGAGACGCTGGGCGCGCGCTACGGCGATTTCACGGCGCACAACTCGCTCTGGGAGATGTGCGACAAGACCGCCGGCGACGTGCTGGCGCGCATGGCGCTGGTGCCGCGCACGCTCGAGGCGCGCGGGCTCGATGCATCGCCGCCCGTGCGGGCCAAGCTGGCCGAGGCGGGGGATGACGCGGCCGCCGCGATCATCGACATCATCCTGCGCGACGAGGTTGGGCACGTGGCGATCGGCAATCGCTGGTACCGGTATCTGTGCGCGCGGCGCGGGCTCGATCCGGTGGCGACCTACCCATTGCTTTCGCGGCAATACGGCGCGCCGAAGCCGCGGGGACCGTTCAACGTCGAGGCGCGGCGCGCGGCCGGGTTCGATGACGATGAACTGGCCTGGCTCGAGGGGGCGGCCGGCTAGACCGCCATCTCTTATCGTTTGCCCGCGCGCTCTTCCTCCAGCAGCCGCAGCACGCGCCGCTGGATCTTGCCCGTGGTCGTCATCGGCAACTGGTCGATGAATTCGATTGCCTTCGGGTACTCGTACGGCGCGAGTTGGCCGCGCACGTGCTGCTGCAGTTCGACGATCAGCGCCGCGTCGCGTTCCGCCGAGCGCTGGACCGACGGCGTCAGCACGATGAACGCCTTGACGATCGCGCCCCGTTCGGGATCGGGCGACGGCACCACCGCGCAATTGGACACCGCCGGATGCTTGAGCAGGCAGTTCTCGATCTCGCTCGGCCCGATGCGATAGCCCGAGGACTTGAACACGTCGTCCGCGCGGCCCTGATACCAGAGGTAGCCATCGGCATCCATGCGCGCAAGGTCCCCCGTGCGGCACCAGCGCAGCCCGTCGCGTTCCACATACTTGTTCTGCGTGGCCGCCTCGTTCTTCCAGTAGCCGAGGAAGAACACCGGATCCGGATGGCCGTGAATATCGGTCGCGCAGACCGCCACCTCGCCGTCCTCGCCGGCGGCCACGGGCGCGCCATCCTCGTCGATGATCGCCACGCGGTGCCCCGGGTAGGGCCGACCCATCGACCCCGGCCGCGCGGGCCAGCCAAGGCGTCCCTCGTCGTGCTGCGCCGTGCAATTCCCGACGATGTAGTTCATCTCGGTCTGCCCGAACATCTCGTTGACCACGATGCCGAGCGCGTCGCGGCACCAGCTGAACACGGTCTCGCCGACGGCCTCGCCCGCGCTCATGATCGCGCGCAGGCGCAGGTCGTAACGCTTCGCCGGCTCGGGGCACGCCTTCATCATCTGCTTGAGCGCGGTCGGGAACAGGAACGTATTGGTGACGCGATAGCGTTGCAGGATCTCGAACGCGCGCTCCGGCGTGAAGCGGCCCTGATAGCCGACGATCGGCTTGCCGAAATAGAGCGCGGGCATCAGCGCGTCCCACAATCCGCCCGTCCATGCCCAGTCGGCCGGGCTCCAGAACACGTCGTGGTCCTGCGGATACCAGTTCTGCGAGCACACGAAGCCGGTCAGGTTGCCGATGAGCGCGCGGTGCGGCAGCAGCGCGCCCTTGGGCGGCCCCGTGGTGCCGCTCGTGTAGATGAGCACCGCGGCCTCGTCCGCTTTCGTGACCTCGGCCGTGAACGTCGGCAACTGTGCCGCGAGCAGCGTGTCCCAGTCCCGATCGCCGCGGCCTTGCGCATCGCCGACGGCGATCACGGTCGCGAGCGTCGGGCACTCGTGGCGCGCGGCGAGCAGATTGTCGATCGAGGTCTCGTCGACGATGGCCACGCGTGTCTCGCTGTGATCGATGCGATACGAGAGCGCCTCCGGGCCGAACAGCATCGAGAGCGGCATGGCCACCGCGCCAAGCTGATAGACGGCCATGCCCGCGATGACGGTCTCGATGCGCTGGGGCATGACGATGGCGACGCGATCCCCGCGCCGCACGCCGAGGTTGCGCAGCGCGCGCGACAGGCGGTTGGCCTCGGCCTGGATATAGGCGTAGGTGTGCGCGCCGCGCCGGCCGTCCTCGTGCTCGGTATAGACCGCCACGCGCAGCATCGTGTTGCGGTCGCGCGCCCAGCGGCCGCAACATACCTCGGCAAGGTTGAATTCATCGGGCACGTTCCAGCGGAATGTGTCGTGCAGCGCGCGATAGTCGTCGCGGCGGTCCGCGGGCAGGGCGGTCATGCGGGTGTCTCCGGTTGTCGTTCGCGTCCGTTTTACCGCATAATCGCCGGGTAAAACGAACGATCGTTCTATTCTTGTCCCGACGCCCCGCGCCGGGCCGCGGTACGAGGAGCACCATGACCATCACGGAAACATCGCGTTCGGAATTTATCACGCTGCGCGGTCTGCGCACCCATGTCCGGCACTGGGGGCGGGACGGCGCCCGCAAGCTGTTCATGCTCCATGGCTGGATGGACGTCGCCGCGTCGTTCCAGTTTCTCGTCGATGCGCTCGCGCACGACTGGCACGTCATCGCGATGGACTGGCGCGGTTTTGGCGAAACCGACTGGCCGAGCCGCTATCCGGGCACCGAGTCGTACTGGTTCGGCGACTACGTGGCCGATCTCGAGGCCCTGGTCGACCACTATCAGCCCGAGGGACAGGTCGATCTGCTGGGCCATAGCATGGGCGCGAATCTCGTCTGCATCTACGCGGGCGTGCGGCCGCAGCGCGTGCGCCGCGTGGTGGATCTGGAAGGCTTCGGCATGACGCGCACGCATCCCGCGCAGGCCCCGGGCCGGCTGGCCAAATGGCTCGACGAACTTCGCGAGCGGCCGCAGTTGCGTACCTATGCGAGCGAGCGCGAGGTGGCCGAACGTCTGCAGAAAACCAACCCGCGCCTGCGCGACGATCGCGCGGCGTTCCTCGCGGCGCACTGGTCGCGCCGGAATGCCGACGGGCAATGGGCGTTACTGGCCGATCCCGCGCACAAGATGGTGAATCCGCAGCTGTACCGGATCGACGAAATCATGGCGATCTGGGAGCAGGTCACGGCGCCGGTCCTGCATGTGGAAGGGCGCGATTCCCCCACGCTGGCGCGGCTCGCGCACAAGGAGCCGATTCCCGAATTCCGCGAGCGCTTCCGCGCGTTCCGCGACTTCCGCGAGGCCACGGTCGATGACGCGGGCCATATGATCCATCACGATCAGCCGGAAGCCGTGGCGCGCCTCACCGAGGCCTTCCTGCTGGGTTAGCGAGGCATGCTCACGCGGTCGTGAGCTTCGCCTTCAGCGCGGGGTTGTTGCTCGTGTGCATGTGGACCAGCGCCTTGTCCGGGAACGCGTAGTGATAGGCCTTGCGCAGCGCGAGCGCGGCTTCATGGAAGCCGGACAGGATGAGCTTCTGCTTGTGCGTGTAGTAGGCAATGTCGCCGGCCGCGAACACGCCGCGCCGCGAGCTTTCGTACGTCGTGGTGTCGACGAGCACGCGGCCCGCGTGCATGTCCATGTCCCATTGCGCGATCGGACCGGGCTCCGACACCAGGCCGTATAGCGCGATGACGTCGTCGGCGGGGATGTCGCGATCGCCGTCGCGCGTCTTGACGACCACCGAGGTCAGCGCGCCGTCGGTGGTGGACAGCCCGCCGAGCATGCCCATCACGAAATCCATCTCGCCGGCCTCGACGGCCGCGCGCATCGACGCCACCGTGTGATCGGCCGCGCGGAAGCCCTCGCGGCGATGCAACAGCGTGACGCGCGCCGCGACATTGCGCAGGGCGAGCGCCCAGTCCAGCGCGGAATCGCCGCCGCCCGCGACGATCACGCGCTTGCCCGCGAAGCGCGACAGTTCGCGCACCGCGTAGTGGATATGCCTGTCTTCCAGCGCGGCCGCTTCGGGCACCGACACGCGTTGCGGCGCGAACGCGCCCGCGCCCGCGCATACCAGCACGGCCGCCGCGTCGAAGCGCTTGCCGGCATCGGTCGTGACGAGCAGGCGTGGATGGCCGTCTTCACCGGTGATGTCGGTCACGCTGTCGGCGCGCTGGCCAAAGTGCATCGGCGGCGCGAACGGCGCGCATTGCTCGAGCAGGCGATCGACGAGCTCCTGCGCATTGCAGCCCGGAATCGCCGGGATGTCGTAGATGGGCTTTTCGGGATAGAGCTCCGTGCACTGGCCGCCCGCGCGGTCTAGCACATCGACGATCTCGCAGGAGAGGCCCAGCACGCCGGCCTGGAACGCGGCGAACAGGCCGACGGGGCCGGCGCCCACGATCAGCACGTCGGTACGAACGGTTTCAGGAGCGGGGGAGGTGGACATGGCGGATGGCGGAAAGGGCAAAAAGAGAATGGCGCGAAAAGAATGGCGCGAAAGGAATGGCGGGAAAATCGCTTAGGGAAACTGCGCAAAGCGCCCGCGGGGCGGCGCCCATGGCGGGCTTCGTGCCGCCGCGATGCCGTCACTATACCGCGCGGCGCACCCCCGGCCGCCCGTGCCAGCAATGGCGGCAGGGCTATCCGCGTCAGGCCGGGGATCGGTCGCGCGGAAAGTGCACCGTCAGGAGTAGAATGACGGCATGCAAAACGCCCACGCGATCAACGCCGACCTGCACTGCCATTCCACCGTTTCCGACGGTACGCTCGCCCCCGCCGCGGTGGCGGCGCGTGCCAGTGCCGGTGGCGTGGCATTCTGGGCGCTGACCGATCACGATGAACTGGGCGGCCAGGCCGAAGCGCGCGCCGCGGCGGAAGCGCATGGCATGCGCTATGTGCCCGGCGTGGAGATCTCGGTGACCTGGGCGGGCCAGACCGTCCATATCGTGGGCCTGCAGATCGACGCGACCCATCCGGACCTCATCGATGGCCTGGCGCGCACGCGCGACGGCCGCGCGCGCCGTGCCGCCGACATCAGCGACGCGCTCGCGCGCATCGGCATCGAGGGCGCCTATGCGGGCGCGCTGCGCCACGTGGGCAATCCCGACCTGATCTCCCGCACGCACTTCGCGCGCTGGCTCGTCGATGAAGGCTATTGCGAGTCCATCAGCGAAGTCTTCGACAAGTACCTGTCCGAAGGGCGTCCCGGCTATGTCGGCCATCGCTGGGCCACGCTGTCCGACGCGGTGGGCTGGATCCTCAAGGCCGGCGGCATTGCCGTGATGGCGCACCCGGGCCGGTATCACTACACGGACCTCCAGCACGACGCACTGTTCGACGAATTCACGCAGCTCGGCGGCCGCGCCGTCGAGGTGGTAACCGGCAGCCATACGCCGGATCAGTTCCAGCGCTACGCCGACGTGGCGCGCCATTACGGCCTGCTGGCATCGCGTGGCTCGGACTTCCACGGCCCGGGCGAAGGGCGCGTGGAAATCGGCACGCTGCCGCCGCTGCCTTCCACGGTCACGCCGATCTGGCACAACTGGTGACCGGTCGATGTCTCAGTACTTCGATATCCATCCGCAGAATCCGCAGTCGCGGCTCGTCAAGCAGGCGGTGCAGATCGTCCGGCAGGGCGGGCTTATCGCGCTGCCCACGGACTCCAGCTACGCGCTGGCCTGCCAGCTCGACGACAAGGCCGCGGTGGAGCGGCTCCGCCGGCTGCGCGGCATCGACGACAAGCATCACCTCACGCTGATGTGCAGCGACCTGTCCGAGCTCGGCAACTTCGCGCGCGTGGACAACCGGCAGTACCGCTGGCTCAAGGGCGCCACCCCGGGGCCCTACGTGTTTATTCTCGAGGCGACCAAGGAAGTGCCGCGCCGGCTCTCGCACCCGGCGCGCAAGACGATCGGCGTGCGTGTGCCCGACCATCCGATTCCGCTGGCGCTGCTGGCGGACCTGGGGCAGCCGCTGATCTCCGCGACACTCCAGATGCCCGGCGACGACGTGCCGATGAACGACCCGGCCGAAATCCGTGCGCGGCTGGAAAAACAGCTCGACCTCGTCATCTGCGGCGGGCCCGCGCCCGCGCAGCCGACCACCGTGATCGACCTGACCAGCGGCGAGCCGGAGCTGGTGCGCGCGGGTCGCGGCGATCTCGCTTATTTCGGGCTGACGGAGTCGGTCTGACGGCGCACGGTCCGGACGCGCGGGCGTCGGCGCGCTGGGTACAATAGCCGTCATGGATTCCTCTCTCGTCCAGACCTTCGCGGTCTACGCGCTACCCGTCCTCTTCGCCATCACGCTGCACGAGGCCGCGCATGGCTACGTGTCGAAGCATTTCGGCGACAACACCGCCTATGTGCTCGGCCGCGTGAGCCTGAACCCCGTGCGGCATATCGATCCGATCGGCACCATCGCGGTCCCGCTGCTCCTGTATTTCCTGACCAAGGGCCAGTTCGTGTTCGGCTACGCCAAGCCCGTGCCGGTGGTGTTCAGCCGCCTGCGCAATCCGCGCTGGCACGGCATGTGGGTGGCGCTGGCGGGGCCCGGCAGCAACCTCATCCAGGCCTTTGCGTGGGCGCTCGTCACGATCGGGCTGGTCTGGGCGCGCGTGCAGGAACCGTTCTTCGCGGACATGGCGCGCGCGGGCGTGCTGGTCAATCTGGTCATGGCGGCGTTCAACCTGTTTCCGATTCCGCCGCTGGACGGCGGGCGCGTGCTGACGGCGCTGCTGCCGCAGCGCATCGCGATGGCGGTCGGGCGCATCGAGCCGTACGGCATCTTCGTCGTGATGGCGCTGGTCGCGGCCGGCGTGATCACGCAGATATGGATGTGGCCGGTGATCAAGCTGCTGGCCTCGCTCGTCGAGCTGATGCTCCAGCCATTTACGCTGCTGTTGCAATGAGCGCGCCCTCGACGTGGGTCACGCGCTGGGCCCATCTGTTTCCGGCCGGCGGCCGCGTGCTCGATCTGGCCTGCGGCAGCGGCCGCCATGCGGCATGGCTGGCCGCGCGCGGCTTCGACGTGCTGGCCGTGGACCGCGACGCGGCCGCGGTGGCCGCGCTGCCGGCGACCGTCACCGGGCGTGTGGCGGACCTGGAGCAGGGCGCCTGGCCGCTCGGCGACGTGGCGCCGCTCGATGGCATCGTCGTCACCAACTACCTCCATCGGCCGCTCTGGCCGCACCTGCTGGCCGCCGTGGCGCCGGGCGGGGTGTTCGTCTACGAGACCTTCGCGGCGGGCAACGAGACGGTCGGCAAACCGTCCCGGCCCGATTTCCTGCTCCGCCCCGGTGAACTGCTGGAGGTGGTTCGCGGTCAATTGCGCGTGATCGGCTACGAGGACGGGGTGCTCGAGGCGCGCGGCGCCGGCGCCTCGCCCGCGTTCGTGCAGCGAATTTGTGCGGTGCGGGAGGTTCCGGTGGCTGGCGATGCACCTCCTCCGCGTCACGTCCTGCCCCCGGTCGCCTTTTAGACGTTTTCCCTCATCCCGGGGGTGGTCGGAACCGCGAACGGTTCCGGTACAATCCCGGTTATTCGTATCCCGGATTTCCCGAACTTATGACTCAGATTACCGGCAGCATCGTGGCCATCGTGACCCCGATGCACGAGGATGGCAGCCTGGACTACCCGGCCCTGCGCGCCCTGGTGGACTGGCACGTGGCCGAAGGCACCGACGGCATCGTGATCGTCGGCACGACCGGCGAGTCGCCGACCGTCAATGTCGACGAGCACTGCGAGCTGATCCGCGTCGCCGTCGAGCAGGCCAACAAACGCATCCCGATCATCGCCGGTACCGGTGGCAACTCCACGAAGGAAGCCATCGAACTGACGGCCTTCGCCAAGAAGGTGGGCGCCGACGCCTCGCTGCAGGTGGTGCCTTACTACAACAAGCCGACGCAGGAAGGTATCTACCGCCATTTCCGCACGATCGCGGAAGCGGTGGATCTGCCGGTGCTGCTGTACAACGTGCCCGGCCGCACGGTCGCGGACATGACCAACGAGACCATCCTGCGTGCCGCGCAGGTGCCCGGCATCGTCGGCGTGAAGGAAGCGACCGGCAATATCGACCGTGCCGCGCAGCTGATCAAGGACGCGCCCGCGCACTTCGCCGTGTACAGCGGTGACGATCCCACGGCGGTCGCGCTGATCCTGCTCGGTGGCAAGGGCAATATCTCGGTGACGGCCAACGTGGCGCCGCGCAAGATGCACGAGATGTGCGCGGCGGCGCTGAAGGGCGATGTCGTGACCGCGCGCCGTCTGCACATGGAACTGATCGACCTCAACAAGGCGATGTTCGTCGAGGCGAATCCGATTCCCGTGAAGTGGGCCCTGCAGCAGATGGGCCGCATGAAGAGTGGCATCCGCCTGCCGCTGACGCCGCTCTCCGAGAACCAGCACGAGTACGTGCGCCGCGCGCTGGCTGCCGCCGGCCTGCTCGGTTGAAGTATCCAAACCGTCCGGCCCTGGCCCGACCTGCCGATATCCCGTTGAATAGGATTGTGTGTCAATGAAACTGAAGCTTAACCGCCGTGGCGCGACGCAAGTCGGTCGCCGCGCCGCAGTGGTCGCGCCTGTGCTGGCCATGACCCTGATTGCCGGCTGCAGCAGCATCAACGAAGCGATGCAGCCGGACAAGATCGACTACAAGTCGCAAGGCAAGAAGACCGCGTCGCTCGACGTGCCGCCCGATCTGACCAAGCTCGACGGCGATCGCCGCTACACGGTGCCCGACGCGGCCGGTACGTCCACGCTGTCGACGTACAACCAGGCCAACAAGGTCGCCCGCGAACAGACCGGTACCGAGAACGTGCTGCCGAGCGCGAGCGGTATCCGCATGGAACGCGACGGCAACCAGCGCTGGCTCGTGATCAGCAACGGCATGCGCGCGGACCAGCTGTGGCAGTCGCTGCGCGGCTTCTGGCAGGAGAACGGTTTCCTGCTGGTGCAGGACTCGCCCGAGACCGGCATCATGGAAACGGACTGGGCCGAGAACCGCGCGAAGATCCCGCAGGATTTCATCCGCAACACGATCGGCAAGGTGTTCGACGGCCTGTACTCGACGTCGGAACGCGACAAGTTCCGTACGCGCGTCGAGCGTTCGCAGAACGGCCAGCTCGAAGTGTTCATCAGCCACCGTGGCGCGCAGGAGCAGCTGACCGGCGTGGAGAAGACCCAGACGGTGTGGACCCCGCGTCCGGCCGATCCGGATCTGGAAGCCGAATTCCTCTCGCGTCTCGCGCAGCGCCTGGGCGTGCAGAAGGAAAAGGCCGACCTGATGGCCAAGAACCCGACGCCGGTGGGCAACAGCGCCGCCGCGCAGGCCACCCCGGCCGTGTCGCCCGCGGCGACCGGCATTGGTGCCGTCGCGGCAACCGGTGCGGCCAGCGCCGATGGCGAAAAGTCGTTCCTGTCGCAGGTCAACGGCTCGCCCGCGCTGCAGATCCCCGAGCCGTTCGATCGCGCCTGGCGTTCGGTCGGCCTGTCGCTGGACCGCGTGAACTTCACGGTGGAAGATCGCGATCGCGCGCAGGGCCTGTACTACGTGCGCTACGTCGATCCGCGCTCCGAAGTGGATAGCCGCGGTTTCTTCTCGCGCATCTTCTCGAAGGCCAACGACGGCAAGACCGCGAAGAAGTATCGCGTCGCGCTGAAGGGCAACGGCACGGGCACCACGGTGACCGTGCAGAACGATGCGGGCCAGCCGGAGAACACCGAGATCGGCAAGCGCATCCTGTCCCTGCTGGACGAGCAGCTGCACTGATGGCGACTGTCGTGCGAGCGCATCGATGATGCGCTTTGCTTTTTTGGGTAGCGGCAGCGAGGGCAACTCGCTGCTGATCGAGTCGTTCGACGGCACGCGCACGACGCGCGTGCTGCTCGACTGCGGCTTCGGTATCCGCGAGACCGCCCGGCGGCTCGAACGCCTCGGCGTGACGCCCGATCAGCTCGACGGCCTGCTCGTGACGCACGAGCACGGCGATCACATCGGGTCTGCCTATTCCTTCGCCGCCAAGCATCGCTTGCCGGTCTACACGAGTCACGGTACCTGGATGGCCACGTCGCATCTGCGTGGCGCCGATGTCGCCGACGTGCGCGTGTGCTGCGCCGATCGCGGGTTCGACATCGAGGGGTTGCACGTGCAGCCCTACACGGTGCCGCACGATGCGCGCGAGCCGCTGCAGTTCGTGCTGACCGATGGCGACGCGCGGCTCGGTGTGCTGACCGACGCGGGCATGGAAACGCCGTATGTGATCGCGAAGCTCGCGGGCGTGGATTCGCTCGTGCTCGAGTGCAATCACGACCGCGAGATGCTGCGCAACTCGGCGTATCCGTACTCGCTCAAGCGGCGCATCGGCGGAGATTTCGGCCATCTGGCCAACGAGATTGCCGCGAGTATCCTGCAGCAAGTGCAACATGGCGGACTGCGCCGCGTGGTTGCCGCGCATCTGAGCAAGCAGAACAATACCCCCGAGCTTGCGGCGGGCGCGCTTGCCGAGGTGTTGGGTGCCGCGCTTGAAGATATTCTGATTGCCGATCAGGAGCTGGGGCTCGGATGGCAGCCGGTGCGGGATTGAGAACCGCATCGCGCGCAAAATGAAAGCCAGTTGAAAGGTTAATCAAACGGCAGTATGCGGGGCGAATGCGAGTGTCGAATGCGAGCGTCGAGCGAGGCGAGGCAGGAAACAAAAAAGCCGGCTTAAAGCCGGCTTTTTTGTTCGGAACGAACCGATTACTGCTTGGCTGCGGGAGCCGAAGCGTCAGCGGCCGGAGCCGATGCGTCAGCAGCCGGGGCTTCAGCAGCGGGAGCCGAAGCGTCAGCAGCCGGAGCAGCGGCGGGAGCCGATGCGTCAGCGGCAGGAGCAGCAGCAGCCGGAGCTGCGGTGTCAGCGGCCGGAGCGGCAGCTTCTTCCTTCTTGCCGCAAGCGGCGAGAGCAACAGCGGCCAGCAGGGAAGCGATCAGGAGAGACTTCTTCATTGTTCGTCCTTTAACTTTTATAAAACCAAAACAGGCGATGAATAATTACCGGTAATTATCGCTCTTCAACTGCAAAATCTTCTTCCGCAGCTGCCAGAAGCAAAAGCTGAGGCTGTTCTCAAACTGCCTATCTGCAGATATGCAGCGGTACACAGTACCAGCCAGCGGGCGATTATATCCGCGTTTTCCCGGCTTGTGTACAGGCGAAATTATACGGTTCGCTTTGTTACGACTTATTACACCCGTGCTGGCAATAGTTGCAACCAGCCCTCCATCGTCCAGTCATGGAACGTGTCGAGAAGGTCGGGCAGCGGCGCGCACGCCGTCACCTCTTCAGGCGTCAGGCAACGCTTGTCGGCAAGCCGACGCAGCCATTTGGCCAACGCCGCGGGCGGCTCGTACGCTTCCCCGTTGAGGAAGAAATGTGTCTTGTCGTAGAGCGCTATCGAAGCAGGAGCAAGGACTACGCCATGTGACTGCGCGAGCCTGGCGTACTTGCGCGCGGTGAGTTCGGCGACCTCCGCGAACTCGACACCTGGCTTGGGTTCCGACAGATGCGTGCCGAGGAATTCGGACACCATGCCGGGGGTCCAGCGCATGGCCGCAAGACGCTCGGCCACGGCGCGCGTGAGATTGGCGGGCAGTTGCGCGGGATGCACGGTGGCGGCTTCACCCGCGTCCGTATAGCGGCCGGAGAGGTCCTCGTTGTCTTCCACGGTTTCCGACAGCCACGCCAGGAAGTGACCCGCGAGTTCGCGGAATGCGGGCGCGCGGAAGCCGATGGACGCGGTCATGCATTCGCCCTCGGCCACGCCGTCGTGCGCATATTGCGGCGGCAGATAGAGCATGTCGCCGGGCTCGAGCACGAACTCTTCTTCCGCGGTGAAGTCGGAAAGAATCTTGAGCGGCAGATTGGGCACGAGATCGAGCTTCGTCTGCGACGAGATACGCCAGCGGCGCCGGCCCGAGACTTGCAGCAGGAATACGTCGTACGAATCGAAGTGCGGACCGACGCCGCCGCCATCGGTGGCGTAACTGATCATCACGTCGTCGAGCCGCGCGTCGGGAATGAAGCGGAACTGGCTCATGAGTTCCGCGGCGGCCAGGCTGTGCAGATTCACGCCCTGAACCAGCAGCGACCATTGGCGCGTCTTGCGCGAAGGCAGGTTCTCTTCGGCGAACGGGCCGTGGTCGAGCTTCCAGCGGTTGCGAAAGTACGACACCATGCGTGACTCGACGTCATCGCGATCGGCCAGCGAAAAAAGCGCTTCGCGCGACACCGGTGGCACGATTCCCGGCACAGCCTGTCGAATCAGTAGCGGTTTGCGGTGCCAGACGTCGCGCATGAATGCCGCGGGCGTCAAGCCGCCGAGAAGTGGGAGCGGCGCATCGGGATCAATGGGGCCCGCAGGCAAGGCCTGCGCGTATAATGCGGAATCGCTCATGGAGTCAAGAATTGAAAATCGCTAAGAACACGGTGGTGTCCGTGGTGTACAAGCTCTCGGACGCGCAGGGCAATCTGATCGAGGAATCGGACGACCCGATGGTCTATTTGCACGGCGGCTATGATGGCACGTTCCCCAAGATCGAGGAAGCGCTCGACGGCCACGACGCAGGTTTCGAGACGCAACTGCAGCTCGAGCCCGAAGATGCGTTCGGCGATTACGATGCCGAGCTCGTCAAGGTGGAGCCGCGCGATCGTTTCCCCGAGCCGCTCGAAGTGGGCATGCAGTTCGAAGGCGTGCCCGAGGATGGCGACGAGGATGATTCCATCGTCTACACGGTGACGGACGTGGCCGAAGACAAGGTCGTGCTCGACGGCAATCATCCGCTGGCCGGCATGGCGCTGCGTTTCTACCTGAAGGTTGCCGACGTGCGCGAAGCCACCGCCGACGAAGTCGAGCACGGTCACGCGCACGGCGCGTCGGGCGTCGAAGTCGTCGATGACGACGAGGACGATGGCGACAGCGGCCGTCACACGCTTCATTGAGCCCATGCACTGAGCGGAAGCAGTACCTGCAAAAAAGCCGGCCTAGCGCCGGCTTTTTTGTTGCCTTGTTGCCTAGTCCTTCGGGCCGTCCTGCAGCCGCACCTGGAATACCGACTTCGTGCCCGGCGTCACCATCAGCTCTGTCCACTGCGTGGGCGTGCCCACCGGCAGCGACACACGCGTGAAGTTGGCGACGATCTTGCCCGCGTTGTCGCGCAGCGGCTTGTCGACGCTGAAGCCGCCGAGGCTCGCATGCACGAGCAGGACCTGGCCGTCGAAGTGCGCGCTTAACTCGCGTAGCTGCTTCTTGAACTCGAGGTAGCCGTCGCGCGATCCGTGCCGCAGAAAGCCGTCGAGAATCGAAGGCTTGCCGCGTTTTTCCCAGCCGTTGCCGAACTGCGGATCGCCGTGGACGACGACGACCACGCCCGCGAGGTCGCGCTGTTCGGCGATCGAGAATGCGCGCGACAGCCATTGGCGGTTTGCTTCGCGACGATCTTCGAACTCGCTGTTGCGGCCGCCTTCGGTGCGGTAGTGGTTGTTGTCGCCGGGCACGTTGAGGCCGACCACAAGCACGTTGCCCGTGACCAGGCGCGCGTTCTCGCGAAAGCTGCGGAACAGCGCCTGATCCGATTGCCGCACGACGGGCAGCGTGCGGCGGCCCAGCGTGGCATCGGCGGGGAAGAACAGCTCCCGCAGGCGATTGAGCCGTTCGACCGCATCGAACTGGCCGTTGATCGGGTGCTGGCATTCGGCCCAGTCGGTCTCTCCCGGCACGAAGAGCAGGGGTACCGGCGAGTCGTCGAGCAGGCGTTCGCGCGAGGACAGCAGGGCGTCGCCGCAAGATTCCGTATCGCCCTTGATGCCGCCCGCGTGGATGACCAGATCGACCTGGCGGTTGCCGAGCTGATTGAGCAGTGTGGCGGTTTCCGCTTCGGCCGCGGGCCACTGCGGGACGTCGGCGAGTAGCGCGATGCGCAGTGGCTTGACGGTGGGGGCGGGGGGCGGTGCGACCCTGGATGTGCTGGCGGCGAGCGCGGGGAGGGGGGTGAGCACTGGCCCTGTCATCGCGAGCGTCAGCAGCGACGCGCATGCCGCGCGTCGCGCCTGCGACGGGATGCACGACATGACGCGCGACATGAGGCGCGACATGAGTCCCGGCCGCCGTGATGCGAACATGATCAGCCGTTGCCCTCGGACAACGCCTTGAGCCGGTACAGCGCGTCGAGCGCATCGCGCGGCGTCAGGCGGTCCGGATCGATATCGAGCAGCGCATCGAGCGCCGCGGCCTGCGCGGGCGACACGGTATCGGTATTGCCGTACGCGTGATCGTGGCCGTCGCCCGCGTCGTCGTCCTCGGGCGGCGTGGCCGGTGCCGCGAACAGGTCCATCTGCGGCGTGGGCGTGGCGTCGGCCGATTGCTGCTCGAGCCATGCCAGATGCTTGCGCGCGGCGCGGATGACCGGTTGCGGCACGCCGGCCAGCTGCGCGACCTGCAGGCCGTAACTCTGGCTCGCGGGGCCATCCTGTACCGCGTGCAGGAACACGATGCCATCGCCGTGTTCGACGGCAGACAGGTGCACGTTGGCGGCCTGCGGGAATTCCTGCGGCAGTTGCGTGAGCTCGAAGTAGTGCGTGGCGAACAGCGTATGGCTGCGGTTGTGCGTCAGCAGATGGCGCGCGATGGCCCATGCCAGCGCAAGGCCATCGAACGTCGAGGTGCCGCGGCCGATCTCGTCCATCAGCACGAGGCTTGCCGGTGTGGCGTGATGGAGAATGCCGGCGGCTTCGGTCATCTCGACCATGAACGTCGAGCGGCCACCCGCCAGATCGTCGGCCGCGCCGATACGCGTGAAGATGCGGTCGATCGGGCCGATGACCGCGCGGCGCGCGGGCACCCATGCGCCGACGCACGCGAGCAGCACGATCAGCGCGGTCTGGCGCATGAACGTCGACTTACCGCCCATGTTCGGGCCCGTGATCAGCAGCAGCTTGCGCGCTTCGTTCAGCTGCGCGTCGTTGGCGATAAACGCCACCGATTCCGCGGCCAGCTGGCCCTCCACCACGGGGTGGCGGCCCTGCACGATGTCGATCACGTTCTCGCCGACGCGTTCGGGCTGCGTCCAGTCGAGCGTCTGCGCGCGCTCGGCCAGTGCGGCGATCACGTCGAGCCGGGCAAGGGCGCCGGCCACGCGCTGCAGGCCGCCGATATGCGGCAGCAGTTGCTGCAGCAGCGCGTCGTACAGCAGCTTCTCGCGCGCCAGCGCGCGGTCCTGCGCGGACAGTGCCTTGTCCTCGAACGATTTCAGTTCCGGCGTGATATAGCGCTCGGCATTCTTGAGCGTCTGGCGGCGGCGATAGTCGTCGGGCACCTTGTCGGCCTGCCCGTTGGTGACCTCGATATAGAAGCCATGCACGCGGTTGTATTCGACGCGCAGGTTCGCGATGCCCGTGCGCGCGCGTTCGCGCGTTTCCAGGTCGATCAGGAACTGGCCGCAGTTTTCCGAGATATCGCGCAGTTCGTCGAGGTCTGCATCGTAGCCGCGCGCAATCACGCCGCCGTCGCGCACGACGGTCGAAGGTTCCTCGGCCACGGCACGCACGAGCAGGTCCAGGCAGTCCTGCGGCACGGCAAGGTCGCCGACGGTCTGCACGAGCAGCGGGGCCGCGTCGTCGAGCGTGACGCTGGCCTGGACTTCCGGCAATGCACGCAGCGTGTCGCGCAGCGAAGACAGGTCGCGCGGCCGCGCCGACAGCAGCGCGAGCCGCGACGTGATGCGTTCGACGTCGGCCAGCCGGCGCAGCACGCCGCGCACGCGGTCCGGGCCCTGCGAGATCAGCGCGCCGATGGCCTGCTGGCGCGCTTGCGGAATCGCGGTGTCGCGCAGCGGATGATGGAGCCAGTGGCGCAGCGCGCGGCTGCCCATCGTCGTGGCGCAGGTATCGAGCAGCGAGAACAGCGTGGGCGATTCGCCGCCGCGCAGCGTCTCCGTCAGTTCGAGGTTGCGGCGCGTGGCGGTGTCGAGGCCGATGAACTCCGATTCGCGCTCCACCAGTACGCCCTGCACGTGGCGCAGCGACTGGCCTTGCGTGGTGGCGGCATAGTTGAGCAGGGCGCCCGCGGCGCCGAGCGCGGCACCGAGGCCCGCGCAGCCGAACGGTTCGAGGCTGGCCACACCGATCTGCTCGCGCAGGCGGCGCGTGCCCGCGTCCTGATCGAAGTGCCATTCCGGCAGGCGGGTGCGCGCGCAGGCGAGTTGCGGCAGGTCGATGCCGTCGGCATGCAGGAGTTCGGCGGGGCGGATGCGCTCGAGCTCGCGCGCGAGCTGCGCGGCCTCGCATTCCATCAGGCGCAGTTCGCCGCTCGCGAGATTGAGCCAGGCGAGGCCCGTCTTGCTGACGCCGCGGCGCGTGGTCTGCTGGTGCACGGCCATCAGGAACGTGTCGACCTTGTCCGGCAGCAGCGCGGCGTCGGTCAGCGTGCCGGGCGTGACGATGCGCACGACCTTGCGCTCCACCGGACCCTTGCTCGTGGCCGGATCGCCAATCTGCTCGCAGATCGCCACGGATTCGCCAAGCTTCACGAGCTTGGCAAGGTATTGGTCTACGGAATGAAACGGAATGCCGGCCATGCGGATCGGCACACCGCCGGACTGCCCGCGCGAGGTCAGCGTGATATCGAGCAGACGCGCGGCCTTCTCGGCGTCGTCATGAAACAGCTCGTAGAAATCGCCCATCCGGTAGAACAGCAGCGTGTCCGGGTGGTCGGCCTTGAGACGCAGGTACTGCTGCATCATCGGCGTGTGCTGCTTGTCCTTGGCGGACGCTACCCGCTTGGCATCGTTCGCGGCAACCTCGGCGTCGCCGAGGTCTTCTTCTTCGTTGCGTTGGGATAGGGCTTCAGCAGACATGCATTCCTCTCGGGCGGCCACGCGCCATGGGGCGGGCCGCCTGTCAGTCAGGATAAAACGCGCATTTTACTGCCTGCGGCGTCGAATGCCTTGATCCTGTGCGCGACTTTTACGAGAGACAGGTACGCGGAACGCTTATTCGGCGCGGGGCGCCGTGAGCTTTTTCGCGCTGGCCAGCACCGCCAGCACTTCCGCGCTGAACACCTCCGGCACTTCTTCGGGGATGTTGGGGGAGGTCAGGGCGTTGCGGCCCGCCTCGGCGAGCGCCGTGAGCAGGCCGTCGAGGTCCCGTTTGCTGTCGCGGGCGATCAGCGCAAACGCGAGCGAGAGCATCTCGCGGTGGGCCTGGATGATCGCCATGTAGGGCGTGGCGTTGTTTTCCATACGGGTATCAGATAGCGGGCGTGGAGGGCTTGGCGTTGTCGAGCGAGAACGGCGTCAGCAGGCGAACCATCTGGGCAAAGGCCTTCGGGTTGCCGGCGAGGATCTCGCCCTGTTCGATCTGGCGCGCTTCGCCGGCATAGTTGCCGACCAGGCCGCCCGCTTCGGTGATGAGCAGCATGCCGGCGGCCATGTCCCACGGCTTGAGGCCGCGCTCGAAGAAGCCGTCCAGACGGCCGCAGGCCACGTAGGCGAGGTCCAGCGCGGCGGCGCCGGGGCGGCGCAGGCCCGCGCAGCTGCGCGTCATCAGCGCGAACATCTCGAGGTATTCGTCCATGCCTTCGAGGTCACGGAACGGGAAGCCCGTGCCGATCAGGCAGTCGGCCAGCTTGTCGCGGCGCGTGACGCGGATGCGGCGGTTGTTCAGGAAGGCGCCGGCGCCCTTGGTCGCGGTGAAGAGTTCGTCGCGCGTCGGGTCGTAGACCACGGCCTGCACGGGCTGACCCTTGTGCAGCTGGCCGATGGACACCGCATATTGCGGAAAGCCGTGGATGAAGTTGGTGGTGCCGTCGAGCGGGTCGATGACCCAGGTGTATTCGTGGTCGGTCAGCTCGCCTTCGGTCCAGGACTGGCCCGACTCTTCCGCTAGAATGGCGTGCTCCGGGTAGGCGGTGCGGATGATCTCGATGATCGCGGCCTCGGCGGCGCGGTCTACTTCGGTCACGAAGTCGTTGTGTTGCTTGCGGGAAACCCGCACCAGATCGACGTCGATCGAAGCGCGGTTGATGATGGAACCCGCCTTGCGGGCCGCCTTGACGGCGATATTGAGCATCGGATGCATGAATCTCTCCAGGCCGGTGCGGATCGCGATCGCAGCGCGGCGGCAACACAACGAATTGTCGAAGAACGAACGACGTGGCCATGTGGCCGCGTCGGCAATGAAGGCTGCATTGTACAGGACGCCAGCCGATGACACACGGGGCCGTTGCGCCCCGGTTCTTGCCCACATGAATTCAGAAAGCCAATCTTCCTCCGCTGCCATGACCGACCCCGCCGGGAGTGCCGCATCCGACATTTTCGGGCGCGTGCGCTTCGTGCTCGTGGAGACGAGCCACCCCGGCAACGTCGGCTCGGTCGCGCGCGCCATCAAGACGATGGGGTTTGGCGACACGCCGGGGAGCCTGGTGCTGGTGTCGCCGCGCGAGCCGGATGTGCTGACCCATCCGGACGCGGTTGCCATGGCGAGCGGGGCCGACGACGTGCTTGCGCGCGCCCATATCGTGGACAGTATCGAGCCCGCGCTGACCGGCGCCAGCCTGACCGTGGCGATGACCGCGCGCCAGCGCGAGTTCGCCCCGCCGCGGCTGCTGCCGCGCGACGCGGCCGCGCAGGCCCGCGCGCTGCTCGCGGGCGCCGCCCCGTTTGGCGCGACCACAGCCGGCGTGGCCTTCGTGTTCGGCAACGAGCGCTACGGCCTGCCGAACGACGTGGTCGAGCGTTGCTCGGCGGTCACGCATATCCCGGCCAACCCGGCCTATGCCTCGCTGAACCTCGCGCAGGCCGTGCAGCTGATCGCCTACGAGATGCGCCTCGCCTTGCTGGAGGCGGGTCAGGCGCCCGCGGCGGTGGCGCACGGTGCGCTCAATATCGGCTATGCTGGTGAGCCCGCCACGGCGGAGCAGATCGAGTCGATGTTCGATCATCTGCAGACGGGCCTGGTCGCGATCGGGTTTCTCGATCCGGACAACCCGCGCAAGCTGATGCCGCGGCTGAGGCGGTTACTGGCCCGCAGCGGGCTGGAACGCGAGGAAGTGAATATCCTGCGAGGCGTCGCGCGGCATATGCTGCGCGTCGGCGATCGCAAGGCAGGGGACAACAAGGCGGGCGACGAGCAGGATCTGTAAAGGAGCGAGAAGCGTGGCGGAGATTCCGGCGTACTACATGCGAGGCGGCACGAGCAAGGGCATGTTCTTTCTGGCGGACGATCTGCCGAAGGATGCCGAAGCCCGCGATGCACTGCTGCTTCGCGTCATCGGTTCGCCCGACCCGTATGCGCGCCATGCCGACGGCATGGGCGGCGCCACCGCCAGCACGAGCAAGGTCGCGCTCGTGCGAGCCTCGCGTCGCGAAGACTGCGATATCGAATTCGTGTTTGGCGCCGTGTCGGTCGATGCCGCGCATATCGACTGGACCGCGAACTGCGGCGATCTGCTCGCCGCGGCCGGTCCGTTCGCGATCTGGCGCGGCTTTGTGCCCGCGCGCGATGGCGGCGCCACCGTGCGCATCTGGCACGCCAATGTCGGCCAGACCATCCATTCCCATGTGCCCTGCCGCAATGGCCATCCGGTGGAGTCGGGCGAGTTCAGCGAGGACGGCGTGCCGTTTCCCTGCGCGGAGATCGTGCTCGCCTACCAGGACCCGCCCGAGGTCGTGCATCACAGTGCGCGGCGCCTGATGACGGGCATCGTGCACGTGCCGGAGCGATGTTGAGCGCGCATGCGCGAATGTCCCTGACAGCGTCAGGGCTCGGCGTCGGGCGGGCAAATCTCTTACACTCCTTGATCCTGCGCTGACCCTGGCCGCTGATTCACCCCCACTCAGACCGGCCAACGACCATGCCGGCGATCGCCCGCAGCGGTGCCTCGGACCTTCGTTCCGATGGACGCCGCGTGCCGCGCGGCGCACGGCACGGCATCACGACAAGACAAAGATGTTCACACGCCTGAAGGAAGATATCGACTCGATCATGCTGCGCGACCCTGCCGCGCGCAGCCGCCTCGAGGTCCTCACCTGCTACCCCGGCCTTCACGCCGTCCTGTTTCATCGCGTGGCGCATGCCTGCTGGCGCGCGGGCCTTCATTGGCTTGGCCGCTGGATTTCGCACTGGTCGCGCTTTCTCACCGGCATCGAGATCCATCCGGCCGTCCGCATGGGCCGCCGCGTGTTCATCGATCACGGCATGGGCGTCGTCATTGGCGAGACCGCCGAGATCGGCGACGACTGCACGATCTACCAGGGCGTGACGCTCGGCGGTACGTCGCTCTACAAGGGCCAGAAGCGGCATCCGACGCTCGGACCCGGCGTCGTGGTCAGCGCGGGCGCCAAGGTGCTCGGGGGCTTTGAAGTGGGCGCGGGGGCGCGCGTGGGATCGAACGCAGTGGTGCTCAAGCCGGTACCGCCGGGCGCGACCGCCGTCGGTATCCCGGCGCGGATCATCCTGCCCGATGCGCCGACGCAACAGCAGGGGGCCAGGCAGGAGTTCTCGGCATACGGCATCACGCCCAATGCGGACGATCCGGTATCGCTCGCGCTCAAGAGCCTGATCGACAATGCCGCGCAGCAGGACGAACGCATCAAGTCCGTGCTGGCCGCGCTCGACCGGCTGGGCGAGCACCTCGAGAACACGCCCAACGATCGCTTCGATGCGAGTGAGCTGCGCAGCCTGATGAAATAAGGCCTAGTCGGCCTGACTGAGTTCGGTGAACCCGTTCGCGTCCAGCTGAAGCACGGCCGCGCGCGGGTTGCGGGTATCGAGGTCCCAGTCGGTCAGCACCCAGCGATCGTTCTCGCCATGCTGGTGATGCGCGGGACGATGCGTGTGGCCATGCACGACGGTATGCGTGCCGGTGGCCGCAAGCAGGGCATCCACCGCCGCCGGCGTGGCATCGCCATACATGACCTGATGCGTACGGCTCGCCTCGCTGTCCGCGCGCAGCCGGCGCGCCACGCCCAGCCGCATCGACAGCGGCATGGCCAGGAACAGCCGTTGCACCCAGCGCTTGCGCGTCCAGAGGCGAAAGCGGTTGTAGCGTTCGTCGTCGAGGCACAGCATGTCGCCATGGCTCAGCGCCACGCGCCGGCCGCCGCAGACGACGACGGCGGGATCGGGCAGCAGCGTGGCCCCGGCCGCGGCGGCAAAGCGCCTGCCGAGCAGGAAGTCGCGGTTGCCGTGCATCAGGTACACGGGCACGCCGCAGGTGGTCAGGCGACGCAGCAGCTGCGCGATATCGCGCGCGAACGGCGTGTTCAGCGCGTCGTCGCCGACCCAGAATTCGAAGAAATCGCCGAGGATGAACAGCGCGCGCGCATTGGCGGCCGCACGGTCGAGCAGGCGCTCGAACGCGGCGCGCGTGCGCGGCATGCCTTCGGTCAGATGAAGGTCCGAAACGAACCACGCCGGCGCCGGCACCTCGATCGGTGCGGCCACCGGCGTGAAATCAAGCATCTCTGATGTCGATACTTGCAAGGCGGGTCGCGATTACTCGAGGACCACGGCCTTCTGGATCACGACGTCCTCGAGCGGCACGTCCTGATGGAAGCCCGAGCTGCCCGTGCGCACGCCCTTGATCGCGTCGACGATCTCGGTGCCTTCGCTCACCTTGCCGAACACGGCATAGCCGAAGCCCTGCGGCGTGGGCGCGGTGAAGTTCAGGAAGTCGTTATCCACCACGTTGATGAAGAACTGGGCCGTGGCCGAGTGGGGCGCGTTGGTACGGGCCATCGCCACCGAGTAGCGCTCGTTCTTCAGGCCGTTGCCGGCTTCGTTCTCGATCGGCGCGTCGGTGTCCTTCTGCTTCATGCCGGGCTCGAAACCGCCGCCCTGGATCATGAAGTTCTTGATGACGCGATGGAAGATCGTGTTGTCGTAGTGACCCTTGCGCACGTACGCGAGGAAGTTTTCCACGGTCTTGGGCGCCTTGGCTTCGTCGAGTTCGATGACGATATTGCCCTGGTTGGTCTGCAGCTGGACTTTGCTCATGGTATTCCTCTGTTCGTAGCCGGCGAGGCCGGCATTACTTGGTGACGATGGTGGCCGATTCGATGACGACCGGCGCGGCCGGCACGTTGCGCATCGAACCGTAGGCCGTGGTCGGTACGGTCTTGATCTTGTCGATCGTGTCCATGCCGTCCACCACCTTGCCGAAGACGGCGTACCCGTTGCCATCGGGCTGCGGGTAGTCGAGGTTCGGATTATCCACCACATTGACGAAGAACTGCGCCGTGGCCGAATTCGGATTCGACGTCCGCGCCATCGCCACGGTGCCGGCAGTGTTCTTCAGGCCATTCTGCGACTCGAGCGGAATGGGCGCGCGCGTGGGCTTTTCCTTCATGTCGCGGTCGAAGCCGCCGCCCTGCACCATGAAGCCGTTGATCACGCGATGGAACGTGGTGCCGGCGTAGAAGCCGCTGCGCACGTACTCGAGGAAGTTCGCGACGGTCTTCGGTGCGGCGTCGGGGTACACCTCCACCGTGAAATTGCCCTTGTTGGTGACAAATTGCACGCGTTCGGTCTTTTGCGTCGCAGCAGCCGACGCGCCTTGCGCGAGCGCGGCAAACGGGGACAGGGCAACGGTGGCGGCCGCGAGGCCGGCGAGCACGATGCGGCGGGAAACGGTCATGAACGTAACTCCGGTTTAACGATTATCCGATTTGGCAGGCTTGCGGGGCGCCTTCGACGAAGATTTCGGCGCGGGCGTGGCGGCCGGTGCCGAGGCCGGCGCGGCGTCGGCGCTGCTATCCGACCCGCCTGCCGGGGCGCTCTCGCGCACGTGACGCAGCGACTCGGCCGCGCGCGCGTCGCCGGGGTTGCGGCGCAGCGCGTTGTTGTAGGCCTGCTCGGCCATGCGGCGGTACACGTCGCCCAGATTCGTATAGGCGACGCCGAAGTCCGGACGCGCCTCGATCGCGAGCAGCAGTTCGGACTCGGCGCGCTTGAGGTCGCCGCGCTTGGCGTACAGCAGGGCGAGGTTGTTGTGCGGCTCGGGCAGTTCGGGGAAGTCCTGCGCCATTTCGGCAAACGCGCGCATCGCCTCGTCCTCGCGGCCGGACTGCGCCAGCGCCCAGGCGCGCTCGAAGCGGGCCTGCGCATTGCGCGGATTGGTCGCGAGCACACGATCGAACGCCGCCACCGCGTCGCTGTAGCGCTTTTCGCGCAGCGCCTTCTCGGCGGGCACCATGCCGGGGTCCTTCGACACCGGGCCGGTGGCCGGCGCCGGCGGCGGCTGCAGCGAGAGCGGGCCATTCTGCGCGGCGGCGGGCTGCGCGGCGAAGGCCGCCAGCATGGCAAGCGTCGCGGCCACGCGCGCGAACGGCGCGGCGGAATATCGACCGCCAGCGGCTGAGGGTCGACCGGCGGTCGAGGTAGGCAGAGGCAAGCTCATGTAAGTGCGGTCCGTTATACTCCGCGGCATTCTAGCAAAGGGCGGCCGTCCCCCCGCACAAGGCCGTTCCGGTAAGATAGGCGCCTCGACGCAGGTCCCGCGGTTTCACCACTGAACTTCCTTCATGCAGCAACTGAACATCTACAACACGCTCGCGCGTGAGAAGCAGCCTTTCGTGCCAATCGAACCGGGCAAGGTCCGCATGTATGTCTGCGGCATGACCGTTTACGATTACTGTCACGTCGGCCACGCGCGCGTGATGGTGGTGTTCGACATGGTGCATCGCTGGCTGCGCGCCGCGGGCTATGACGTCACGTACGTGCAGAACATCACGGACATCGACGACAAGATCATCCGCCGCGCGGCCGAGAATGGCGAGACCATCGGCCAGCTGACGACGCGTTTCATCCAGTACATGCACGAGGATGCCGCGGCGCTGGGCATCATCCGTCCCGACTACGAGCCGCGCGCGACCGACTACGTGCCGCAGATGCTGAACCTGATCGAGAAGCTCGAGGCCAACGGCCTCGCGTATCAGGCCAGCGACGGCGACGTCAATTATTCGGTCCGCAAGTTTCCCGGCTACGGCAAGCTCTCGGGCAAGTCGCTCGAGGATCTGCGTGCCGGCGAGCGCGTGTCGGCCAACGACGCCAAGCAGGACCCGCTCGATTTCGTGCTGTGGAAGTCCGCGAAGGAATCGGAGCCGCCCGAGACCAAGTGGGCGTCGAAGTGGGGCTCGGGCCGTCCGGGCTGGCATATCGAATGCTCGGCCATGAGCTGCACGCTGCTGGGCGAGCATTTCGATATCCACGGCGGCGGCGCCGACCTGCAGTTCCCGCACCACGAGAACGAGATTGCGCAGTCCGAGGGCGCGAGCGGCAAGCCGTTCGTCAACCTCTGGATGCACAACGGTTTCGTGCGCGTGAACGACGAGAAGATGTCGAAGTCGCTCGGCAACTTCTTCACCATTCGCGAAGTGCTCAAGCAGTACGACGCCGAGGTCGTGCGCTTCTTTATCCTGCGCGCGCACTATCGCAGCCCGCTGAACTATAGCGATGCCCACCTCGACGACGCGCGCGGCGCGCTGACGCGCCTGTACACGGCGCTCAAGGAGACGCAGCCGGGCGGTTGCGCGGTGGACTGGGAAGAGCCGCACGCGAAGCGCTTTGCGGACGCGATGAACGACGACTTCAATACGCCCATCGCCATGTCGGTGCTGTTCGACCTCGCGAGCGAGGTCAATCGCACGGGCTCGACGGTGGCCGCGCGCCAGCTCAAGGGGCTGGCCGGCACGCTGGGTCTGCTCGAGCGCGATCCGCACACGTTCCTGCAGGGCGGCCACGTGACCGATGGCCTGACGCCCGACGAGATCGAGTCGCGCATTGCGGCGCGCAAGACGGCCAAGGTCGAGCGCAACTTCGCCGAGGCCGACCGCATTCGCGCGGAACTGCTCGAAGCGGGGGTGGTGCTGGAAGACAAGCCGGGCGGCGCGACCGAGTGGAGGCGTGCTTGAACGCTGCCGCGCGCAAGCCCACGGTAGCTGGCAAGTCCGCGAGCAGGCCGGCCTCGAAGGCATCCGGCAAGGGGGCGGGCAGCGCGCAGGGCAAGGCGCCCGCGAAGGTGCTCGCCAAGGTTGCCGCGACCGTGACCGGGAAAGAGGCCGCCAAGACCGCGGTTGCGAAGCGTACCGACAAGGCGACCGGCAAGAGCGCCGCCGCCGCGAAGGGCGCCCGCGCCGCCAGGCCGGCGTTGCCGGAAGCCGAGGGCATGCCCTTACCGGTGGAGACGGTCGTCGATGCGGTGCGTCCCGCCTACTGGGATGAAGCGTGCGCGGACCTGATGAAGCGGGACCGCATCCTGCGCAAGATGATCCCGACATACGGCCCCGCGCATCTGATCTCGCGCGGCGATCCGTTCGTCACGCTCGCGCGCTCCGTCGTTGGCCAGCAGATCTCCGTCAAGGCCGCGCAGGCCGTGTGGGACAGGCTCGTGACGATGTGCCCGCGGCTGACGCCCGCGCAGTTCCTCAAGGCCGGCAACGATCAGCTCGCCAGTTGCGGATTGTCGCGGCGCAAGGCGGAATACATCATCGATCTTTCCGAACATTTCAAGGCCGGACGCGTCCATGTCAATGAGTGGGCCGCGATGGAGGACGAGGCGGTCATCGCCGAGCTCACGCAGATTCGCGGTATCGGGCGCTGGACGGCGGAAATGTTCCTGATGTTCAACCTGATGCGCCCGAACGTGCTGCCGCTCGACGACGTTGGCCTGATCAATGCAATCTCGGCCAATTACTTCAGTGGCGAGCCGGTGACCCGGAGCGAGGCACGTGAAGTGGCCGCCAATTGGGAGCCGTGGCGCACGGTAGCGACGTGGTATATGTGGCGCAGTCTGGACCCGGTTCCAGTGACGTATTAGGAGTGTCTGGCAGGGCCGGCAGGGAAAATTTGCCGGGAAGTGTAGGAAGTTCAACTTTCAGGGCGGTCGGACCGGGTTCTTTTTCCGGTAGAATGCGCCCCTTCACAGACAGGTCCGCGTTTCTATGAAAACCACCTTCCTGGATTTCGAACAGCCGATTGCCGAGCTCGAGGCAAAGATCGAAGAACTGCGTTTTGTTCAGGACGATTCGGCCGTCGATATTTCCGAAGAGATCTCGCGGCTGGCTGGCAAGAGCCAGCAGCTCACCAAGGATATCTACGCCAACCTGACCCCGTGGCAGGTTGCGCAAATCGCCCGTCACCCCCAGCGTCCCTATACGCTGGACTATGTGCGGGAGATCTTTACCGACTTCCATGAACTGCACGGCGACCGTGCGTTTGCCGACGATCTGTCGATCGTGGGCGGTCTGGCGCGCTTCAACGGCCAGGCCTGCATGGTCATCGGTCACCAGAAGGGCCGCGACACGAAGGAACGCGCGCTGCGCAACTTCGGCATGTCGAAGCCCGAGGGCTATCGCAAGGCCAAGCGACTGATGGAGCTGGCCGACAAGTTTGGCCTGCCGATCTTCACGTTCGTGGACACGCCGGGCGCGTTCCCCGGCATCGACGCGGAAGAGCGTGGCCAGTCGGAAGCGATCGGCCATAACCTCTACGTGATGGCCGGCCTGAAGGTGCCCCTGATCGCGACGATCATCGGCGAAGGCGGTTCGGGCGGCGCGCTCGCGATTGCCGTCGGCGATGTGGTGCAGATGCTCCAGTTCGCGACGTATGCGGTGATCTCGCCGGAAGGCTGCGCGTCCATTCTCTGGAAGACCGCCGCGAAGGCGCCGGAAGCCGCCGAGGCACTGGGCCTGACCGCGCATCGACTGAAGGCGCTGGGCCTGATCGACAAGATCATCAACGAGCCGCTCGGTGGCGCGCATCGCGACCCGAAGAACATGGCGACGATGCTCAAGCGCTCGCTGGCCGAATCGCTGCGCCAGTTCCAGGGCATGAGCGTGAAGGAACTGCAGGCGCGCCGTCATGAGCGTCTGCTCGCGTATGGCAAGTTCAAGGAAACCGGCGCGACCGAATGACGGTGGCGCCAACGCGGTGACATCCACGATGTCACCGGACCTGATCGACAAGGTCGCACGGGCTGTGCAAGCCAGTGCGGCCTTTGTTGTTTCGGCTCCCAGCGATGTTGCGTCCATCGCTTTGCCGATTGCCGTGGCCCTGTCCGGCGGCCGGGACTCCGTGGCGTTGCTCCACGCCGCGCGCGATGCCGCCGCGCGGCTCGGCGCGACCGTCGTCGCATTGCACGTGCATCATGGCCTGCAGGCGGAAGCCGATGCATGGGACGCGTTCTGCGCGACGCTGTGCGGCGAGTGGGGCGTGCCGTTCCATACCGAACGCGTACAGGTCTCCGCGCTGGGCGGGGAGGGCATCGAGGCGGCCGCGCGACGCGCGCGCTACGACGCGCTGGGCCGCATGTGCCGCGCGGCCGGTGCCCGCGTGCTGATGTTCGCGCATCATCGCGACGATCAGGTGGAAACGGTGCTCCTGCGCCTGTTCCGCGGTGCCGGCGTTGCGGGTCTCGCCGGGATGCCGGCAATGCGCGCGCTCGATCCCGCCGGCGACGTGCAGCTGCTGCGCCCGTGGATCGACGTGCCGCGCGCGGAGATCGATGCGTACTGCGCGCGCCATGCGCTGCGCTGGATCGAGGATCCTTCCAACACCGATACGCGGTATGCGCGCAATGCGCTGCGCGCCCATCTGCCTGCCCTCGTGGCGGCGTTTTCCGGATTGCAGGAGAACGTGGTGCAGGCCGCCGCGCATATCGCGCAGGCCGCGGACATGCTCGACGCCATGACGCAGCACGACCTCGCGCCGCTGGTGCGGGCGGGGCGCGATGGCGATACCTACGGCGAACTCGATCTGCCAGGATTGCGCGCGTTGCCGCCCGCGCGGGCGGACGCGGTGCTGCGGACCTGGCTGCGCGACCTGGGCGCGCAGCCGCCTTCGACGGCGCGGCTCGCGGATATGCGCAGGCAACTGATCGACCATGACGGTGGCGAGCCGGCCATCGCGCACGACGGGCTCGTGCTCCATCGTTTTCGTGACCGCGTGCTGGCCTGCCGGCCGCCGCTTGCCGCGGTGCCGGATGTGTTCGCGTTTGCGTGGCAGGAAGCTGCCGAGGTTGCCGTGCCGGACTGGCGCGGTGTCTTGCGTTTTACGCGCGACGACACGTTCGGCGTGCCCGAGGCCGTGCTGCGGGCGCCGATGCGCGTGACGCCGCGCGCCGGCGGCGAGCGGATCGTGCTGCGGCCGGGCGGCCCGGCGCGCGCGCTCAAGCAGGCCTATCAGGAAGCCGGCGTGCCCGCGTGGCGCCGCGAGTGCCTGCCGCTGCTGTGGGCGGGGGAGGCGCTGGTGCTCGCGGCCGGGCTCGGACAGCATCGTCGCTGGCCGGACGCCGCGCCGGCGCCACGGTGGCGGGTGGAGTGGGTGCCGGATCGGCTGGAAAATCGCCCCGGCGCCACTCCCTGATCACGCCGATGCAAGCCTGGCCTTGCCGGAGCGGCGCCGTTCGTGTATTTTCAAGGGCTTTGCACAATCGCTGGCGTCGACAAGAAGATGGCTCTCATCGTTCACAAATACGGCGGCACTTCGATGGGTTCCACGGAACGCATCAAGAATGTCGCCAAGCGCGTGGCCAAGTGGCACCGCGCGGGTCACCGCGTAGTCGTGGTGCCTTCGGCCATGTCGGGCGAGACCAATCGCCTGCTGGGCCTTGCCAAGGAACTCTCCGCGCAGCCTGACCCGCGTGAACTGGACATGCTGGCCTCGACCGGCGAGCAGGCCAGCGTGGCCCTGCTCGCGATCGCGCTGCATGGCGAGGGCATCGACGCCGTGAGCTACACGGGCTGGCAGGTTCCCGTGAAGACGGATTCGGCCTACACGAAGGCGCGCATCCAGTCGATCGACGACGAACGCATCCGCGGCGACGTGGACGCTGGCAAGGTGGTCGTGATCACCGGGTTCCAGGGCATCGACGAAGAGGGCAATATCACGACGCTGGGTCGTGGCGGCTCGGATACGTCCGCCGTGGCCATCGCGGCCGCGATCAAGGCCGACGAATGCCTGATCTATACCGACGTGGATGGCGTGTACACGACCGATCCGCGCGTGGTCGAGGACGCCCGCCGGCTGGACCAGATCACCTTCGAGGAAATGCTGGAAATGGCGAGCCTCGGTTCCAAGGTGCTGCAGATCCGCTCGGTGGAGTTCGCCGGCAAGTACCGCGTGAAGACGCGCGTGCTGTCGTCGCTGACCGACCCCCTGATGCCGCTCGAGCAGGAAATGCATTCGGGCACGCTGATTACTTTTGAGGAAGAGTCTGACATGGAAGCAGCCGTCATCTCCGGCATCGCATTTGCCCGTGACGAGGCCAAGATCACTGTCCTGGGCGTGCCGGACAAGCCGGGCATCGCCTACCAGATCCTGGGCCCGATCGCCGACGCGAACATCGACGTCGACATGATCATCCAGAACCAGTCCGTGGACGGCAAGACCGATTTCACGTTCACCGTGCCGCGCGGCGACTACCAGCGCGCGCTGACGATCCTCAACGATGGCGTGAAGGCGCATATCGGCGCCGGCAGCGTGACGGGCGACCCGAAGGTGTCGAAGGTCTCCGTGGTTGGCGTGGGCATGCGCTCGCACGTCGGCATCGCCAGCAAGATGTTCCGCACGCTGTCGGAAGAGGGCATCAACATCCAGATGATCTCGACGTCGGAGATCAAGATCTCGGTGCTGATCGACGAGAAGTACATGGAGCTCGCCGTGCGCGCGCTGCACAAGGTGTTCGAACTCGATCAGGCGTGATCGAATTTCGCCAGGAATTTTCTGGCGAGCGAAATTGTGGTCAATGTCATCGATTTGGCGTTGACCAATTGAAAGTCACTCGCTAGAATACGCGCTTCGTTGTGTGGACTCCCTCGCACAACGCAAGTTTGGGAGACGTGGCCGAGAGGTCGAAGGCACTCCCCTGCTAAGGGAGCATCCGGGCCAAAACCTGGATCGAGGGTTCGAATCCCTCCGTCTCCGCCAGTAATTGCGGCGAACCCCGGAAGATCGCGGTCTTCCGGGGTTTTGTTTTTCTGGCGCGGGTTTCCGGTACATACACTGCCACGCGGGTGTTACACACGGACCAGCGAGAAGACATGGCACACCTCATCAAACGCGGCAGTACGTACTACATTCGCCGCCGTATCCCCAAGCACCTCACGCCCCTCTATCCGGGCAAAGCCGAAATCGTTAGAAGCCTCCGCACCAAGGACCGGGCCGAAGCATTGCGCTTGTCCCGAGCCATATCTGTGGAATTGGATAACGAGTTTGCGACGGCAGAGCAGACCATGACGCAGCGTCCGCAGCCGATGCCAGCAGACAGCATCGACCCGGCCTATTGGGACGAGGCAGCGAGCCATGAGCAGGCCGAGGAAACAGCGGCGCATTGGGATGCCGAGGACGAGCAGCAGGAAAAGGACGAGGCCGAGGCGGACCGGCTGGAGCGGGTTTGGGCCATCGTAGAGCGGCGTAGGTCCGAGGCAGGGCATGCCCCGATTCCACCCGCCATTCGCCAAGCTGTTTCCACGCAGAATGCGCCCACGGCCCAGCAAGCCAAGACCAAGACATCGGGCCTCACGCTTGAGCAAATCATCCCGCTCTGGCAGCGCGACAGACAGCCCACGGCCAAGACTGTGGACGCAGTGACGCGCGCCGTGCGAGAGGCGAGAGACCCCGATATCCACACCATTACGCGAGCGGCCATCATCGCCATGCGTTATCGCTGGATTGAGGCGGGCAACAGTGTCGCCACGACGAACAAGACAATTGGATTTATCCGTCTGCTGCTGGGTGTCGCCAAGTCTCGCGGCTTGATCGAAGCGAACCACGCAGAGGGTGCAGAACTGCCGCCGCCTAAGCGCGCGGTCGAGCTACGTCTGCCCTACAGCCCCGAGCAGGCGGAGGCCGTCATGGATGCCACCAAGGGCATGCGCGAATCGGACCCGGCTATGTACTGGCTACCACGACTGGCCCGCTGGACAGGTGCCCGGCTGAACGAATTGCACCAGCTACGCCGCGAGGATTTGCAGACCCGCGAGGGAAATGCCTGGCCTCATGATTGCCGATGAGGGTGAGCACGACGAGGGTGCGGCAATGCGCCTCAAGAATCAAGGTAGCCGCCGATGGGTGCCACTGGCCGAGCCAGTGCGAGACTTCGTGGAATGGGCGCAGGCTCGGCAGGATGGTCCGCTATTCCCCGCCAAGGCGGATATGCACGGCATCGTATCCGCCGCCTTTTCGAAGCGGTACGGGCGATTGCTGCGCAATACCCTCAAGATCACGGACAAGCGCATCACCTTCCATTCTTGGCGGCATGGGTTCGCCGACATGTGTCGGACCGCTGGTGTTACGCCGGACGTGCGAATGGCCCTGATGGGGCACGCTGAACAGGGAGTATCTGCCGCCTATGGGGCAGGCGATGGAATGCCTGCCACACGGTTACTCGAAGCGATAAATCAAATCAGTCGGTAGACTAGAATTTATCGTCTTCAACGAATCGAATTCCTTTCTGTGCTGCTAAGGAGGCGATACCTGCTATGTCGTCTTGGCTAGCATTTCCCGCGCTTTCGCTGTCAACGTTTGACGGCTTTGCCTTCTTGGCCGCGTTCATCTTGTCCCGAATGGCACGGATGCTTTGGTGCTTTAGCTGTCTTTCGTGGCGGGCAACGTACCAGTCCTCTACTAGGAGTTCAATTAGCCAAACAAGGTGTGCCGCCTCGTCTGCGTCAACCTCGACGATAACGTTGATATCCTTTTCCATATGTGCGCCGATATTGCCAATGCTGCGCACGGCATCGATCGACTTCCACGTCTCGGCATCGACTTTATCTTCGATTGCCTTAATCTCCTCAGCGAGAGTCCCCTTACTTATTCCAAAGAAATCGCGAATAATTCCTTGCAGGCATCGCCTTGATAGGGTTGCCGACGCTTTCGGGCTGAGGCTCTGAATCAGGCAGGCTTCGTTGTAGTCCTCAACGATCGGATGAGGAACATAGTCTGGCATTGGCTTGGCAGCGGAAGCTGGGCGCAGAGTCCAAGTCTGCCTGGCCGCGCCCCTAGGGGCATACGAGCCACCTCCAGGCGGGGTCGCATACCTGTAGAGAGCAGCCTTTAGTTCATACTCTCGGCACGCCGGGTTGGGGCAAGTGATGACGGTAGTAACTAGGACCGAGTTGCCATCCTTATTGCCCTTGTCGAAAACATGATGATCAACAGACCGATTGTTTATGGTAATGGTTGCGTGGTGACCGCAGAAAGGACATTGCCAAGAATACGAATCAGACATCATTTCCCTTTCTTAGAGAATTGGCGTGGTGTGAAAATCCTATCACACTTTGAATAATCTGCATTTTGGTTCGGGCAAAAAATCCGTTTTGCTAATCCGCGCGCAGTTGTGAAATCAAATGACTCGCGCGCTCCCCCGTACGCCCCCGCGCATCCCACGCGCAACAACCCTCTAGCATGACCGGGGCACCAGTCCCGGAGCTAGTAGCACGGCCACAGGTCACGCTCTGCGCGGGGCATCCCTTGGCGTGGCAAGGCTTAACAGGCATCGCATGATTAACATTGACGACCCGCGCGTCAGCTTCGATCCCGAGGACTATCAGAAAATTTTCAGTCATCCTACCTTTACAACGCACGCGACGCCCGCCCAAGGCGCAGCGGGAGGCATCGCGGCCCACTGGATGCCGTTGATCGCCTGTTTCTCTAAGGCACGACTGGAAGAAATCGCGCAACTCAGGCGGGAAGACTTTAAGAGGGAGTCCGGGGCCGACTATTTCGCGATCCACAACGCGAAAGGTAGTACGAAAAATAAAGCGTCCAATCGCGCAGTCCCTGTTCATCCGGTACTGACTCGGCTTGGACTGCTCGACTATGTGGCATCGCTGCCGAGCCCAGACGCGCCTCTGTTTCCCCTCCTCAAGCTGAGCAAGCTGGGGAAGCTCAGCGGCAGCTGGGGGGCATGGTTCGCGAAATTTCTGCGTCATGAGATTGGCATCACGGATACGCGAAAGACGTTTCACTCGTTTCGGCATGGCTTCGCTACAAACTGGCGAATACGTCGGCTGGACGAGCCCGTCCGTTTCGTGATCGACGGGCATGCCCTGGGCTCGGTTGGCGCCAAGTATGGCCACACGCCCATAGAAACGCGGGCATATTGGATGGACAAGCTGGTGATCAAAGGTTTCCCGCTTTAGCGAGGGCGTGCGGCTTGCGATCGAAGGCGTGCTGCCCAGTCGAAATAAACGAAGTTGGGCCGCTCACCGTGGCGCTCGCTGCATCAGCGAAGCCAGCGGGACGCTGAGTGCCACGGCGATGCGTGCCAGGGTGTGCAGGGTGGGGGCGCCCTCGCCGCGTTCGATGCGACTCACGGCGGACGTCTGCAGGCCCGCATGCCGGGCGAGTTCGCTTTGATTTCAGCCGAGCATCTTGCGTCGGATACGTACCGACTTGCCAAAGGCCTGCTCGATCGTCGTGATCTGGCTCGCCATGGCAGTGTGACAGCCTACAGGCCGGATCTCTTGAGGAGTTGGGAGGGGGCGATATCGAGCGCGGCCGAAATCCGGATGAGATTGAGCACGGACAGATTGCGCTCGCCGCGCTCGATGCGGCCCATATGGCTGCGGTCGATGCCCGTCGCAAGGGCCAGCGCTTCCTGAGACACGCGAACTCCAGGCGGCGAGCGCGGACCACCGCGCCAATGGCGGTTAAGTACCCTGCGTCATCCTGTTTGCCCGAGAGTTGGCTGGCGCGGTACCGCTTGCGCGCGCAGCGTCGCGGCAGTCGGCACCGTACTCGGAAGGCGACGAGCCGCCCGTGAGTGGTCTTACGGCTGGCAAGCCGCGGCCGCCAGGGTCAGGCGCGGGCAGCGCTGGAACGCTACCCGTTGCACCGCGACCTCCCTGTCAGCCGCGCTCGCTGGAACCCCGCTACGCCCCTGATCGGTAGCCTGAATGGTGGCGAAACCGGCTTCACGCCCCTGCGCACGCCGGTCACGCGTGCGCGGCGTCAGCCTCTTCCGCCGGACGCGCCACCGCCGCATCGGCAGTCGCCTTTTGTACGCGCACGGCATTCGTGCCCGCATCGTAGGCGATCGTCACCTTGTCGCCATCGCGTACATCGCCCCGCAGCAGCGCATCCGCGAGTTGCGACTCCACTTCCGCCCGGATCTTGCGCTTTAGCATCCGTGCGCCGAACTCGGGGTCATAGCCGATATCGGCGAGGTGATCCCGCAGCGAATCGTCGAACGATAGCTCGATGTTCTGTCCGGCCGCGGTGCGCTGCACGCGCGCGAGTTGCAGATCGACGATGCTGCGGATCTGTGCCTTGCCCAGCGCGTGGAACACCACCACTTCATCGACGCGGTTCAGGAACTCGGGCTTGAAATGATGCCGCAGCACCTCCATCAGGCGGTCGCGCAGCGCAGGGTAGTCCAGCTGCGCCTTGTCGGCACGCATGTTGTCCTGAATCATCTGCGACCCGATATTGCTCGTCGCGATGATGATCGTGTTCGTGAAATCCACCGTGCGTCCCTTTCCGTCGGTGAGACGGCCTTCGTCGAACAGCTGCAGCAGGATGTTGTGCACCTCCGGGTGCGCCTTCTCGATCTCGTCGAGCAGCACCACGCTATACGGCCGGCGGCGGACTCGTTCGGTCAACTGACCGCCTTCTTCATAGCCGACATATCCAGGGGGAGAGCCCACCAACCGCGACACCGTATGCCGCTCGGCGTACTCGCTCATGTCGATACGCACCAGTTGGTTCTCGTCGCCGAATACGGCGGCGGCAAGGGCTTTGGCAAGCTCCGTCTTGCCCACGCCGGTCGGCCCCAGAAACAGGAAGCTCGCGATGGGCTTGCCGCCTTCCGTGAGACCGGCGCGGGAGAGCCGGACGGCCCTCGCCACCGCGCTCACGGCCTCGTCCTGGCCGACCACACGCTCCATCAGGCGGTCTTCGAGGCGAAGCAGCTTCTCCCTGTCCTCGGCGGTGAGTTCGGACACCGGAACGCCGGTGAGCGACGCTACGACCTGCGCGATGTCTTCTGCCGTCACCTCCTGCGAACTTGTGCCGCGTTCTTTTTTCCACGCTTCGGTTGCATCGTTGAGGCGCTCCTGCTCGGCGCTGAGCTTGTTTTCCAGTTCCTTCGCCTTGTCGAACTGCTTGGCGGCGCTCGCCGCGTCCTGTTCCTGACGCGTGCGGCGGATGCTGGCCTCGATATCGCGCAGCTTCGTCGGCCTGGAGTTCGAGGCGATTCGTACGCGGGCAGCCGCCTGGTCGAGCAGGTCGATGGCCTTGTCCGGCAGGAATCGCGCGGCGATATACCGGTCCGACAGCTTCGCCGCGGCCGAGATGGCCTCCTCGCTGATCTTCACCTTGTGGTGGGCCTCGAGGCGATCCCGGAGGCCGCGCAGGATCTCGATGGTTTCCGCGACGCTCGGTTCGGGGACGTTCACTGGCTGGAAGCGGCGCTCGAGCGCCGAGTCCTTCTCGATGTACTTCTGGTATTCATTAAGCGTCGTGGCGCCCACGAGGTGCAGTTCGCCGCGTGCGAGCGCGGGCTTGAAGACGTTGCCGATATCCAGTCCACCTTCACCGCCACCCTGGCCGGCACCCACGATCGTATGCAGCTCATCGATGAAGACGATGAGCCTGTCCTGATTCGCGACGATCTCGTCGAGTACCTGTTTCACGCGCTCTTCGAACTCGCCACGATATTTCGCGCCCGCCACCACGCTGTTGATGTTCAACTCGACGACACGCTTGCCCCGCAGCACTTCCGGGACCTGATCCTGCGCGATGCGCTGGGCGAGTCCCTCTACGATCGCCGTCTTGCCGACGCCCGGCTCGCCGATCAACACCGGGTTGTTCTTGCGCCTGCGGGCCAGCACCTCGATCGTGGTTTCGATCTCCTTGTCGCGGCCGATCACCGGATCGAGCTTGCCGCGCCGCGCGAGGTCGCTGAGATCGCGCGCATACTTGTCGAGCGTCGGCGTGGTGGATCGCCCCTCGACGGTGCCTTCCTCCGCGCCTTTGCCGACCACTTTGACGGTCTTCTGCCGGAGCGCATGCGAAGACAGCCCGTATTTGCGCAGCAACTCGCCCGCGAAGCCATCTTCCTCTTCGACGAGTCCGATCAGGATATGCTCCGGCCCGACATAGCTGTGGCCGAGCTCCCGCGATGCGGTCAACGCATTCTCCAGCGCGCTCTTCGCGCGCGGCGACACGCCGATGTGTTCATCGTCGGCTCTCTCCCCGCGGTTGCCCCGTGGCGCGCTCTGATCGACCGTCCTCTTTATCTCTTCCGGGTCCAGCTTGAACTCGCGAAAGATCTCCTGCACCACGTTATTGTCGGTGAGCGCAAGCAGCAGGTGTTCGGTATCGACTTCGGACTTGCCGAGATCGACAGCCTTTTGGGCGGCAGCCTGCAGGCGGTCCAGGCCGCTCTCGCTAAGGAACGTCTGGAGGTCGACGGCTTCGCGCGCGCGGCGATGCCGACGCGGACGACCGCCGGGTGAGCCCCCGCGCGTGGCCGCACCTGCGTCGCCGTTGCCGTCCTCCCCGGCACTTGTCCGCGACTCGTCGGCCTTGCCGACGGCATGCAAGCCGCTCCGGCCGCCTTCCAGCGGCGACAACATGTCGTCGAAGAGGCTATCGAAGAGGCCGCCGCGGAAAAGCGACTCGAGCGGCGAGAGGCTGCGCTGGTTGCGCGCCATGAACTCGACGTAGTGCTGGTTGCACAGCGTCAACTGGCGACGCTGACCGTTCTCGGTAATCGTAATCTGCGAGGTCGCCGGCTTTCCGCAAACACTGCAAGTTGCCATGATGATCTCCGTTGAAGAGGGCAGTTGAGGATTGAGGGCGAGGGCCTGCTAAAGAGCCCTCGAGGTGCAGGGCTGTCAGCCCTTGGCGTACTCGAACACCGGCAGCTTCTTCAGCGCGTCCTTGCTTGCGCCGGGGAGAATGGCCTTCGGTGCGATCTGTTTGAAATGCTGAACGGGGATCGCGACACGATGCGTGGCCACGCCGAGAAAGCCACCGACATCGATGACCGCGGTCGAAAGCGAACCATCCGGTGCCACGATGAGGTCATCGACCCGGCCGATCTTCTCGTTCTTTTCGTTATAGACATCGGTGTGGATCATCTTCGATGCACGCCAGCCCGTTGCCACCAGTTGGGCCTCGGTAACGGTTACCCCGAGCGTCGCCTTGCCGGCGATGGGCGGATCCTGCGCGGTCGCGGTGCCGGTCAACAGGCCCCCAGCGGATAGCGCGAGCACAAGCGTTGACAGCTTTGCGACTGAAGTCAGGCGGGTCTTCATGGTGTTCTCCGATATGCGCACAGGGAGGATGGACGCCGGGCGTGCGGCGCCCTCACGAGTGCAGTGGGACGTTCCGCCGGTTGCGAAGGACGGACCGCCAGTTCCGCGCGCCAAGGCCCAGGACGAGGAGCATCACGCCCGTGACAATCGCGTAGGTGCTGACCATCCAGACGAGGGCGAGCGCGCCGGCACCGGGGGCCAGCAACACGACGACGCCGAACAGCACCGACAGGATGCCGATGGCAAACAGCAGCCAGTGGTTGCGCCCGCGCCGCTTCAGCCGCATTGCGGCGGTGAGATCGAGCACGCCCGTGACGATGGCGTTCGCGCCCATGACAGCGATCAGCACGAGCGTCGTCAGACCTGGCACGGCGATGGCGATCACGCCCGCGGCAATACTGCACAGGCCCAGCAGCAACGGGATCCACCAGTCCGAGCGTATTGCGCGATGTCGCACCGCCGCGCCGACTGCCGCGGCGCCTGCGATAACGACATAAGCCGCGAACATCGCGCCGAGCACCAGCAGCGTGAGACCAGGCCAGAGAAGCGCGAGGACACCAAACACGATGCCTGCGGCGCCGCGCAGCGCCAGCATCCACCATGCACGTCCGAGCAGTTCTTCCATTGTTGGGTACCTCGGTCGAGTCGACAGGGGCCCGGCTGGCAAGGCAGGCGGGATGGGTGAGCCGTGACTGTGCTCAAGCTTATGTCCGGGCGTCATGCGGTTCTTCCGCGTTTCTGCGCAGAGGTTTCGGAATCCTGCGCCCCCGGGCATCACCCGCGCTCCTCGTTCTCCCGCGCGGCCAGCTCGGCGGCCACCGCATCGACCGCGTCGTCGCGTTGCCGCATCAGCCAGTAGACGCTGCCGAGCGCGAGTAGTCCCGCGGCGAGTGCGACGATGTGAGGCGGGTCCGTGGCCGGGTCGAGGATGATGAACTTGCGCGCGATCGCCAGTATCGCAACGAGGATCACCGTCTTGACCTGTACGATGTGACCTCGCCGTAGTACGACGTGGGTAATCGAATGCTTGAACTCCATCGCGATCAGGAGCGTCATCACCATCCCGAAGACCGCCTGGAAGACCGCATGGTCGAGAATATCGATGGCTCCCGAAAACAGCAGTGCGATGACGGCGCGAATCAACTGCCAGAGCGATACGAGAATGACGACCGAGATCACGAGGCTCAAGATGTGGGAGATGATCTGCTCGAAGCGCTCATAGAACGTCAGCATGCGCCATTGCAGCCGCAGTTTGTCAAGATTCAAGGGAGTGGTCGGCCTCATCTTCGGACTCGTTGGGTTCCGGCCAGCCGGCAGGCTGCCATCCGCCTGCCTGCCTGACCAGAATGAGTTCGGGAATCAGGCAGTCGAAGCTATGGAGCGCCCGGTCCTTGACGAGTCTCCAGAACTCGACTTTGAAGATTGCAAGCCCCGCCTCGAAATTGACCAACGCAACGGGCGCGGCCAGGATGGCCGCCTCATGGGCGCTTTCCGTAAAGATCCGCTTCATATCGTCATGCCGGTGCGGCCAGATGACCGTCGCATAGAGAAAGTTCTGCGCCGACCTCGTGTGTAGCGTCGGCATGGACACATGGACGCCACAGCTGGGGTGCCTCAGATACCCGAGTTCGTGCACGCATCTCTTTTCGTCCATCAGCCGGATGGACGTGATACGGCTCTTGTGCAAATCCATGAACTGGCAATCGCTCTTCTTGACGCGAGCGAGTTCCTGCGCGCGTGTCGCCACGGCCTGGTCTTCGGACTCTCCGTGCAGGATCGTCACGACGTTCTTCGACGCCATCGCGGGGGGAATGCCCTGCAAGTACTCCTCCCCGATATAGACGAGTCGGTAACCGTCATCGCCAAGATTTTTTTCGCGTTCCGGACATAGCTCGGGGATGATGGATTGTGCGTTGCCCTCATAGACGGCATGAAGCCATTCCACGTCGTCGAACTTCTTCTGTACGCCGCGCCAGGTGAACGTGGGATCCAGAAAGAGGCCGAACTCCTCGCCGCTGAGTCCCGGTGGATGATCACGATTGAAGTCACCGAGCCGTGCCGCCAGATAGGGCAGCGCCGCACCGTGGCGCGCAGGGGAGTAGGCCAGAAACGCATCGGCGATGGTCTGACCCAAACCGGCATCGAGCGAGCCCTGAAGGCCGAGGATGGTGTTGGCGTGGACAGCAAGGGTGGTCCGCATGGGAACCAGGACGAAGCAATCGGCAAGCGGCTGCCTGAAGCGCTCGATACGGTATTGCCGGCGTATCGCCGAGACGATCTGGACCTCGCCGAGCGCGCCGGGCAAACGATGCTGGGCGCGCGCCGTGAGCGCACGCGCGGACAGCCGCGATGGCTCGGGTAGCATGTTGAAGCTATCGCCGTTCCTGCGCGGTTGGCAGACCCAGTCGAGCAGTCGGCTGGCGCTCAGCTGGACGGGATCCGTGATCGCTTCCATGGTCAACTCGTATCGTTAGCTTATGCGGGGCGCCCTGGCACGAACGCCTCACCAGACGCGTGTATCGGCTCCCGCGCCGGTAGCATTCCGCGCGGGAAAGCGCGGCACCACATGCGTGCCAAGCTCCTCGACGACCTCGGCTGCGCCGCGGCCTCCGTACTTCAAATTGAGGATGACATGATCGACGCCGATGGCCTGCAGGACATCCAGCAAGTCGATCAGATGGCTTCTGCCAAGCCTGAACCCGAGGTGAATCGGTGATGGCGCGGCCGTCGGCGATGCATCGAGGTCGACATACAGCGACTGCATGAACGGCTTGTACACGCTACCGGATTGCGCGATCACTTCCTGCCGCCATTTGTCGATGCTCGTTCGCTGGAGGTGAGGCGGGCGGGGATAAGTGATCCACCCACAGCTGTGCCTGGCGATCCAGTCGAGCGATTGGCGGCTATGCCCGGTCACGAACAGCGGAATCTCGTTCGTCGTGGGCTTTGGAATCAGGTCGGCCCCGATCAGCTCGCCTTCGCTCCAGCGCACGGGCTCGAAGCTCGTGCGCTGCACCTGTCGGATCACCGCTATCCTTTCGCGGAAGATATCGGCTCGCTTTTCCGGGTCGATGTTGAATGCCGGGAACTCGACTGGGCGATCTCCGGAGGCCACCCCCAGAAGCAGCCGGCCATGACTCAGTTGATCGACGCTCGCGACCGCCTTGGCCGTATGGAGGGGATTGCGCAGCGGTAGCACGATCGACGCCGTGCCGAGGGCGATGTTCGAAGTGTGGGCGGCGATAAATCCCATATAGACCCACGGATCGAACACCTGGCCCACATCGCCAAAGCTCGGATCTCTCAGTGGCACATCGCGAAACCATAACGCCGCAAAACCGGCCGCCTCGGCTCGCTTGACCAGCGCGACCTGGTTGAGCATCGTCGGCCGATCTCCCTCGAACGCTTCAATGGGAAAAAACAATCCAAGGCTGAGCGTCCCTGGCGAGAAGGCACGTTCGAAACCCCGATGCCGCTGGTAAGGAACAGTACTGGGCTGGAACATCTGCATCCCCCTCACCAAGACACCAGGACAACCAGAGACCACGAGGACTTCCTGTGCCAAGGCTAGACCCACGCCGGAGGGATGTCTGTCGCGATTCTGCCGTGTTTTGTTGGCCTTCTGCCATCGTGTCTCATGGCCCTCGCATCGCGCCGATGACAGCAGGAACGTGACATCGTGGAGCAGTAACCGACAAGAACCGCGCGCAGTGTCGCGGCTAGACTGCGTATAGACCCAGGGGCCTCGTCTCTCTCGGCCCAAGTCGATCACACAAGGAACGAATATGCCCGATAAGGAAGCCGGCCCCCTGTACAAGCTGTTCAAGCCTATAAAGGTCGGCCCGTACAAGCTGCCTCATCGCGTCGTGATGGGTCCGTTGACGCGTTCGCGCGCACTCCGGCCGGGCAACATTCCGTCGCAGCTCAACGCTTGCTATTACGCCCAACGCGCGACGGCCGCGCTCATCGTCAGCGAGGCGACCCAGGTATCGATGCAGGGGCAGGGCTATGCATGGACGCCGGGCATACACAGCCCGGCGCAGGTCGAAGGCTGGCGGCTCGTGGCGGACGCCGTGCACGAGGCGCAAGGGCTGATGTTCATGCAGCTGTGGCACGTAGGACGGATCTCGCACCCGTCGCTGCAACCCGATGAGATGCTGCCCGTCGCGCCCTGCGCGCTCCAGCCGAAAGCCGAGGCGTTCATCGAGAACGAGCGGGGCGAAGGGGTCATCGCGCCTTGCGTCAAGCCTCGCGCACTGCAGCCCGAAGAGATGCCGTATGTCGTGCGCCAGTACTTCCGCGGTGCGCGCAACGCGAAGGCCGCGGGCATGGATGGCGTCGAGGTCCATGGCGCGAACGGTTATCTGCTCGACCAGTTCCTGCTGTCGGGCACGAACAGCCGCGCGGACGAATACGGCGGATCGATCGAGCGCCGGGCCAGGTTGTTGCTCGAGGTCGTCGAGACGGTTTGCGAAGTGTGGGGGCCAGACAGAGTGGGCGTCAGGCTCTCGCCGCTTGGCACCTTCAACGACATGCACGATGACGATCCGGAGGCCACCTTCTCTTACGTCGTGGAGAAGCTGAATCGATACGGCCTGGCTTACTTGCACATCGTGAACCCCGCGTTGGCGTCGACGGGAGAGGATGTGGCCGCCATCGAGCGCGCGAAACGCATGAGCCAGATGATACGCCGCACGTATCGCGGTGTGCTGATGGTCGCCGGCGGGTTCGACGGGCGCGATGCGGAAAAATGGATCGAGGATGGCAACGCGGATCTGATTGCGTTCGGACGATTGTTCATTGCCAACCCCGACCTGCCTGAACGCTTGCGGCTACACGCGGCGCTCAATTCGCCGGATCCCACCACCTTCTACGGCGGCGGCGAGCGCGGATATACCGACTATCCGACGCTCGCGCAGGAGCGCGGGGAATCCCCTCGCTCCGTCACCGACGGGCGCTGGAGGTAGGCCGCGGAGAGGCAACAAGTCTTTGCAGGAATACGGAAGAGGTACCACCCCCAAGCGCCTGGCTTTGAGGTCACTGTCATCACAAACACAAGGAGTTGAATCATGGCTGCGAGCGGCAATCGCGTAATCACGTTCATGGGTCCGATGAAGATGGAGCTTCAGACCTTCGACTATCCAAAGCTGATCACCCCGACGGGCAAGAAAGCCGAACACGGCGCCATCCTCAAAATCGTGACGACGAACATCTGTGGCAGCGACCAACACATCTACCGGGGCCGCTTTGCCGCGCCCAAGGGGATGGTGATGGGTCACGAGATGACGGGGGAGGTCATCGAGGTCGGGAAGGGGGTCGAGTACATCAAGGTGGGCGACCTGTGCTCGGTGCCGTTCAACGTCTCCTGCGGGCGTTGCCGCAATTGCAAGGAGCGGCACACCGATGTGTGCATGAACGTCAACGACGCCGTCGATTGCGGCGCGTATGGCTTCAATCTCGGCGGCTGGCAGGGCGGCCAGTCCGACTACCTCATGGTGCCTTACGCCGACTGGAACCTGCTGCCTTTCCCGGACAAGGATCAGGCGATGGAGAAGATCCGCGATCTCACGCTGCTGTCGGACATCCTGCCGACTGGCTTCCATGGCCTGATGGAGGCTGGGGCCAGAGTCGGCTCGACGGTCTATATCGCCGGGGCCGGGCCCGTGGGCCGGTGTGTCGCGGCGGGGGCCCGCCTGATCGGCGCGTCCTGCATCATCGTGGCCGATAGTAATCGGGAGCGGCTGGACCTGGTGAAGAACAATGGTTGCGAGATTGTCGATCTCACCAGCGACACGCCGGTGCCCGACCAGATCGAAGCGATCCTGGGCAAGCGGGAAGTCGATTGCGGCGTGGATTGCGTCGGGCTCGAAGCGCACGGCAGCGGCCCGGAGGCGAACAACGAGCACTCGGAGGCGGTCATCAACACGCTGATTGAAGTGGTACGGGCAGGCGGGGCGATGGGCATCCCCGGCATCTACACCGACGCCGATCCGAAGGCGAGCACCGAGCTGACAAAAAAGGGGCAGCTTCCCGTTGCGTTCGGCAAGGCGTGGATCAAGTCGCCGAGACTCATGGCGGGGCAGGCACCGATCATGCACTACAACCGCGACCTGATGATGGCGATCCTGTGGGGCCGGATGCCCTACCTCGGCGCGATGCTGAACACCGAGCTGATCTCGCTCGAGGAAGCGCCGGAGGCCTACAAGACCTTCAGCGACGGTTCGCCGAAGAAGTTCGTCATCGATCCGCATGGCAGCGTAAAGAAGGCTGCCTAGACAACAGCCGCCCATCATGAAAGCCGTGGTCTATAACGAGTCGGTGCCGCTCGATTCGCCGGATGCCCTGATCGACACCACGTTGCCGGAGCCAGTGCCGGCCGGGTACGACCTGTTGGTGGAGGTGCGTTCGGTGTCGGTGAACCCGGTCGATACCAAGATCCGGGGCGGCGTGCTGCCGCCCCCGGTGGAACCGAAGGTGTTGGGCTGGGATGCGGCCGGTGTGGTTCGCGCCGTGGGGGACCGCGTCACCCTATTCAAACCCGGTGATCGGGTCATGTACGCCGGTTCGCTGTTGCGCGCGGGCACCAACAGCGAGCTGCATCTGGTCGACGAGCGCATCGTCGGTCCAATGCCGAAGCGCCTCAGCTTCGAGGAAGCGGCCGCGCTGCCGCTGACTGCGGTCACGGCGTGGGAGTTGCTGTTCGACCGATTGCAGGTGCGCGAGGGCAAGAACCCGATCGGGGTGCTGGTGGTCATTGGCGGCGCGGGCGGCGTCGGCTCGATATTGATTCAACTGGCGCGCCAGTTGACGGGCCTGACCGTGGTCGCCACGGCATCCCGGCCGGAGACACGGGAGTGGGTGCGCGAGCTTGGCGCGCACCATGTCATCGACCACACGAAGCCCATGGCGGCGCAACTGCGCGGCCTTGGTATCGACGAGGCCGATTACATGGCGGATTATGTGGCAAGCCTGACCCACACCGACAAGCACCTCGTCGACATCGCCGAGATGCTGGCACCGCAAGGCAAGCTGGGCCTGATCGATGACCCCGAGTCGCTCGACGTGCCGATCCTCAAGCCGAAGAGCATCTCGCTACATTGGGAACTGATGTATACGCGCTCGATGTACCAGACGGCGGACATGATCGAGCAACACGCCATTCTGGTCCGGATCGCCGCGCTGGTCGATGCCGGCGTGCTGCGCACAACCCTGGCGGACCTTTTCGGCACCATCAACGCGACAAACCTGCGCCGCGCCCATGCCTTGATCGAGAGCGGCAAGGCGCGCGGCAAGATCGTGCTATCCGGTTTCTGATGTTACGTGCGCGCTTCTATTCGAGCTTCGTTTTGCCTAACTGGCACCAGGCGTACGCCGGAGAGTCGTGTCGTTCTGGGCGAACATGTGCAAACCGGAAAGCGCGGGGCGTGTAGCCTGTGTATTGATGAAACACCGCGGTGAAGTGTTGCTGCGTCCGATAGCCTGCCCGAGCAGCGACATCGATGAGGGGAATGACTCCTTCGATAAGCATCAACTCCGCATACTTCAGCCGTTTCGTAGTCAGGTAGAGGTGCGGTGTAAGGCCAGTCGCGTTTTTGAAAGCATGCGCGAAATGCGACGCGCTCATATGCACGACCGCCGCGAGGCGCTCGACCGGAATGTTCTCCGCGATATGCTTGTCTATGAAATCTTCTACGACACTTAGCTTTAGATGCGAGAGCGCTGCACCCTCTTCGTGTGTACCAGCGCGCCCGTATCGGGCCGCGAGATGAAGCGAAATTACGGCAGCGAAGGCGACGAAGCACTCCGGGTCCGGCTTTGTACCGGCATGCAGCGTTGAAATCTTGTCGGCCACCTCGCGTAGGAATGGGTCCCACGCCGTGACCCAGCAAGGAATATCACAGGTCGTGGTACCGTAACCAATACTGGCGGTTTCCCTCAACCTGGCCAAATTGAGCGCGAGCACAAGGCCACGAGGATCGTCCTCATCGTCTAATTCGATGCAAGCGCTCGCGGGCACGATAGCAATGAACGGCGCACTGACGCTGATATGGTGACAAGAGCGGGCAGTGTCTCCGACGACGCTCGCATGTGCGGTGGTCCGGTCTGCCGGGATGACACACGAGATCCATTGTGCAGGCTTTATGGAACAGTCCGTACAGCACATACCGATCGCGTGGCAGTAGAGGCCACGCGACTCCGAAGAAACAGACATTTGCTCCATGGGGCGCCATCTCCAGGAAGGACGATAGTGGGACATCGAAGTCTAGTCCCTGCAGTCATCTTCCTTAGGTTTACTTACACATTCTTCCGGCACGCCACGGTGTCAGGCCCGTGATGGAAGGATTGACGGGGCCGGAGCGTCGGCGGCGGTGGTCGGCGCCGCTGGCCGGCCGCCTCAATGCGTTCTCAGATGCGCCTGAACTTCGCGCGCATCGAAAGCCGATAGATCTTCGTTGATGACTTCGAAGATCATCTGAAGCGTTTCCGCGCTGAGATGCTTGCGAAGCATGCCCAGAAATCTTGGCTCCACGGCGAGTCGCAAGCGATGATACCTATGCTCGAGCCGTCCCTGTTCGAGGCGTTCGGCGATGGTCTTCGCAAACTTCTCGCGTTCCCTATCTCTAAGCGTGATCCCACCTGGAACAACATTGACGAGGTCTTCGATTTCCCGTAATTCCAGTTTTAGCCCAGCGGTCTCGAAGATTCGAGCACGGCCACCGTCGGCGACGACGACCCAAGTAATATCGGCCATGGTGTACCTCTGAGAGGTGATCGGCTGATGCTCCCAACCGGGTAGGCGTACACCATTTTAGGTGGCGGCCCGGAGCGGCGCGGAGCCGAACGGGATGAGTCGCAGTTTTCAGTAAAAAGAGCGCATTCCGTGCCTGTCGCGGCGGCGAGCCGGCCAACGCCGTCGCGCGCCAGCTCATCTCCATCCGCCGCTATTCCTCCTGAAACGCTACGTCTCGCTTTGCCTTGATCGACGGCATGGCCACAATGATCACCAGCAGCGCAGCGGCGATCAGCAGGCCGAGCGACAGCGGGCGCGTCACGAACACCGTGAAGGCGCCGCGGGACAGCAGCAGCGACCGA